>JACPCJ010000082.1 GCA_016179865.1 Actinomycetota bacterium | reverse complement strand
GCAAGCACCAGCCCGGGGATCCCGGCGCCGCTCCCGAGATCGAGAAAGCATTCGGGCGGGGGGGCAGCAAGTCGAGCGAGGGTGACCGAATGCTCGATGTGCGGCTCAACCGGGCCCGGCCCGATCCCCCCGCGCGCGCGTGCCCGTTCGAAGGCCCGTACCAGCTGAGCCCTTTCCTCAACCTTCAGCACGGGTTGGAGCGCTAGACCGGCTCGATGACCACCCGCCGGCGGGGCTCTTCGCCCTCCGAGATGGTGCTCACGCCCTCGATCTCATTGACCGCGTCGTGGACGACTTTGCGATCGGGAGGGTTCATCGGCTCGAGGACTTGGGCGCGCCCGGTCTCGATCACCTTCTCGGCAAGACCACGAGCGAACTCAGCGAGCGCCTCGCGCCGACGAGCTGCGTACCCTCCGACATCGATGCTCACGCGAGCACTCCGCCCCTCGGTCTCCCGCTGCAGCGCCGTACGTATCAACTCGCGCAACGCTTCCATCGTCGCGCCATCACGCCCGATGAGGAGCCCCAAGTCAGTACCTTCGACCTCGACTCGCAAGTGGTCCTCGTCGTCACCGTACGCTCGAACCTCGGCGCGCACGCCGAACGCCTCCACCAGACCGCGCGTGAAGTCCCCGGCAACGCGGGCCTGCTCGTCGATCGGCACATCACTCATCGGTCGCTCCTCACGTTTGGCCCCCCGCTCTCGTTCCGCTCGGCGATCGTCATCCCGCGGTCGAGCGCCAGCACGGGCCGGCTCCTCGCGACGTGCTCGCCCACTGCGCTCACCTTCATTTCGCCCTCGCCCATTCCGTCCACGCCCCTCGGTCTGTTGGCGGCGACCCTTCTGTTCACGCTGGCCCCCCGATTCCCGCCGCCCCCGGCCCCGGCGTCGGTCGGGCTTTTCCCGGGAGATTGGCCGAACGCGGGCCCGCACGTGTGCACTCGACCCTCCGAGGCGCCCCAGGAAACCTGTTTTCGGCTCCTGGACGACCTCGAACTCCAGTTCATTCTCGTCGATGCCGAGCTCCTCGAGAGCTCGCCGCTTTGCTTCCTCCACCGTACGACCGGTGGTTTCGATCCACTCCATCTCGATCCTCAGTCCCTTAGAGGCTGCGCGGATGCGTGCCGCCTATCGGCGCACGCTCTTAACGACGTCGCTTGCGCTTCTTCTTCTTCCTCGCCTTTGCGCGGTTCGGCCGCGCTTCTGCACCAGACCGACCGCCTGACTTGGCCGGCGGTCTCGGCGCGGCCTGTGCCGACGCATCCTCGCTTCCGGTGTCGGTGCCAGTGGTCTCGGCATCGACGTCGTCGATCTCTCGAGCCTCGGCCTCGATCACGGCTTCAGACTTCTCGGGTTTGGCTCGTCGGCCGCCCGGTGCCGGCTTGGGGTCCGAGCGCTGCTTGTCGGCGGCCGCCCGGTGCCGCCCGCTCGGTTTCCCCTTGGCACCCACGGTTTCGGGCTCGCGCCCGAAAATCACCGCTTGCTGTCCGATCTGCCAGAGGTTGCTGACGAAGAAGTAGAGAACCACGCCCGCGGGGAGGCTGTAGGAAATGACCCCGAAAAAGAGCGGGAAGATCCGGGTCATCATCTGGCTCTGCGCCGTCGCCCGCCCGCGCTGGAGGCGGGTCATCTGCCGGCTCTGGAACCACCCGCTGGCAATGACCAGGCCGATGAGGAGAAAGAAGGGGAGGGCGTCTACCACGGACCCGTGGTCGGCGCTGGCACCTCGGGAGAGGTCCATGCTCAAGAAGCTCAGGCCACGCGGCAGTCCCCCTTTCGGATTGTTACAAGCCGCGGCAGAAGTGGAGTTATCGCAGAATGCCCGGAACAGATCTGTTCCTACAGGAATGTGCTTGTACGGGGACCGAAGGACCTGGAACAGCCCAATGAAGATCGGGAACTGGAGCAGCAGGGGCAGACACCCGGCCATCGGGTTGATCTGGTGCTCCTTGTAGAAGGCCATCAACTCTTCGTTGAGCTTCTGGCGGTCGTGCTTGTGCTTCTCCTGGAGCTTCTTGATCTCAGGCTGCACTCGCTGCATCTTCGCCATCGAGCGCGCCTGCTTCGCCGTGAGGGGATACAGGAGCAGCCGGATGGTGACGGTGATGAGGATGATCGAGATCCCCCAGTTGGGGATCAGGTTGTAGAAGAACGCGGTCAGCGCTCCGAACGCGTCAATCAGGCCGCCCACGGCGTCCCCCTTCGTGGTTTGCCGCTGACCCCGCGACCGTCCTGGGTGCGGGAGTCCAAGCGTGGAGGCGCCGGATCGAAGCCAAACCCGCCGCCTGGTCTGCAGCGGGCAATGCGGCGGACCCCGAGCCACGCCCCCCGAACGGCGCCGTGGTCACGGATCGCGTCTTCCGTATATTTCGAACAAGACGGCTCAAACCGGCACCGTGGTGAGCGTGTCGTGCTGAAGTGCTGCCAACCATGGATGGCACGAATGAGGACCCGCGCGAGCACGCTCGGCCGCGCATCAGCTCCGGCCGCCCGAACGTTCTGGCCTTCGAGCTCGGCTCTTGCGCTCCCGGTCATTTCCCTACCTGCTCCTGGGCCTCGAGTCGCTCCAGAGCGGCCTCGATTGCTGCCTGTAGATCCGCCCCCGCCGCCCGGGCTCCTTCCGGCGCCACGGCCACCAAGTACGCCCATCCGGGCCGGAACCGATCTGCCGTATTCCCGACCGCCACCCGGAGCCGCCGCCGCACCCGATTCCGAACCACCGCACCCCCCACACGCCGCCCGACGCGGTAGGCCACCCTCGGGGGTTCCGGGCTGACTTCCGGCGGCAGCGATGTCCGAATCACGGTGATCGGTCCGGATCGAGCACGCTGGCCGCGAGCGAGAGCAGCGAAGGTGGCCCGGTCACGAACGCGCCAGATCAGGCGCTGAGTCGTGCCCGTCCCCTTCGCCGGCGGGCCCGGATGACGGCCCGGCCGCCTTGGGTTCGCATTCGGATTCGGAATCCGTGGGTCTTCTTCCGCTTCCGCACGTTGGGCTGGAACGGGCGCTTCACTCAACGTCTCCTTCGGGGCTGCGCGCGGATTCATCGCGCTGGTCATGCGGAACGGCTACCTGGGCCAGGTTCGCGCGCCCAGCTTCCGCCGGTTCCTTAGAGCGCGCCGCCTGCCGGCGCACGCTGTTTTGAGTCCGGCGGCGAGTCTACGGGTGGGCCCGCACAGACCGCCAACGCGGTCCGACCGTCGAAATCGGTGGGCCCGTGCCCTGATTCTCCCCTTGTAGACGCATGGGCCTCGCTGATAACTTGCGAACCCTCGTCGGCCCCCTCGGGCGTCGTGACTTCCCCAGGACAAGAAAGCGGTGCGCGTCGCGCGCACCGACCCGCCCACGGTTTGGGCGCCACAACAAGTACACCGGGTGGAACAAGGGCCATTTCTGGTCTTTGTTCCGTAGCGCTGGGGGCAGTATCCACACCTGTGGAAACTCCTGTGGGAAACCCCACCGAGCACGAAGCACGAGACTTGTGGACAGCCGCCGCGTCCCTGCTTCGCATCCGTCTCACCGAGGCGGCGTGGAAAACGTGGTTTGAGGGCATTCGTCCGGTTGAGCGGCATCACGATCAGCTCGTGCTGGCGGTTCCGAGTCGTCTCGCCCGCGACAAGATCCAGAACGATCACACCGGTTTGATCGAAGACCTTCTGCACGAGCACACCGGGCGCGAGATCCGCGTCGAACTCGTCGTTCACACCGACCCAGCCCCCATGGAGCTCGCGGTTCCGGCCGCCTCGCTGAGCGAACCCGTTCCCGAGCCTTCCCCTGACTCGTCCCCGGCGACCCGCCCGATCACCGAACTCGCCATGGCGCCGCGGCCGCTGCGTGGTTCTGAAATCCAGGGTGACGCCCTGAATGAGCGCTACCGGTTCGAGCACTTCGTCATCGGCGCGTCCAACCGCTTTGCCCACGCCGCGGCCCTGTCGGTGGCCGAGGCCCCGGCCCGGTCCTACAACCCGCTGTTCATCTATGGGTCGGCCGGCCTCGGGAAGACGCACCTTCTCCACGCCGTCGGCCACTACG
Organism: Actinomycetota bacterium; assembly: GCA_016179865.1. GTDB lineage: Bacteria > Actinomycetota > Acidimicrobiia > IMCC26256 > JACPCJ01 > JACPCJ01. Next base: position 22,792 of record JACPCJ010000082.1, on the reverse strand, counting down.
TCTCCGAGGTGTTCCCCGGGCTCCGGGTGCGCTACGTGTCAACCGAGACCTTCATGAACGAGTTCGTCGAGGCCATCCGGAACAACACGAATTCCGACTTCAAGCGGCGGTATCGCGAGGTCGACGTCCTCTTGATCGACGACATCCAGTTCCTCGAGTCCAAGGAAGGGCTCCAGGAAGAGTTCTTCCACACCTTTAATTCACTCCACAACGCCCACCGTCAGATCGTCATCAGCTCCGACCGACCGCCAAAGTCGATCGCCACCCTCGAAGACCGGCTCCGGAGCCGGTTCGAGTGGGGACTCATCACCGACATCCAGCCTCCCGAATTCGAGACTCGCCTCGCCATTCTCCAGAAGAAGGCGGAGTCCGAACGCTTCGACCACGTCCCGCGTGAAGTCCTGGCGTTCATCGCCACCCACATCAAGGACAACGTGCGCGAGCTGGAAGGGGCCCTCATCCGGGTCGCCGCCTACGCCAGCCTGAACAACACTCCCCTCTCTGAGGAGCTCGCCCGCGAGGTCTTGGCCGACCTCTTGCCGTCCTCTGAGCCCCGGGTCATCACTCCGGCGCTCATCCTCGAGGAGACGGCCAAAATGTTCGGCTGGACGATCGACGAACTCATCGGTAAGAGCCGCCGCCGCCCGCTGGTGCGCGCCCGTCAGGTCAGCATGTACGTCTTTCGCGAGTTGACGGGTTACAGCTACCCCCAGATCGCCAAAGAGTTCGGCGGCCGGGATCACACAACCGTGATGCACGCGGTCGAGAAGATCTCCGGGCTCATGACCGAACAGCGCCCGGTCTTCGACCAGGTCAGCGAGCTGATCAATCGGATCAAGCACGGCGACCCCAACCACTAATGCGTCCAGGGGGCGTGGATAACCTGTGGATCGGTACCCAGATTTCGTCGCTCCACTGTGGGGTAGCGGTGCTCCCCTCCCGGTCCGGTTGAATTGTTGTGGACTCCTGTGGACAGCCATGGGACAACCACTTCCGGCCTGACCTGGGGAAATGCTCTGTTATCCACAATCCACACCCCCTATTACTGCCCCTAGTAACACAACCAAAGAATTGACATAGGAGAGCTTGGTGAAGTTCCGATGCGAGCGCGATGCACTGGTTGAGGCTGTAGGGATCGCTCAGCGGGCTGTGACCGCACGCGCCGGGGCCCTCCCGGTTCTTTCAGGGCTGCTGATCACTGCGTCTGGTGGTGAGCTGCGTCTCGTCGGCTCTGACCTCGAGATCACGATCTCGGCAACGACGACGGCTGACACCATCGAAGACGGCATGGCGGTAATGCAGGCGCGCCTGTTCGGCGACATCATTCGGGCCCTGGAATCGGGGAGCGTCACCGTCGAGGCGGACGCCGACGAAGCGCGGATCTCGGCAGGAAGATCTGATTTTGCCCTGCGCGTGCTTCCAGCCGAAGAGTTTCCGCGGGTGCCAGAACCGACGGGGGAGGGAGTGAGGATCGACGGGGCGATTCTCGCTGACGCGCTCCGCCAGGTAGTCCCGGCGGCGTCGCGCGACGACGCCCGGCCCATCCTCACCGGCGTCCAGCTCGAACCCACCGACACCGGGCTCCGGCTGGTGGCGACGGATTCATACCGACTGGCATTGCGCGACCTCGAGGGCGAACAGGCCCTCGTGGGTGATCGGTCTGTACTTGTTCCGGCGAAGGCCCTCGCGGAAGTACAGCGGCTTCTGCCGGCCGACACCGCCAGCGAGGCCAGTGTTGTCATCGGCGAGCGCGAAGCCATGTTCGACCTTGAGGCAGCACGGGTGACCACCCGTCTGATCGAGGGGGAGTTCCCGAACTACCGACAGCTTCTTCCGAGCGACTACCCGAACCGGCTTACCGTGGAACGGGAACCGTTCATCGAGGCGGTGAAGCGGGTCCGGCTCGTCGCCCAGAGCAGGGAAGGGGCCCCGATTCGCTTGTCGCTTTCGTCGGCCAAGGTCGAGCTGATGGCGCAGGCCCAAGACGTCGGAGAGGCCCACGAGCTGGTCGACGCCAAATACGAAGGCGAGGACATGACGGTGGCCTTCAACCCCGAGTTCCTCCTCGACGGCGCCGGCGTAGTCACGGGTGAGGAGCTCATCCTCGAGACCCTCGATCCCTTGAAGCCGGCAACCCTTCGGGCTGTTGACGGGGCAGGGTTCCTCTACCTCCTCATGCCCGTGCGCGTTTCGTAGTGCGCGTTGCCCACGTCTGGCTTACCAACTTCCGCTGTCACGAGTTCGTAGAGGTTGCCCCCGCGGAGCGGCTCACCGCCCTCGTCGGCCGCAACGGCGAGGGGAAGACGAGCCTCTTGGAAGCCGTCGCATACCTGGCGCGCGCCCGTTCCTTTCGCGGGGCTCCCGATGCCGCGTTGGTGCGGGCGGGGGCGGAGCAAGCGGTCGTCCGTGGCCAGCTCGTCCGGGCCGGCCGGGAGCGCCTGGTCGAAGTAGAGATCGCCCGGACCGGCCGAAACCGCATCCAGGTCAACCGCCAACCGGTCCGTCGGGCTCAGGCGTTGGAGGAAACGCTTCGGGTCACGACGTTTTCACCCGACGACCTGGAGTTGGTGAAGGGGGGGCCGGCGGGGAGGCGGGCCTATCTCGACGACCTCCTGTTGTCGGTGTCGCCGGGAGCAGCAGGGCTCCTCAGCGACTACGAGAGGGTGGTCCGACAGCGATCAGCCCTCTTGCGATCCGGGATCCGGAACGAGGAAGACCGGTTCACGCTCGCGGTCTGGAATGACCAACTGGTGACAAAAGGCGCGGCGGTCGTGTCAGCACGGCTCGGCCTCATCGGACGCCTGGACAGCCCCCTCGTGAAGGCATACGGGGACATGGCGGCCGGTTCAGGAGGCCGCGGGGACATCGCGAGCGCGTACGAACCTCCATGGGCCGAGGGAGGCCTTGACGCAGGCAGGGTTGCGGAGCAGATCGAGGCCGCGTTGGACCGGGAGCGGCGGCACGAGATCGAGCGGGGAGTCACCCTCGTGGGGCCCCATCGCGACGAGTGGCGCCTGACCATCGGCGGGCACGACGCCCGGTTGGAGGCGTCCCAGGGCGAGCAGCGGTCGCTCGCCCTGGCCCTCCGGCTGGCGGGCCACAACGTCGTCGGGGAGGCGGTGGGTGAAGAGCCCGTCCTCCTCTTGGATGACGTGTTCAGCGAGCTGGACCCCGGGCGCGCGGCCGCCCTCGTCGCGCACCTTCCCGACGCGCAGGCGATCGTGACGACGGCGTCACGGTTGCCCGACGATCTTGACGTGGAGCTCACGCTCCAGGTGAGCGCGGGCAGGGTGGCTCCCCAATGACCAGGCGCAACGAGCGCCCCATCAAACCCCTCGGGGAGGCGCTGGAGTGGCTCACCCGTGAGCTGGGGCTTGAGGATCAACGCCCGGCGGTGGCGGTCCAAGAGCATTGGGCTGCGATCGCAGGCGAAGAGGTGGCAGCTCACGCACGAGCCAAGCGACTTACCGACGGCGTTCTCACGGTCGAGGTTGACGAGCCGGCGTGGGCCACCCACATCCGCTCGCAGTCAGACGGGCTCATCCAGGGCCTCAACGAGGCCATCGGGACCCCGGCCCTTCGCGAGATTCGCGTGGTTGTCGGGCGCCCAATGCGCTGACGGCCACACCTTCGCTGGCGCCAGAAAACCGGTCGCGTTCGGGCGCCCACGCGCACTTAGAGGGGAGGGAAGTTCCGAGGGTTTCCGGCCCGGGCAGATCCCGAGTTTTCCGGGGGTCGTCTGGTACCATGGAGACACTGTGTTTCAGGGGGCTGACCAGCACTTTTACACCCCAGAGCAGTCCGGAACCTCGGAATCGGGGCCCGGCCGAGGGCACCCGCCCCGCCGCCATGTCGGCTGACCGGTAAGTACCAGTAAGGGGTATTCGCGCGTGGCGTACGCGGCCAAAGACATCACCGTTCTCAAGGGGCTCGAGCCGGTCCGGGAGCGACCGGGGATGTACATCGGCTCGACCGGGCCTTCGGGCCTGCATCATCTGGTGTACGAGGTCGTCGACAACTCCGTCGACGAGGCGCTGGCGGGCTTCTGCGACCGCATCAAGATCACCCTGCTGAAGGACGGCGCGTGCCGCGTGGAAGACAACGGGAGAGGGATCCCGACCGGCAAGCACCCCGAATACAAGAGCATGTCGGCGGCTGAGGTCGTGATGACCATGCTCCACGCCGGGGGAAAGTTCGGCGGCGAGGGCTACAAGATCAGCGGCGGGCTTCATGGGGTCGGGGTGTCCGTGGTCAACGCCCTCTCCAAGAAGCTCGACCTCGAGATCCACCGCGACGGCGCCAAGTGGCAGATGACGTATGTCGACGGGGGCAAGCCGAAGGCCAAGCTCAAGAAGGTCGGGCCGTCGAACCGCACCGGCACCACCGTCACCTTCTGGCCCGACCCCGACGTGTTCGAGGAAGTCGAGTTCCGCGCCCAGACCCTGATCGAGCGCCTGCGCGAGATGGCCTTCCTCAACAAGGGCCTCGAGATCGTGTTCCGCGACGAGCGGGCCAACGGAGATGCCGAGTCAGGCGCGGGCCTCAAGGAGCACAAGTTCAAGTACACGGGCGGGCTCGTGGACTTCGTGAAGCACCTCAACGCTTCCAAGGAGCCGCTCCACAAGCGGGTCGTTTCTTTCGAGGCCGAGGCCGACGAGGGGATCGTCGAACTCGCCATGCAGTGGAACACCGGTTACCACGAGGGGATCCACAGCTTCGCCAACACCATCGCCACCACCGAGGGTGGAATGCACGAGGAGGGCTTCAAGAAGGCCCTCACGAACGCCATCAACAAGTACGCGAAGCGCCGCGACCTCCTGAAGGAGAAGGACCCCGCGTTTCAGGGCGAAGACATCCGGGAGGGGCTGACCGCCATCCTCTCCGTCAAGCTCAAGAACCCCCAGTTCGAGGGCCAGACGAAGACGAAGCTCGGCAATACCGAGATGCGTTCGCTGGTCGAGAAGATCACCAACGAGAAGCTCGGCGACTGGCTTGAGGAGCACCCCCCCGAGGGGCGCCAGATCGTGCAGAAATCGATGCAGGCCGCTCGGGCCCGCGTTGCCGCCCGCCAGGCGCGAGACCTCACCCGGCGCCAGAGCCTCCTCGATTCAGCCGGGATGCCGGGCAAGCTCGCCGACTGCTCATCGAGAAATCCCGAGGAATGCGAGCTGTTCATCGTCGAGGGCGACTCCGCCGGTGGGTCGGCGAAGCAGGCCCGCGATCCGGCCACCCAGGCGATCCTGCCGATCCGGGGGAAGATCCTCAACGTCGAGCGGGCCCGCATCGACAAGATGCTGAAGAACGAGGAGATCCAGTCCCTCATCACCGCCATCGGTGCCGGCGTCGGCTCGGAAGACTTCGAGGCGGAGAAGATCCGCTACCACAAGGTGATCATCCTGTCCGACGCCGACGTCGACGGGGCCCATATCCGTACCCTGCTGCTGACGTTCTTTTTCCGCCAGATGCAGACGCTGGTCACCGACGGCTACGTCTACATCGGCCAGCCGCCCCTCTACTCGGTCACGCTGGGCACCGAGAAGCAGTACCTGAAAGACGACCGAGCCCTCGACGCCTTCACCCGAGAACACAAGGGGCGAAAGATCGAGGTCGCCCGATTCAAGGGCCTGGGCGAGATGGACTGGCACGAGCTGCGCGAGACGTGCTTCGACCCGGCCGAGCGCACGCTGCTTCGGGTCGACGCCCGCGAAGCCGAGGCCATTGCCGACGAGGTGATCAGCCGCCTGATGGGCAACGACGTAGAGCTGCGCCGGGAGTTCATCCAGCAGAACGCCGGCGACGTGAGGTTCCTCGACATTTGAGCGTCTGCGTCGCGTTGAGCGCGCATACGCGCCGTAACGCAACACAGACATGGAAGGAGTGAAGGGCCGGATGGCCAGGGGCACGGATACGGGGCACCAGGACACGCTCGGCTTCGTCGAGCCGGTCGACATCCAGGAGGAGATGGAGCGGTCGTTCCTCGACTACGCCATGTCCGTCATCGTGTCGAGGGCGCTCCCCGACGCCCGCGATGGCCTCAAGCCCGTGCAGCGCCGCATCCTCTACAGCATGTATTCGGGTGGCCTGCGCCCCGACCGCCCCCACCGCAAGTCGGCCAACGTGGTCGGAAATACGATGGCCGCCTTCCACCCCCACGGCAACCAGGCCATCTACGACGCCCTGGCCCGCATGGCTCAGGACTTCTCCCTCCGTTACCCCCTTGTCGACGGCCACGGAAACTTCGGCTCCCCCGACCCCAACGACCGTCCGGCCGCCGAGCGCTACACCGAGTGCCGGCTCGACGACCTCGCCATGGCGCTCCTGGACGGGATCGACGAGGACACGGCCGATTTTGCCGACACGTATGACGGCCAAAACCAGGAGCCGGTGGTGCTCCCGGCGCGCTTTCCCAACCTGCTCGTCAACGGGGGAGGGGGGATCGCAGTGGGAATGGCCACCAACATCCCGCCCCACAACCTGGGCGAGATCATCGACGCCACGGTGCACCTGATCGACCATCCGCGGGCGAGCGTCGAAGACCTCATGCGGCTTGTCCAGGGGCCCGATTTTCCGACCGGCGGGCGCATCCTGGGGCGACAGGGGATCCACGACACCTACACGGCGGGCCGGGGCTCGATCAAGATGCGCGCCCTCGCCGAAGTGGAGGAGGGGGCGCGGGGCGCCATGCGCATCGTGGTCACCGAGGTGCCCTACCAGACCTCGGTCGAGCAGATCGGGCAGAAGATCAGCGAGCTGGTGGGCGAGCGCAAGCTCGACGGCATCCGCGACGTGCGGAACGAGTCGGCGGGGGGCCGGACGCGCCTCGTCGTGGAGCTGAAGCGCGACGCCAATGCCCAGGTGGTGCTGAACCAGCTCTGGAAGCACACGCCCATGCAGTCGAACTTCGCCGCCCTCGTGCTGGCGCTCGACGACGGCGTCCCCCGCGTCATGAACCTCAAGCAGGCCCTCGAGGCCTACGTGGCCCATCAGATCGAGGTCGTCACCCGCCGGAGCCAGTACCGGCTGACCCGGGCCCAGGAGCGCCTGCACATCGTCGAGGGGCTGCTGAAGGCCCTCGACAAGATCGACGCCGTCATCAAGGTGATCCGCGGGTCCAAGGACGCCGACGAGGCCCGCCAGAAGCTCATGGCCAAGCAGTTCGGCTTCAGCGAAGTCCAGGCCAACCACATCCTCGACATGCCCCTGCGGCGCCTCACCGGCCTGGAACGCCAGAAGCTCATGGACGAGGGCAAGGAGCTCCGAGCGACCATCAAGCAGCTCGAGGAAATCCTCGGTAGCGACAAGCGACTGCGGGGCGTCATCAAAGATGAGCTGGCGACCGTGCGCGAGCGTTTTGCCGACGAGCGCCGTACCCCGATCGAGCCCGACGCCGCCGACCTGGACGTGCTCGACCTCATCGAGGACGAGGAAATGGTCGTCGTGCTGTCGCACAACGGTTACGCCAAGACCGTCAAGTCCGACACCTTCCGGGCCCAGGGCCGGGGCGGCAAGGGCATTCGGGGGACCGGGCTTCGCGACGACGACTACGTGGCCCACCTGCTCACGACGTCGGCGCACGCCTACCTGCTCTTCTTTTCGAACCGCGGGAAGGTGTACCGGCTGCGGGCTCACGAGATCCCCCTGAAGGACCGCACGGCGCGGGGCCTGGCGCTGGTCAACCTGCTCCAGCTCGAGCCCGAGGAGCGGATCGAGGCCGTGATCGATACCCGCGAGTACGAGGAAGGCGTCAACCTGTTCTTCGCCACCCGGCAGGGCATGGTGAAGAAGACGAAGATGTCGGAGTACGACTCGTCCTACGCCCGGTCGGGGATCATCGCCATCAAGCTCAACCAGGGCGACGAGTTGGTGAAGGTGATTCAAACCCGGGGCAAGGACGAGGTGTTCATGGTCTCGCGCGACGGCATGACCATCCGCTTCTCGGAACAAGACGTGCGGACCATGGGGCGCGCCGCCGCCGGTGTGCGGGGGATGAAGTTGAAGAACGCCCAGGACGCCGTGGTCAGCTGCGACGTCGCCCGCGACGACACCGACATCCTCATCGTCACCAGTAGCGGGCACGGCAAGCGCACCAAGCTCGACCGCTTCCGCGCCCAGCGCCGGGGAGGGCAGGGAGTGCGGGGGATGAAGATCACCGAGCGGCGGGCAACATCATCCGCATGCAGGCCAGGGAGATCTCCTCCCAGGGGCGCGACGCCACGGGCGTACGGGTGGCCCGGGTCGCTGCCGGCGACAGTGTGGTGGCGGTGGCCCCGGTGCTCGACCGAGACGAGGACGATGCGCCCGTGTCTGGGAACGGCGCCGCACAGCTCCCAGAGGCCAAGCCCACCAAGCCCACCAAGGCCACCCCGGCGGCCAAGGCGACGAAGAAGCCCCCTCCCCGCCGCGGCGGCGGGAAGAAGCGATGACCGAGCGGCCCTTTGACCAGGATCGCGGCGAGGCCGGCGACCGGCGCCCCGGTGATCTGCGTCCCGGGGGCCTCGCTCCGGCCCCCGAGGAAGACGCCCCCGAGGAAGACGCCCCCGAGGACGACGCCCCCGAGGAAAACACGGCGGCGGGCGAGGCCGGCGAGTCTGAATCGAAGGGTCGGGATGACGGCCCCAGGACTTGGGAGCGCCCGTCTGGCGGGCTCGCCACGCCCCGACCCGGGGGGTGGAGGCCCAGCCGTCCGGACGACGACGCCCGCCGAGTTCCCGTGCCGCCGGGCTGGCGGGAACGACTCGATCGACCGCGGCCGAGCTTGCCCGGCGATCCCCTCGGCCCGGCGCGGCCCACGTCATCCCCGGCAGCGGCCGCCGATCGGGCGGCCATGACCCGCCCCCTGCCCCCGATCCGGCCCCCGTTCGCCCGGCCCCCGCGGCCGAGCCGTCGGTCACCGCGGCCGCTCCTCGGGTGGCGCCGCCGGCCGAGCCGTTGGTGCGACCCACGCCGCCGGTTCGCCGAGAGGGGCCGATCGAGCCCCGCCCGGTCGAGAGGCCGGGCCTACCCGCCGGGCCCAGCACCCCGCGGGTGGTCAAGATTTCCCCCCGGTCGGTATTCCGGGTCGCCCTCGCCGTCTACCTCGGCATCCTGGCGACGGTCGTCGCCGCCACCACCGGGCTCTGGCTCATGCTGGAAGTGACCGGCACCATCGAGAACATCGAGAGCTTCATGGGCGAGCTGCTTGGCTACGAAGACTTCCAGTTTCTCTTCGGCCGCATCTTCCTCGTCTTGACGCTCCTCGGGCTGGTGTGGGTCGTGATCTCGGCCACGGTGACCTCCCTGCTCGCCGCGCTCTATAACCGCGTCGCCCGGCTGACCGGAGGCATCCGGGTCACCGTGGACGACGACGCCTGAGCGTTCGCTACCATCGCCGTCCGCGTGCGGGGCTATAGCTCAGTCGGTTAGAGCGCACCCCTGATAAGGGTGAGGTCGGTGGTTCGATTCCACCTAGCCCCACGTGGTGGGCAAATGAAGCCCCAGGTCAAACGAGTGCTGACGGCGTTCGGCGCCCTCACGGTTCTCGCTGCCCTCCTCCGGCTCCGGGGTCGGGGCGGGCGGGCGCCCACCGGATCGGGCTGGCGGGAGATCGACCTCGACGAGGAGATGTGAGCGAGCGCAAGCAAGCGAACCAGGAATGGGCGGCCCCGTCATCGGGGCGGCCGCCGGAGGCGGCCCCACGATGACACCGCTGGTGCTGGGCGCCGGCGCCGTGGGTGTGCAGGCCGCGCGCCAGCTTGAGGCGACTCCCGGGATCGACCGTGTGTTCCTCGCCGACGCCGACCGACGCAAGTGCGAAACTGCATCCGAGGGCATGGCCAGCGTCACGACCTTGGGGTGGCCTCTCGCGTCGCTCCCGGACGACGTTTCGGTGGTCGTCGCTGCTCTGGCCCCGGGCGCCGATCGCAGCGCCGCCGAGGCAGCGGTGGAGGCCGGCGTGCCCTTCGCCTCGTGCGCCGACGATGTCGAGGCGGTCCGGGCCCTCTTTGACCTCAGCCCGGCCGCGCACGCGAGCGGGGTCACCGTGGTCGCCGGGGCTGGACTCGCCCCCGGGCTCTCGGAGGTTCTCGCCGCCTACGCGGCAGAGTCCCTCCAAGAAGTGGATGGAATCGACGTGGCCCGGTTTAGCGCGTCGGGGCGCGCCTGCCAGCTGGTCGCTGCCCGGGCGGCGCGCGGACGCGCAACCGACTTCGAGGGCGGTGCCCTCGGCCGACCGCGCGCGGGGTCGGGCCGCCGGCTCGTCTACTTCCCGCCCCCGGTGGGCCCCCAGGACTGTCGCCGGGCCGAGAGCGCCGTGCCGCTCCTCGCCCGCCGGGCGGTTTCCGGGCTCCGGCGCGTCGACGTGCGACACGCCTCGCCGTTGTGGGCACCCCGCCTCGGGGCGTGGGTGGGTCGTCGGACTCAGGCACGAGCTGACCTCGGAGCGCTCCATGTCGAGGTTTCTGGTTCCCAAGGGCGCGCTCGACGCGTGCTCACCCTCGGAGCGGTCGATCGCATCGCCAGCCTGACGGGCGCCATCCTCGCCACCGCTGCCGCCATCGTCGCTGGTCTGGGGCCGTTTCCCGCTTCAGAGACCGGAACCCGGGGCTTCGCCGAGCTGGGCCCACCCCGGGCCCTCCTGGCCGAGCTCGCCGCCCGAGGTGTCCGCGCCGCCCGTTTCGACGGCCGCGGCTGAGCCTGCATCCCGCAGCTTCCTGTCGTGAAGTGCTGCTCAACAGCGCTGGATGACAGGAAGCGGGCGGACTAGTCCGGTCGGGCCATATTTCAATTGGTCATGTTCACAATGAGCGGTCGCGCCGAGACTCTCTGTGGAGGCAGGGAGTGGAGGCGTGATGGCAGGAGATGCGGGTGCGGTGCCGGCGGACGAGTTTCGGGCCGGCGTGCTCTGGCGATTGATCGTCGGGCTGGGATCATCAGCGGTTGCGGTCGCCCTCGTGGCGGCGGTGGCCGAGGCATGGTCGGTTCCCGATGCACGGTGGGTGGGTGCGTTCCGCGGGCTCGCCATCGCTGCCATCGGGGCGGGCAGCCTGCTGGGCGTGGCGTTTGTGCTGCGGCTCGGCTTCGTGCGGGCCGGCATCCCGGCCGACGAGCCCTTCATCCCCCATTCGGCACCGGCTGCCCTGCGTTCATCGTGGGAGCGCGGCTCACGGTCTCGAGCCGCAGCCGCGGCCGTTGTGCTCGGGGTCGGGCTCCTCGTGGGATTTCTGACGGCGGGACTCGACGGCGACGGCGACGGCGATGAGCAAGTGGCTGCTGACCGGGTCGTGCGCTTGGAAAGCGGATCCTCGGTGGCTGGGAAGGAACGTACGCGAGGCGGATCGCGGGGATCGGGTGACGCGGATGACGGGACGGCCGGGGGTGCCGACGACGGCAGCACCGACGATGGCGACAGTACTGACGGCGGAGGAGGCTCCGGAGACGGATCTGACGACGGATCAGACGATGGAGCCGCGAGCGGTTCCGGCGGCGGCGGTTCCGGCGGCGGAGGCGGCGGCGGCGGTTCCGGCGGCGGAGGCACCACTACGACGACCCGACCCGGCTCCGATGGCGACTACCCCTGCGACGTCCTCGACGAGTACACGGGCGACGTCGACGAGCTGCTCGAGTCCCTGGGGATCGACGAGGACGAGATCACCGACGAGACCTGCGACGAGATCGAGCAGGCCCTCGAGGACGCCGACGAAACCCTGGGCGACATCCTGGAGGATCTCTTCGGCATCCTCCCGATTCCGATCCCCACCGTCACCACCACCACGGTGACCCTGCCGGTGACGACAACGACGGTGACCGTTCCTTCGCTGCCGGTGACGACAACGACGGTGACCCTGCCGAACCTCGGCCTCTAGCGAGCTCTCGCGAGCTCGCACGGGCCGGCGCGTTACACGGGCTCGAGGGCCTGAGTGCGGTACCGGTCTCGGCACAGCGAGCGTTGGAGCTTCCCCGAGGAGGTCTTCGGAAGCGTTCCGGGCCGCACGAGCACGATCTCTCGGGCCGGGAGCCCAACGGCGTCCTTCACTCGCTGGGCGACGGCGCCGCGTACAGCCGCCAGCCCGGGCTCGTCGACCGGGTCCAGCCTCGTCTCGGCCACCACCACCAGCCCCTCGCCCCGGCGCCCCTCGGTGCCGAAGGCGATCACGTTTCCATCGCGAACCTCTTCGACCGCCGCCGCGGCCCGCTCGGCGTCTTCAGGGAAGACGTTGCGGCCCCCGACGATGATCAGGTCCTTCAGGCGACCGCAGACGGCGAGCTGTCCGTCGGCCAAGTAGCCGAGGTCGCCGGTCCGCAGCCACCCGTCGTGGAAGGCGGCTGCGGTGGCGGCCTCGTCTCGGTAGTAGCCGGGGGTCACCGACGTCCCCCGGATCTCGAGCTCCCCGACGAGCCGCTCACCCAGCTCGCACCCCGAGGCGGGGTCGACGATGCGCACTTCGAGTCCTTGAACGGGCGAGCCGAGGAGGGCGAGGTCGCGCACCTTGGCGGGGTCATCGGCGCCGGTGACGACCGCCTCTCCTGCGTGCTCGAGCGCATGCCGATCGACCCGGTCGATCGCGAGGCCCGACCCCGGCTCCGGGAACGTCACCGCCAGCGTCGCTTCCGCCATCCCGAAGGCCGGATAGGCAGCACTGGGGTCAAGGCCGTGACGAAGGCCGGCGGCGCAGAAGGCTTCCACGGCAAGGGGGTCGACGGGCTCGGCGCCGTTGAGGGCGAGGCGCCACCGGGACAGATCGAGCCCGTCGAGGCGCCGCAGCCCCCGCGCCGCCAGGGCGTAAGAGAAGTTTGGACCGGCGGTCGCCGTGCCGCCGAAGGCCGACATCCACTCCATCCACCGCCGTGGGGATGCCAGGAAGTCTTGGGGGGCGGCGAGCACGAGATCGGTGCCGGTGGTCATGGGCAGGGTGAGCGTCCCGATGAGCCCCATGTCGTGGTAGAGGGGGAGCCACGACACGACGACGTCGTGCTCAGGGTCGAGCTCGGCGGCGGCGGCGATCCCGTCGAGGTTGGCGGTCACGCAGCGGTGGGGGAGCATGACCCCCTTCGGGTCGGCGGTCGATCCACTCGTGAACTGAAGGATGGCGAGCGACTCCGGGTCATCCGCGGGGCGCTCGTAGGCGTGCTCGTGGCCGCCAAGCTCGCCGAGGAGGGCGATGGGCGGATCGTGGGGTCCAGGGCCCGAGCGGCCCCCTGAGCGGGGGGCGGGGCTCCAGAACTCCAAGAGCGCAGGGTCGGCGACCAGGAGCGAGGTATCGGCCCTGCGGATCCGGCGCCGGGTGCCGTCGACGAACTCCTCGACGGAGCCGAGTCGCATGGGCAACGGGAGCACGACCACGGTCGCCCCGCACCACCACACCGCCTCGATTGCCGTGACGAGAGCCCGTGAGGTTCCTGCAAGCAACGCCACGTGGTCCCCGGGGCCCACGCCTCGGGCCTGGAGACCGGCAGCGACGCCGCGTGCCTCCTCATGGAGGCGCCCCCATTCGACCCGTTCGACCTCGTCCCCGGTGATGAACGCGAGGACGCCGCCCTCTCGGGCGGCGTGTTCGATGCGCGATGGCAGGCAAGTGGGAACAGACGTCATGTGAGGCTTCGACTCCCGGATTGCGGTGGGGGTTACGGCGCCCTGGTGCCGCGCGCCGGTAGGGCCTGGCGCAGTTCGAGGACGGGCGCGAACGGGTCGCCCCGCCCTTCTACCCGTTCCATCACCGTCTCAGGCGTAAACGTCAAGACCTCGGCCCCGCCGTCGGCGGCCACCTCCACCTCGTGCCATTCCAGAGGAGTCGAAACCGAGGGTGCAGGCGTGGCCCGGAGCGAATACGCCACCACGGTGGTCTTATGCCGGGCGTTCTGGCTCCAGTCGATGAACACCTTTCGTGCCCGCTTGGCCCGCTCCATCACCGTGATGACATCGGGTTGGCGTTTCGCGAGCAGTTGAGCGATGGCGTGGGCGAAGTCCCGGGTGTCCTGATGACTGGGGGCATGGCCCGAACGGCCCTTCGATGCGGGCTGGTTGAGCGGCACGTAGACGTGGAGGCCCTTCTTGCCGGACGTCTTCGGGAACGAGCGGAGGTCGAGGCCGGCGAGCAGGTCGCGCAGGACCAGCCCGAGGCGGCACGCGTCGGTAAGGCCGGCCGGCGGCCCCGGGTCCAGGTCGAAGACGACCGCCGTTGGGTGGTCGATGTCCCCGGCCGTGGCCATCGGGGCGTGGAGCTCGAGCGCGGCCAGATTGGCGAGCCAGACCAACGCCGCCAGCTCGTCGACGAGGCAGAACTCCACCGTCTCTCCGCTCGTGCGACCCGTGATCCGAGTCGTGGACATCCACTCGGGGCGGTGCTGAGGGCAGTTCTTCTCGAAGAAGCCCTCAGCCTCGACGCCGTCGGGGAACCGCACCAGCGTCACGCCGCGTCCGGCGAGATGGGGGAGCAGCACGGGAGCGACCCGCCGGTAGTAATCGACCACCTGGGCCTTGGTGAAGCCGGTGGCGGGGTACAGGACCTTGTCGAGGTTGGACAGGCCGATGCGACGGCCGTCGACCTCGACCTCGACCCGCTCCGGGCCCACGCGGCTCTTCTCAGTACGAGGCGGGTTCACGCCGTCCGGCGCTTCTCGGCCTCCTCGAGGCTCGCCTCCAGCGCCGCGACCAGGTCGACGACACCGCTGGGCTCGGCCTCGCGTATGGGCTGGGTGATCACCGCCTCTCCCCGGGCCTTGGTCTCGATCAGCTCTTCGACCCGGGCTCGGTAGCGGTCTTCGTAGCGGCCGGGCTCGAACTCGCTGGTGAGCTGGTCGATGAGCTGCTCCGCCATCTGGAGTTCCCGGTCGTCGATCTCGACGTCGCTCGGGAGGCCGTCGACGCTGTCGGCCGCCACGACCTCGTCGGCGAAGAGCATCGTCGAGAGCACCAGGGCGTCGCCGCTCGGCCGCACCGCGGCCAGATACTCCTTGGTGCGCATCACGAAGCGGGCGATGGCCACCTTGCCGCTCCGCCGCATGGCGTCACGGAGAAGGGCGTAGGGCTTCTCGGACGTCTTCTTGTCGGGGATGAGGTAGTAGGGGTGCTGGTAGAAGACGGGATCGATTTCGTCCTCGCGGACGAAGTCGAGGATGTCGATCGTGCGTGTGGCCTCGGGGTCGAGTCCCTCCAACTCCTCGGTCCCGATGACCACGTGCTGCCCGGGCGCGATTTCGTAGCCCTTGGCGAGGTCGTTCCAGGCCACCTCCTCGCCGTCCGCCGTGCACACGCGTCGCTGCTCAATCCGGGCGCCGTCGGTGGCGTGGAGCTGGTGGAATCGGATGTCCTTCTTGGACACGGCCGTCGTCAGCTTCACGGGGACGTTCACGAGCCCGAAGCTGATGGCGCCGCTCCAGATCGCTCGGGGAGGCATCTTCCCAGGATAGGGACACGACTACCGTCTCGCCCATGGGCTCGGGGGCCGAAGTCGCCGTCGGCGGGCGCACCGTTCGCATTTCCAGTCCCGAGAAGATCTGGTTTCCCGCCATTGGCGCTACGAAGCTCGAGGTGGTCGAGTACTTCCTTGCCGTGGCCGACGGCGCCCTTCGTGCCATCGCCGAGCGTCCAACGGTCCTGCATCGGTTTCCCGACGGCGTCGAGGGTGAGGGGTTCTTCCAGAAGCGGGTGGGCCGGGCGGCGGCGTGGATCGAAACGGTGCCCGTCACGTTTCCGGCCGGGGGGCACGCCGACGAGCTGTGCCCCACCGAACCCGCTCACGTGCTCTGGGCCGTGAACCTCGGTTGTCTCGAGTTTCACCCCTGGCAGGTGCGCCGCAACGACCTGCTCCGCCCCGACGAGCTGCGCCTCGACCTTGATCCCCAGCCGGGCGTGGCGTGGGGCACGGTGCGGGCGGTGGCGCGGGTGGCCCAGGAGGTCCTCGCCGACGTAGGCCTGCAGGGTTTCCCGAAGACCTCTGGGGGCCGGGGGCTGCACGTGTACGCGCGGATCGAGTCCCGCTGGGGCTACCTGCCGGTGCGGCGGGCGGTGCTGGCGCTCGCGCGGGAGATCGAACGCCGGGCCCCCGAGTTGGCCACCGCCGAGTGGTGGAAGCAGGACCGCGGCGAGCGGGTTTTCATCGACTTCAACCAGAACCTGCCCGACAAGACGGTGACGTCGGCCTACTCGATACGCCCGGGCCCCCGCGCTCAGGTCTCGTGCCCAATCACGTGGGACGAGCTCGAGACTGCCGAGCCTGCGGATTTCACCATCCGCACCGTTCCCGGTCGCTTGGTGGCACAGGGCGACCTCATGGCCGCGCTCGACGAACACGCGTCCTCACTCGAGCCGGCGCTGGAATGGGTCGCGCGCGACGAGCGAACGGGTCTCGGCGAGGCCCCGTTTCCACCCCACTTCCCGAAGATGCCCGGTGAGCCACCTCGGGTGCACCCGAGCCGCGCCCGTCGTTCGGAGTAGCAGCTCACGAGACGACATCAGCCAGCTCGGCGGGCGGCGCGACGACGAGCTGGGCATAGGTACACGAGGCCGCGTCGCGATCCGGGCGCCAGCGGGCAAACCGAGCCGGGTGACGGAAGCGCGCCCCTTGGAGGTGCTCGTAGCGGACCTCCGCCACCAGTTCCGGCCGGAGGGGGATCCAGGACGCCCCCGAGTCGCGCGCACCCGACCACCGCGACGGGGTTCCGGGCATGAGGAGCCGCTCGTGTGCCTCTGCCTCTTCCCACCGCGCCCACGGATGGTCGCCGGTCGCCGTCATCACGTACGGAGCGATCGCCTCGTGCAGTTCGCTCCGCAGGGCGGCCGCCATCCCGCTCGCCACCCCCACATGGTGGAGGTTCCCGCGGCCGTCATACAGGCCGAGGAGGAGCGACCCGACGCCGCCGCCGTCCTTGTGGCGGCGGTATCCGGCGACGACGCAGTCGGCCGTGCGCTCGTGCTTCACCTTGATCATGGTGCGCTTGCCCTCGTGGTACTTCGAGGCGGAGTCCTTCACCACCACCCCGTCGAGCCCGGCGCCCACGAAGCGATCGAGCCATCCCGCCGCCACCGCCGGGTCGGTGGTGGCGGGGGTGACGTGGATTGGCGGCCCAGTGTCGGCCAGCGCTTCTTCGAGCAGCCGGCGCCGTTCGGAGAACGCCTCCTGGCGCAGATCGCGATCGCCCAGCGCCAGGAGGTCGAAGGCCACGAAGCTCGCCGGCGTTTCCGTCGCCAGGCGCTCGACGCGTGACGCCGCCGGGTGGATTCGTTGCTGGAGCAGGTTGAAGTCGAGGCCTTTGGGGCCGGCCACGACGATCTCGCCGTCGACCACGCAGCGTTCCGGGAAGGCTTCGCGAATGGCGGGGAGAAGCTCCGGGAAGTACCGGGTGAAGGACTTTTCCCCCCGGCTCTCCAGCTCCACTTCCTCGCCGTCGCGGTACACGATGGCCCGGAAGCCGTCCCATTTGGGCTCGTAGATCGTTCCCGCGCGCGGCGACGGGAGTTCCCGAGCCAGCTTGGCCAGCATCGGCGACGTGGGGGGCATGACAGGCAGGCGCACGCCGTGCATCTTCGCGCCCCGTTTCCGAGCGGGAGCGTCGGGCGATTTCTCCTGTTCAAGGCGGTGCCTACCGGGGTAGATGGAGCACTGGAGGGGGAAACGTGGGGAGCACGCCGGTGGCCGCTTCGCGGCTGGTCAGCCGATACCGCCTGCTGGAGCCGATCGCCCGGGGTGGGATGGGCGAGGTGTGGCGTGCCCACGATGACCACATGGAACGGCCGGTGGCGATCAAGGTTCTGCGCCCCGATCTGGAAGCAGATCCGGCCACCGTGGAGCGCTTCGGTCGGGAGGCTCGCCTGGCCTCGCTTGTCACCCACCCCAACGTGGCGGCCGTGCTCGACATCATCGGGGAGCCGCCCGCGATCGTCTTCGAGCTCGTCGAGGGCGAGACCCTCGCCGAGCGCCTGCGATGGGGGCCACTCCCGCTGCCCGATGCCCTGCGCTGCGCCGACGACCTCCTGGCGGCGCTGGAGGCCACGCACGCGGCCGGCATCGTGCATCGCGACATCACGCCCGCCAATGTGCTCCTCACCGCGGACGGCCGGGCCAAGGTCGCCGACTTCGGGATCGCCCGTGACGACGACGCGGCGCGACTGACCGACACGGGCACGGTGGTGGGGACGGCCTCCTACCTGTCCCCCGAGCAGCTCGAAGACCGGCCGCCCGACCCGGCGTCGGACCAGTATGCAGCGGGCCTGGTGATCTACGAGGCACTCTCGGCGCGGCGGCCGTTCGAAGCCGCCAACCCGGCGGCGAGCGCCCTGTCGCGGCTGACGTCACCTCCTACCCCTCTCCAGGCCCTCGCACCGGCGGTCCCCGACGCCGTCGCCGCCGTCGTGATGCGGGCCCTGGCCCGCTTCCCGGGTGACCGCCACGCGTCCGTGCGCGCCATGCGTGAAGCCCTGGTGGCTGCGGTCGCCGGCGAACCCGAGCCCACGCTGCGCTTGGGTCTCCTCCCCCTGCCCCAGACGGCGGTGCTCGCCGCCCCCGCCGGCCCCGGGTCGCCCAGGCGCGGTCGGGCGAGGGCCGCCTCCCGCCTCCTCGCCGTGGCGGCCATTGCCTTTGCGCTGGCGCTGGGGGCGGCGGCCCTGACCAGCGCCGACCGAGGACCCGGCGCCACCGCAGTTCCCGACGTTGTCGGCCGCGCCTTCTCCGACGCCACTCGCCTGCTGAAGGCGGAGGGGCTCCGAGCCGACGTCACGATGGTGGAGTCCGACCAGGCCGAGGGAACCGTTCTGACCCAGGACGTGGCGCCCGGCACTCGGGTCGTTGACGCCACCACCGTCCGGCTCGAAATGTCTTCGGGTGCGCCACTGTGCTGCTCCGTGCCCGATGTCGTCGGGTTGGCCCTGGGCGACGCCGCCGCCCTTCTGAGCGAGGCCGGTCTCACCCTCGGGTCGGTCGAACTCGTCGAGAGCGACGCCGACGAGGGCACGGTGGTGGCCCAGGGGCTGTCGCCCGGCAGCCCGGCCGCGCCCGACGCCGCGATGGCGGTGGAAGTGTCCTCAGGGAACGACGAGGGCGACGATCACAAGGGGAGGGGCAAGGGCGTTCGGGACGACGACTGATCCTCCTCGCTACCGTGAAGCGCGTGGGGGATGGTTTCGAAGCCCGGGCCCGCGATCTCACCGCGCGGCATCTGAAGCCCCCGCACGAGCGCGCCACCACCAGCGCCCGAGGCATCCACCACCTGGCGCTCATCTGCTCTGACCCCGACCGCACCATCCGCTTCTACCAGGACGTGCTCGGCTGGCCGCTGGTCGAGGTCATGGAGAACCGCGACTTTCCCGGGTCCGCGCACTTCTTCTTCGATCTCGGGCACGGGAACCTGCTCGCCTTCTTCGATTTCCCCGGGCTCGATGTCCCCGACTGGGTGGAGACGCTGGGCTCGATGCAGCACGTCGCCATCTCGGTCACACCCGAGGCGTTCGAGCGCATCCGCTCTCGGCTCCAAGCCGAAGGGGTCGACTTCTTCGGCGCCACCCCCGAAATCCCGACCTCGATCTATTTCCGGGGGCCCGACGGCGAGCAGATCGAGGCCCTGTGCGAGCCGCTCATGGAGATGGGTGGGCTGCCCCTCGGCGGAAAATAGATGGCTTCTATACATAAATAAGCGAGTTTGCTCCGGCGACGGAGAGCAGGGATCAGACCGCGCAGTGCAGAATTCCTCTTGGGGTCCCGGGCACTGCTCGGGAGGGGGAGGCGACGCCGCAACCCAAAGGGGGGAGCAATGGCGATCGCCTCGCCAATTCGTTCGCATGAGCGCAGGGGAGAGCACGAGCCGGGAGAGGAGCGCGCCCCGGCCGCGCCCGTCACCCTGGAAGAACTGTGGGAGCACCGCGACTACGTGCGCGCGGTCAGCCGCCGGATCGTGGGCGACCCCGCCACTGCCGAGGACGTGGTGCAGGAGACCTACGTCCGCGCCATGCGCCACCTCGACCGGCTCGACCGGAGCCAGTCGCTGCGGGCCTGGCTGGCCACCGTCGCCCGCCGGTGCAGCATCGACGAGCTGCGCCGCCAAGGACGCCACGCCCTTCCGATGGACGAGCTTCCGGATCGTGAGGCTCGAGGGCCCCACGAGCTCGTCGACGCGCTGGTAAGTCGCGACGACCTGTCGGCTGCACAGCGGGCGCTCGAGGTGCTACATCCCCGCGAGCGCGAGCTCCTCGTGCGCCGCGTCACCGAGGGGCGGACCATGGCGGAGCTCGCCGCCGAGGAGGGCTCGACCGTCCGGGCGGTGGAATCCGTGCTGACCCGGGCCCGAGCGAAGCTGGTGACCGCCGTCGAGCGGGGCGCGGCCTGGGTCCTCCTCCCGTTGCGCCCGCTCTGGGGTGCGCTCCTCAAGCGTCGGGTCGTGGCCTCGCTCCCGCCGGACGCCGACCTGCCGCCGGCCATGGGCACCCGGACAACCGAAATGGTCGCCGCCGGTGTCGCCGGCGCCGTGCTGGCCGCCTCGATGCTCCTCGGCGGATTCGGCGACGGCGACGCGGCTCGCGTCGACGCCAGCGGGAACGCGTATCGGCAGGCGGAGGTACCCGCACTCGGGACGGGCCGGTCGGGCGCCGTGGCCTCGATCAACCCGGCCGCCGTGCGACGGATCGAACGCCTCCTCGCCGCCGCCATCCCGGGATTCTCCGGGCTCTCGGGTGATGCCGGCGTTGACGCCGACCATCCGAGTACGGATCCCGCGCCCGAACCCCCGCGCGAAGGCCGGCCCCCGTCGGGGGACCCCGGGGGTGGTGGAGGCGCCGCTTCCGGGGGCGGACATGGATCCGGCACTGGAGAGACGAGTGGCACCGCACGACGGGGCGGCGATGGCGCCGGGCCGAGGCGCGGAAAGCCGATTCAGCCCAAGACCGCGGTGGCTGGTCCGACAGTGGCGACGCCGGCGACGGCGACCGAGCCCGTCACGGTGCCTGCCGGAGCGCAGGTTCCGAACGACATCGAGCCGGAAGGTCCGAACCAGCAGCAGTCGGCGCCGAGCGAGGTGCCGCGCTGGATTTTGGAGGAGCAGGCGCCGTGTCTCACGGGCGGGTCTGTCAACGGGTCCGAATGTCCAGGCGTTGAGCCGCCTGCCCCGAGCGGGGGCGGTGGAGGGGGCGAGCGCGAGGGGCTCCTGCCCGTTCAATAGGTCGCTCAAGCAGGAATTCACGGACGAAAGGGTGAATACTTCTCCCGGGGGAGCTCGGGGGAACCAACCGAGCTGAGGGAGGCGACGCACCGTCTGGCGACGCGTTCCCCCAGCGATTGTCAGGGGGATGGATGGCGATCGCGTCGCCGGTCCAGAGGGAGGAACGTGACGAGGGCGCGGACCGCGCCCCGGTCACGATCGACGACCTCTGGGAGCACCACGACTATCTCCACGCCGTGTGCCGCCGGATGGTCGGCGACGCCGCCACGGCCGAAGACCTCGTCCAGGAAACCTACGTCCGGGCCCTTCGTCACCTCGACCGGCTCGACCGGCGCCAGTCTCTGCGGGCCTGGCTGGCCACCGTCGCCCGCCGGTGCAGCATCGACGAGCTGCGTCGCAAGGCGCGCCACGCCGTGCCCATGGACGAAGTGCCGGAGTTCGGGCGCAACACCCTCCACACGCTGACCGACGCCCTCGTTCAGCGCGACGCATTCGAGATGACCAGGTCGGCGATCGACGAACTCCATCCTCGGGAGCGCAAGCTGCTCCTGGCTCGGGCCGCGGGGGAGACCGTGGCCAGCCTCGCCGCCGAGGAGGGGACGACGGCCCGGGCCGTCGAGTCGGTGATCAGCCGAGCCCGGGCGAAGCTGACGGCTGCCGTCGAGCGCGGTGCGGCGCTGGTGCTCATCCCGCTCGGCCCGGCGCTCCGGCGGGCGCGGGCCGTTTGGTTGCGGGCTGGGGTGCGCCTCACGCCACCGGCGAGTGAGGCTCAACTGACCGGGGCTCGGCATGGCGAGGTCCTCGCCGGGCTCACCGCGGCGGCCGTCGTGGCCGTGGCCTTGATGGTGGGTTCGCACGGGAGCGCGGACGCCGTTCGAGTCGAGGCCGGGACCCAGGCGCCCCGAGCGTCCGTGGGCTGGTTTGGGCCCGACCGGCCCGATCCGGCGGCGACGCTCGACCGGGCCGCGGCTCGACGGGCGGCGCAGGTCCTCATGGCGCCCCTGGGTGAGATCCTCGGCCTGCCCGACCTCGGCGACGACCCGCGCGACGTCGACGGCGGATCATCTTCGGAGCATGCTCAGCCTGAGTTGCCGAGCCCGGGCGCGGACTCGTCGGCGGCTTCCGGGTCGGGCTCAGTCCACGGGGGCGGGACCAAGGGCGGGGGGCCAAGGGGTGGGGGCCGGGATCTCAGGAAGGGGGGCGGCCCGGACCGCCCGACCGACAGCGGTGGCCCGACCGACGACTCGCCGGACCCCGATCCTGCCCCGGGCCCGGCGCTTGACCTGGGCCTGCCGGCGATGGCCACGTCGTCGGGGACGCTCGCGTCGGCCACCGGGTCCGCCTCGGCGACCAGCGTCTCGCTCGGGGACACCGGGGAGGGTGTCGATTCTCGGACAGACCCGGACAACAACGACCGCGGCAGCGACACCGGCGACGGGAACAACAACGACGGGGGAGATGACAACGTCATCACCGACCCGCCCCCGCCCACTGGTGGCGGGAGTTCGTGCTGGCAACCCCGCGCGGTCTGCGAGATCCAACAGGACCTCGACCGCCCGGCCATGAAGCAGCTCTAGGACGCTGGTGAAGTAAGGCCCTCTCCGGTTCGATCGACAGGCCAGAAGGGCGTGCCGTGCCGGTCCCGATGACCCATCGCCGAATCTGATCTCTC
>JACPCJ010000093.1 GCA_016179865.1 Actinomycetota bacterium | reverse complement strand
CCACCACGATGCCCCAAGATCGACGTGAGAAGCGCCTGTGGCACTCAACCCCGGGGGAAACGACGCACCAGGGGGTTGACACAGGAAGTGTCACACCCCGCCCGTAGGGTTGGCAACCACTTCCCCCGACGCTTCCCCGGCGATCCACCTCTCGCCCGCCCGCGCGGCGGCGGGCCCCTTCACCAAGGGGAAGCCCCATGATGAACCTCGCAGTCCTTGCCGGCGAGCTGTCGTCGGCACCCGAGATCCGTCTCCTCACCTCTGGCAGCCGCCTCGCCCAGCTCCAGGTCCGGGTACCAACAGGCCCGCCGAAGCCAACCGGCAAGCTCACGTCGGTGCCCGTCACGCTTTGGGACCCGCCCGGGTCGATCGAAAGCCTGGCGGCGGGCGACGTCGTCGTCGTCGTCGGCACCGTGGTCCGGCGCTTCTTCCGCACGGGCCGGGGCCAAACGGCGTCACGCGTGGAGGTGGTGGCCGACACCGTCGCCCGCGCCGGCGATCAGCGACGCCGAGCCGCGTTGTCCCGTCGGATCACAAGAGAACTTGCTCCGGTCCTGAGGACGCTTCCGGAGGCCGATGCGTAGTCGCGTCCGTCTCGTTTGGCAGACTGGCAGGGAGATAGAGAGAGGCGCGTCAACGAAGCCGCGCCCGGAGGCCGAACACCGTGCCGAACAGCAGCCCGCCCGACACCACGACCCGGGTTGGGAACGAACCCGCCGCCCTCGAACGCGTGGTGATTCGATTCGCCGGCGACTCGGGCGACGGCATGCAGCTCGCCGGGGATCGCTTCACCAACGCCAGCGCCCTCTTGGGCAACGACCTGGCCACCCTCCCGAACTTCCCGGCCGAGATCCGTGCACCGGCGGGCACCCTCGCTGGCGTGTCGGCCTTCCAGATCCACATCGCTGATCGCGACATCCTCACCCCCGGAGACCAGCCGACGGTCCTCGTGGCCATGAACCCGGCGGCCCTGAAGAGCGAGCTCGCCGACCTCGCCACCGGCGGAACGATCGTCGTGAACGAGGACTCGTTCGAGGCCCGCAACCTCGAGAAGGCCGGGTACGACGGCAACCCCCTCGACGACGGATCCCTCGAGGGGTACCAGGTGTTCCGGGTCCCGATGACCTCCCTCACCCAGGAGGCCGTCAAGGACGCCGGCGTGAAGCCGCGGGACGCCGAGCGGTCCAAAAACTTCTTCGCCCTCGGCCTGTTGACATGGATGTACACCCGCCCCGTCGACCCGACGGTGGAGTGGATCGAGAAGCGGTTCGCGTCCAACGAGCTGGTTCGGGCGGCCAACCTCGGAGCCTTCAAGGCCGGCTACGCCTTCGGGGAAACGACCGAGCTCTTCGACCACCGCTACGAGGTGCAACCGGCCAAGCTCCCGCCCGGTCGGTACCGCAACGTCACCGGCAATCAGGCCCTCGCCGTCGGCCTCGTGACGGCGGCGCGGCTGGCCAAGCTGCCCCTCTTCCTCGGCTCCTACCCGATCACACCGGCGTCCGACATCCTCCACATCCTGTCGGGATACAAGGAGTACGGCGTGCGGACCCTGCAGGCGGAGGACGAGATCGCCGCCTGTGGAATGGCTCTCGGAGCGGCCTTTGGCGGCGCCCTTGGCGTGACCACCACCTCGGGCCCCGGCCTCGATCTGAAGTCGGAGACCATCGGTCTGGCGATCTCCGTCGAGCTGCCGCTGATCATCGTCGACGTCCAGCGAGGAGGGCCGAGCACCGGGCTGCCGACGAAGACCGAGCAGAGCGACCTCCTTCACGCCATGTACGGGCGACACGGCGAAGCACCACTGCCGCTCGTGGCCCCGAAGTCGCCGAGCGACTGCTTCGAGGCCGCCATCGAGGCAGCCCGCATCGCCCTGAAGTACCGCACGCCGGTGATCCTCCTGTCCGACGGCTACCTCGCCAACGGCTCCGAGCCCTGGCGGCTCCCGGCACTCGATTCCCTGCCCGACATCTCCGTGCCCTTCACCACCGAACCCAATGCCGTCGGGCCGGACGGCACACCGGCCTTCCATCCCTACGCTCGCGACCCCGAAACCCTCGCCCGACCCTGGGCCGTCCCGGGGACACCCGGGCTCGAGCACCGCGTGGGAGGAATCGAAAAGGCCGACCTCACGGGCAACGTGTCGTACGACACCGCCAACCACGAGCTCATGACCCAACTCCGGGCCGCCAAGGTCGCCGGCATCAGCGCCGACATCCCACCCGCCGAGGTCGACCTCCAGGAGGATGCGAAGGTGCTGCTCGTCGGATGGGGGAGCACCTGGGGGTCGATCAAGGCCGCCACCCGCCGCCTCCGGGCTCGGGGCCGCAAGGTGTCCCGGTGCCACCTGCGCCACCTGAACCCGTTCCCCGAGAACCTCGGTGAGGTGGTGCGCGCCTTCGACCACGTGATCGTCCCCGAGATGAACTCCGGTCAGCTCGCCCGGCTCCTGCGGGCGGAGTTCCTCGTCGACGCCCAGGCACTCTCCAAGGTCCAGGGCCTTCCCTTCCGAGCGGCTGAAATAGAGCGCCGGGTGCTCGAGGCGCTCGGCGACACCGACGCCTACGAGGGCGCGGAGTACATCCCCGAAACCGAGGAGCTGGCCCAGTCATGACCGCACAGGGCAACGGCGCCGGTGGCAACGGCGATGCCGGCGGTGCGCCGGTTGCCCTGTCGCGCAAGGACTTCCAGAGCGACCAGGAAGTGCGCTGGTGCCCTGGCTGCGGCGACTACTCGATCCTCGCCGCCGTCCAGCTCGCCCTCCCCGACCTCGGCGTGCGCCCGGAGAACCTTGTCTTCGTTTCCGGCATCGGCTGCGCCGCCCGCTTCCCCTACTACATGCGCACCTACGGCGTGCACAGCATCCACGGCCGTGCTCCCGCCGTCGCCACCGGCCTGGCGGTGACCCGGCCCGACCTCGACGTCTGGGTCGTCTCCGGCGACGGGGACGCGCTGTCCATCGGTGGCAACCACCTCATCCATGCCCTGCGGCGGAACGTCAACATCAAGATCCTGATGTTCAACAACCAGATCTATGGCCTCACGAAGGGCCAGTACTCGCCCACCAGCGAGGCAGGCAAGATCACCAAGTCCACGCCCTTCGGGTCACTCGATCGACCCTTCAACCCCGTGTCGCTCGCCCTCGGCGCCGAAGCGAGCTTCGTGGCCCGCAGCCACGACATGGACCGCCAGCACATGATCGACACCATCCGTCGGGCCCACGAGCACCGCGGCTCGGCCTTCGTCGAGATCTACCAGAACTGCAACGTCTTCAACGACGGCGCCTTTGCCCCCATCACCGGCAAGTCCGTCCGCGACGAGATGCTGATCGAGCTGAGCCACGGCGAGCCTCAAGGCCGGGCACGCCCTGCTGGTGCACGACGAAAGTCGGGAGGATCCCACGGTGGCCTTCGCCCTGTCACGGCTCGCCGAACAGCCGAGCGTGCCGACCCCAATGGGAGTCTTCCGTGCCGTCTCCCGCCCGGACTACGGCACCCAGATGGACGCCCAGATCGCCGCCGCCCTCCAGGATCGCGGGGAAGGCCAGCTCGAGTCGCTGGTTTCCGGCGGCGCGACCTGGGACGTGGCCTAAGAGACGAGAGGCCACCCGGCCACCTGATGATCGCGGTCCGCTCCCGTCGCGGATAGATTCGACCCTGCTTCGACCCGGTCGTTCCCGGCTCGCCGGGCCGGTTTGTAGATATCGGAGGGAAATGTCGGTTTCTCTGCGCCGGAACGGGCCCGTCAGGCAGGCATTTGCGCTCGTCGTGGCGAATATCCCGGCAAACGCAGGATTCCGTCGCAGCACACGAAGGGTGGACACGTGAGTCGCACCACGAACCTTTCACCCGCCGTCCGGCCCACGGGCCCGGCGCGCGGTCACGGCTCTCGCCATCGTTCCGGCCGGCTCCGGCTGGGGATTTTCCTCATCGCCGGCGCCCTCGTCGGCGCCGTCGTGTCCGGCCCCATGGGCGCCCGGGCCGAAGAGGGCCCGCCGCCCTCGCCACTCGCCATCACCAAGCAGGCGTACTGGACCCGCTCCCTTGGCAACCTGGTGCCCGGTGCGGTCACGAACAACTTCCCGCCCACGGCGGTCTGCCTCGTCGCTCCGCAAACCTGCACCGGTGGGCTCGCCGGGCCCACGAGCAAGATCAACGAAGAACTCGTCAAGAACCAGCCCGAAGACAAGATCGCCGGCGGCGACAAGATCGGCGAACAGATGGCGGGCGGGCTGACCACGCTCCCCACGGGCGTTATCGCCGGGAACCGGCGC
>JACPCJ010000081.1 GCA_016179865.1 Actinomycetota bacterium | reverse complement strand
TCACGCGGCGCTCCCGGCTTCTCGCTCGAGGCGACGGGCCAGCCCGGCCCGCAACACGTTGTGAGCGGCGTTGACGTCGGCGTGGGCCTCGTGGCCACAACCCAGACATCGGAACGCACTGGCATGCCGGTTCCCCGCTTCGACGTGCCCGCAGGCGAAGCAGCGCTGGGAGGTGTGGGCCGGGTCCACTGCGATCACCTGCCGACCGGCGTCTTCCGCTTTGTAGGCGATGAACGACAGCAGCCGGGCCCACCCGGCGTCGTGGATGGAACGGTTCAGCCCCGCCTTGGCTCGTGCCCGATTGGGGAGGAAGCCGCCCGGGGCGTCCGGGTCGGGTCTCGGTTTCGGCCTCCGCACCATGTTGGCGACCGGCAAAGCCTCGTGGGCGATGAGGTCGTAGGCGTCGACCAGGCGGCGGCTGACCTGGTGGGCCCAGTCCCTCCGGATGCGGGCCTCCTTGCGGCGCAGCGCCGCCAAGCGCTGCACCGTCTTTCGCCGCCTCGCAGATCCCTTCCGCCTCCCCGCCAGCTCCCGGGACACCCTGGTCACCCGCTCGCCGAGGGCCCGCCCGGGGCGGGGGCCACTGACCAACTCCGCGTCCGAGGTGGCCACCAGGTTCGACTCGCCAACCCCCAGGTCGATGCCCACGACCCTGCCTGTGGAGGGAAGGGGCTGGGCTGGGACGCCGGTGCAGAACACGGTGACCCGCCACCGTCGCCCCTCGCGCTTGACCGTGCAGGTCTTGGCTTCGCCGCCGAGGGGCCGGTGCAGGCGCAGCTTCACGTGGCCCACGCCCAACAGGTAGAGGCGCTGGTGCTCCTCGTCGAGGGCCCAGCCCGAGCGATCGGGGTATTCCACCGAGTCGAAGCGGCCTTCGCCCTTGAAGCGGGGGAACCCCCGGGGTCTGCCCCGCCTTCACGCGGGCGAAGAACGCCCGGAAGGCCCGGTCCAAGCGGGTGAGGGTCCCGCGAGCCGCGCACACCCCGAAGCGCATGAGGTCGGGGCGCACGTCGTGGAGATCCTTCAGGTGACCGAACTGCTCGAAGCGGGTGACACTTCGACGCTCCCAGCGCCAGGCCCCCCGCCGCTCATCAAGGGCGGCGTTGTACAGCTCGCGCTGCGCGGCCAACAGCGCCGTCAGCGCGCGGGACTGGCGCACGGTGGGCTGGAGCAGGTAGTTGAAGGCACGGGCCGCCACGACCCGCACCGTAGCGAGGGGGTGCGACAGTTACGCGCGACGCGGACGGGACGCGGGCGTGCTGACGGAATCGCGCGCCGCATTGTCTGGCGAGCCCCTTACCAGGGACCGCCTCTCGCACCTGCGGCCCGTACACTCCTCTGGCCATGGACTCGACGACGCTCTTCTGCCCGAGCTGCGGCGACGAATACGTCGCCGGTTCGCGAGTGTGCGCAGACTGCCGGGTGGCCCTCGTCTCCGAGCACCCTCAATCACTCGCCCCCGTCAGCACCTCGACCGGTGCGGGCCTGCCGGACGGTCATGCGGAACTCGGGGCCTGGCCACCGCTCGCCACGGTGATGCTCATGCGGCGCCTCACCGACGCCGGCATCCCGGTGATGGCCCAGTGGAGTAACCCCGACGACGGGCTCACGGCCCTCGCGGTGCCAGAGGCGCAGTTCGACTTCGCCGATGCCGTAGTGCGCGAACTACCCATCGAGGACGAACTTCCCGCCGGGTCGACGCGCTCCTACCTCGATCGCATCGAAGCACGCCTCGCCGAGGTCGCCATCCTCCTCGACGAACTCCGCCAGATCGAACCCGACGGCGTGCGCGGCGGAGACGCAGACCAAGCCTGATCGAGGGCCCGACCGCCATGCCGGGCCCCGTGCGAACGCTGTGATCGAGACCGCCCCGCGCAGGGGCGAACGATCAGGCGTCAGGCGTTCTTGCCCAGGATGCGGTTCATCTTTGTCCCGCAAACGGGACACAGTCCCTGGGCCGCCTTGCGCCCGTTCTTGAGCTCGACAACCTGACCGTCGAACGTGCGCTTTTCACGGCACTTCACGCAGTACCCCTCGTACTGGGCCACGGTGACCTCCCGTTTCTCACCCGCTGTTCGCCTGACCGCCCCCGTTTCGCCCGGGTGCGCGGCACGGCACCGTGCCGTGCCTGGTGAGTGGGACCACCATAAGCGCACGCACGCACGTATTGGTGGATATCCGTGCCTGGGGAGCCAGGGTCTTCCAGGGCGCAAATCTCCCGCACCGCCAGTTCCGATGTGACGCCCTTCCCTCCGACGAGGTCGAACGTGGTTGACGGCCCAATCCGGGTCGGGCAGAGCCCAGGCTCACAGAGCTGGGCCACGCTCGAACCAAACCGGGTCCGAGCGAAACAACACCACCACGCTCACAAGGCAGGTGGACCCCCTCGAGGGGAAACCCTCGGGGCACAAGGAGGAACCCATGTACACGTTCGCCATCCTTGCGCTCCTGGCGCTGGCCACCGTAAAGCTCATCGATGTGGTCGATGACCTGTTCGGCGGCCTCGACCGGTTCAAGGGCGTACTGACCGTGATCCTCGCCATTGTCGGCATGTACGCACTCGACTACTCGATGTTCGGGAGCTGGGGTGTGAGCGTTGATTCCGAGGCGGTGGCCAAGGTGTTCACCGGCCTCGTGGTCGCCGGGATGACCTCGCCGTGGCGGGCTGCGTTCGGCTACCTGACCTCTGGCAAGGCCGAAGACGACGAAACGCTCCATCACCACGAGCACATCCGCCGGGCGGCCTAACCGCTCGGGTTTTCGCTCCCCGCCCGGCTCGCCTTCCTGGTCGGATCGAGGCGAGCCAGCCCCTGGGAGCACATGGAGGGGGCGTCCTTCGGGACGCCCCCTCTTCGCGTCGAGATCCAACTTGGGAGTCGAGCGCCAGCGATCGAGGTCGACGCCGCCGCGCAAACCTCAGCCTGGCGATCTCGAGGGTCCCTCGGCCTCGACCTGAAGCCCTTCGAGGTAGGAGCGTTGAAGGTGGGTGAGCAGGCCCTCGGCTTCGGGCCACGGGAACTGCGGCTTGGCGATGACCATGGACGTCACGCCGTGCACGAGCATCACCAGCCCACACGTCACCGTCATCGGGTCGGCCGCGCTCGGGATCATGCCCTCGTCGATGCATCGCGTCACCGCGTCGAGGTGGCCCCGGAATACGTCCTGGCCTGTGTAGCGCTCGGCGGGGTGCTCGCCCGGCGAAGCGGGCGGCCGGCCCATGAAGAGAACCCGGTACTCCTCGGGATGGGCGAGCCCGAAGCGCATGTAGGCCAACCCTCGGTTGAGGACGGCATCGAGCGCACTGGCCGCTCGCTCCTCGGCACGTTCCAGCGCCTCGGCGAGATTGGCGAACTGCCGCTCGCACACGGCGAAGATCAGGTCGGTCTTGTCCACAAAGTGGAGGTAGATCGACGGGGGGCTGACCCCCACCAGCTCACACACGGCTCGGATGGAAACGGCATCGGAGCCCCCACGCTCCACCAGGAGCCGCTCGGTGGCGTCGAGGATCTCGCCGCGAAGACGCTCACCTTCTCCCCGGCGAGCGCGCCGGCGACGGGTCTCAACTTCGGCCACGGGGAGGAGCGTAGCGAAGCAGAGCGACCCGAGAAATGGGCCCCCGCTCAGCGGGGCAGCCGCCGTAGGCGGCGACCCAGCTGAGGGTACCGCAGGCTCGGGCTTTGCCGCGGGCCTGCGGTACCCCTGGGGGAAACCTACGAGGCGACCCGGAGGGCGCCGGTCATCCCCACCCGGTGGTGCACGCCGTCGCCGACATCACAGAAGAACGGGATGACCGTGCCCGGCGCCAAGTCGGCGGGAACATTCCATGCAATCGTCTGGCCACGACCGCCCTGGGGAAGGAAACCCAGGGATTGCCGCACGCCGCCCGGCCCCGCCGCCGCCAGGACCACCGAGTGCCCCGGGCACCGAAGCTGGCTGATCCCCAGGTCGATCCCGACGGGCCCCCCGGCGAAAGAATCGCAGGTGAGTGGGTCGGCGAGGCCCGCAGGGCCGTCCTCATAGCGGAACACGACCTGTGCGCCAGCCTCAACGTCGATCAGCGCCACAGGGTTGTACGTGCTGGCGACCGGCTCGCCCGTCGTCGGAACGGCGGCGTACGCCTGGTCCTCCACGAAACAGCCGGCCTGCGCCGCAGGGCAGTAGCGGAAGTTGTGCATCTGAATCGTCACCGCTTCGGATGCTCCCACTGGTGGGGCACCGCCGAGCGGAACGGCAAGGGCGGGGACCAGGACCAGCGCGGCCCATCGAACTCCTCGTGGCACGGAACACTCCTCTGATCGCGCGGTGGGCCGACAGTTTGAGAACCTCGCTAACTGAACGGCGTTAGCTAACCCGGCGATGAGCGCCTTGTCAAGCCTCGGAATGGGCGGGTTCCTCGAGCTCTTCCCGAGCCATGAGCACGTCTCGTGCCTTCGAACCCAAAGACGGCCCGACGACACCCCGCTCCTCGAGGATGTCCATGATCCGCCCGGCCCGGGCGAATCCGATGCGGAGTTTGCGTTGGAGCATGCTCGTCGACCCGAGTTGCGTGCGCACGACCAGCTCCATCGCTTCCCGTACGAGCGCGTCGTCTTCATCGTCCGCGTCGTCGTCGGCGGCGGGCCCGACGTAGGAAACGTTCTCGTCGTCGCCCACACCCTCGACGTAGTCCGGTTCGCCCGACTGGCCCTTCCAGTGCGCCACGACCTTGCGGATCTCAACCTCCTCGACCCACGCGCCCTGAATTCGCTCCGGCCGACTCGACGACGGACCGATCATGAGCATGTCACCTTGGCCGATCAGCTTGTCCGCCCCGCCGGCGTCGAGGATGACGCGTGAGTCGGCGATGGAGGTCACCGAGAAGGCGAGGCGGCTGGGAATGTTCGCCTTGATGACCCCCGTGATGACGTCAACCGAGGGTCGCTGGGTGGCGATGATCAGATGGATGCCCACGGCGCGGGCCATCTGGGCGATGCGACAGATGCTGGCCTCGACGTCGCGGGCCGCCACCATCATGAGGTCATTGAGCTCGTCGACCACCACCAGCATGTAGGGCAGGTGTTCGGGAGGCCGGGTCTCGACCACCTGGTCCGGATCGCTGCTCACCACGCGGGTGCCGTCGATCTCGCCCTTCTGGCAGGCAGCCTGGTAGCTCGTGATGTCGCGCACGCCGTGGTGGGCCAGGATCTCGTAGCGGCGCTCCATCTCCCGAACCGCCCACGCCAGGGCGTTCGCCGCCTTCTTGGGGTCGACGACGACGGGCGACAGGAGGTGGGGAAGGTCGTTGTATCCCCCCAGCTCGACCCGCTTCGGGTCCACGAGGATGAGCCGGAGCTGGTCGGGCGTGTTGCGCATCAGGAGCCCGGTGAGCAGGGAGTTGATGCAGGAGCTCTTCCCGGCTCCAGTGGCGCCGGCGATGAGCAGGTGAGGCATCTCGGCGAGGTTGACCCGAACCGGGCGCCCCGAGATGTCGCGCCCCAAGATGACCTCCAGCGGGTGGGACATTTCCCGGGCCTCGGCGCTGGCGGCGAGGTCGCCCAGGGCCACGAGCTGGCGCTGCCGGTTGGGCACCTCCACACCAATGGCGCTCTTGCCGGGGATGGGCGCCAGGATGCGCACGTCGGGGCTCGCCATGGCGTAGGCGATGTCCTTGGCCAGGCTGGTCACGCGGTTGACCTTGACCCCGGCGGCCAGTTCGAGCTCGTAGCGCGTCACCGTCGGGCCGACCGTCATTCCCACCAGGCGGGTTTCGACCTCGAAGTCCTGGAGCGTCTCGACCAAGACGCGCCCGGCATCCTCGATCGACCCCTTGTCGATGGGCCGAACCTTCCCGGTCTGGAGGAGCGTCAGCGGGGGGAGCTTCCAGGCTGTTCCCTCGGGCAGCAGCGCGAGTTGCTGACCCTTGGCGACCGCCTCGGGGACATGGATCTCGATGTGTGGGTCGTCAGCTCCAGCGAAGTCCCCGTCGACAGCCTCCGGTTCCGTGGGCTCCTCGGCGGCCGGCTCGCCCGGCGGGGACTCGTCCTCATTGAGGTCGAGCACGCTCGCCCGTCCAACGCGGCCCGGGGCATCGTCCGCGGGCTCCTCGAGGTCAACCTCGACGGCCTCGGGCAGCGTGGCCACCCCGGCCAGCCGCCGACCCACCCAGGTAACCCCGGACGCCAGGCCGCGCACCGCGCTCCGGAGCGAAAGGTTGGCGGCCAGGAGCACCCCGAGGAGGGCAAGGGCGGACAGGACGACCCCGCTTCCCCACTCACCCAGGCCTCGCTGGAGGGGCTCCCCGATGAGGGCCCCGCCGATCCCGGCGACATCTCGGAGGGCGGTGGTGTCGGAGACTGCGACGCCCATCTCGGCCCCGGTCCTCGTCACGTGCAGCAGGCCGAGACCACCGAGGGCGAGCAGGACCGCTCCCACCGCCACCCGGAGGGGCTCGCCCTTGGGTACCCCGAGCAGGAGGGCAACCCCGACGATCCCGAGGAGGGGCGGCAGCCCGTTCGCCGCCGGCCCCATGCCGGTGCGTGCCGCCGTGTCGATGCCCTCACCGAAGGGCCCCGCCGCCAGCTCACTCCAGAGGCCGAAGGCCGCCAGAGCGGCGAGGACGATGAGCAGAAGCCCGGACAGCTCCTCAGCTCGCTCCCGAAAGTGCTTTCCGACCTGGTCGAGCGCCTTGGCGCCCATCGTCTTGCGATTCGTTGTGCGCGTGGTCTTGCGGGGAGCACGGCGCCGGGTCGAGCCCCCCCGCCGGTTCGCCGTCGGGCGCGTGCCGGCCCGAGAACGGGCGCGAGAAGTCCGAGCAGCCATGTCACAACCGTAACACCAGCCACACCAGCCCCGGAACCACCACTTCTCCTGCCCTTTTGCCGGATCCACCCGCTCCCGGGGTGGAAGATCCGGCACAAGGGGAGCAGGGCTGGGGGCGGATCAGACCTCGAGGACGACCGGGATCACGATGGGCCGCCGGCGCGTGCGCTCACGGATCACGTCTCGGAGGGCGAGCCGGGCGTGGCGGCGAAGCGTCTCGTAGTCGACCGCACCCTCGGCCGCGGCCTCTCCAATCGACTTACGAACGGCCTCCTCGGCCTCGACCAGAACGTCCTCGGCCTCGGGCGCATAGACCCACCCCCGGGTCACGATCTCGGGCCCGGTCACGATCTCGCCCGTATGGGCGTCCACGGTCACGAAGACCACGACGACCCCCTCTTCGGCCAAGGCCCGGCGGTCGCGCAGCACCCCCTCACCCACGTCGCCCACCATGCCGTGCACGAAGAGGTACCCCGATGGCGCCGCGGCCCGCTCGACCGTGACGCCGCCCGGCGTCAGCACGACGGCGTCGCCGTCCTCGCACACCTGCGCAGATCGGATCCCGACCTCACTCCCCAGCCGGGCGTGGCTCACGAGGTGGCGAAACTCTCCGTGGACCGGCACCAGCGCATTGGGGCGGACAGCTTCCATCACCGTCCGGAGCTCGTCGCGGCAGCCGTGGCCCGAGACATGGACGGGGGCCACGCCGGGGTGAACGACCTCCGCACCCGCCCGAAAGAAGGCGTTGATCACTCGGTTCACATTCGCCTCGTTGCCGGGAATGGCGTGGGCCGAGATGATGACGACGTCGTCGGGTCCGACCTCCACGAAACGGCTCTCGTGCGCCGCCATGAGGGCCAGCGCCGAGAGCGGCTCACCCTGGGAGCCCGTGCAGATGATGCAGAGGTCGCCGGGGTCGACGCGGTGAACTTCCTCGATGTCGACGACCCGGTCTGCCGGAAGGTGGAGGATCCCCATCCGCCGGCCGAGGTCGACGTTGCGCCCCATCGAGCGCCCCAGGAAGGCAATCGTCCGCCCGGCGTCGAGCGCGGCGGTGGCGATCTGTTGCACGCGATGCAGGTGCGACGAGAAGCAGGCGGCGATGATGCGCTTCCCTGCATACTCCCGGAAGAGCGTCGCCATACTGTCGCCCACCGTCATCTCCGATGGAGTGGCTCCGGGCTCGTCGGCATTCGTCGAGTCCGACAGGAACAGCGCGATCCCGTCGTCACCGAGCGCCTTGAGCGTCGCCATGTCGGTGAGGCGGCCGTCGACCGGGGTCGGATCGAGCTTGAAGTCGCCGGAATGCAGCACCGTGCCGGCGGGCGTGTGCATGGCGACGGCGAAGCCATGGGGGACGGAATGCGTGACCGGGACGAACGTGCACTCGATCGGCCCCACCCTTCGGCGCTCGCCATCCCCAACCGGCGTCATCTCGGCGCGGTCGATCACCTGCGCCTCCTCAAGCCGGCCGGAGGCCATCGCGAGCGTCAGTTCCGAGCCGTACACCGGAAGGCGCCCGTGGCCCGAGCGACCCTTCCGAGGGGGAAGGGCGTCCCCGAGCTCGCGCAGGAGGTAAGCGAGCCCGCCGGTGTGATCCTCGTGGCCGTGGGTGAGGATGACGCCGTCGATGAGGTCCGCTCGCTCGCGTAGCCATGAGAGCTGCGGCAAGACCAGATCGACGCCGGGCATCTCGGGCCCGGGGAACATGAGTCCGACGTCGAGCACGAGAATGCGGCCGCCGACCTCGATAGCAGCGCAGTTCCGACCGATCTCACCGAGCCCGCCGAGAAAGGTGATGCGAGTCGACGGGTGCTTCGGGCCGGCCATGTCGGGCGGACGGTAGCACCCACCGCTCACGCCCCTTGCGCCTCTGGCAGACTTCGCCCCGCATGGAAAGCGTCCGGTACGCGCGGAATGGGGACACCCACCTCGCCTACCAAGTCCTCGGCCAATCCGCCGGCGCCGGGAGCAATGACGTGATGCTGTTTCCGGGCGCGTTCCTCCCCATGGATGCCCTGGACGACTACCCGAGCGCTGCCCGCATCGTCCGCCGCCTCGGCTCCATCGGGCGCCTGATCCTGAACGACCGGCGCGGAGTGGGCCAGTCCGACCCGCTGGATCGGAACCTCCGCACGACGCCCGACGACTGGGCCGCCGACATCCTGGCCGTACTCGACGACGCGGGCTCCGAACGCTGCGCCCTCGTGGCCTCCTTCGACATGGGCCTGCCGGCGATGGTCCTGGCCGCCCACCACCCCGATCGGGTGTCGGCCCTCGTCCTCGTGCACGCCTTTGCCCGCCTGCTGGCGTCGGACGATCACCCGTCGGGCACCCGCATCGATGGGCTGGACAGGTTCATTGAGGTGCTCGACGGGAAGGAGGCGGCACCAGCGACGCCCGACGTCATCGATGTCATCGCCCCGAGCATGCGAGACGACCAACGGTTCCGATCCTGGTTCGACGCCGCCGGGCGCCGAGGCGCCAGCCCGGCGACGGCGAGCACCTTGTGGCTGGCGGCGGTGGAGGCCGACGTGCGCCCGCTGCTGGGCCAGATCAGCGTGCCCACGCTCGTCATCCAGCGCTCCGAGAATCCCTTCGTCGGGCCAGAGGAAGGCAAGTCTCTCGCTCAAGCGATCCCGAGCGCCGAACTCCTCGAGCTTCCAGGCGCCGACCACCTTCTCTACGCCGGTGACGTGGATCCGATCCTCGACGCCATCGACCGTTTTCTCGGCGGTGGTGGCGGCGAGGGAGCCGGCGACCGGGTGCTGGCGACCGTGCTGTTCACCGACATTGTCGCCTCCACCGACCAGGCCGCCGAGCTCGGCGACCGCCGCTGGCGAGAACTCCTCGACGTGCACGACGACACGACGGGCCGAGTGTTGGAGCGGTTCACCGGCTTCCTCGTCAAGACGACCGGCGACGGGATCCTGGCCACCTTCGACTCCCCGGGGCGGGCCATCACGTGCGCGGCGGCGCTGCGGGACGAGCTGGCCGGCTACGGGATCGTGACCCGGGCCGGCATCCACACCGGCGAGATCGAGCGCCGCGGTGACGACGTCGGCGGGATCGCCGTCCACATCGCGGCTCGGGTCCTGCACCACGCCGGGCCGGGCGAGGTCGTCGTCTCGGGCGCCGTGCCCCCGTTGCTGGCAGGATCGGGGATTGAATTCGAGGACCGGGGCACCCACGCACTGAAGGGCGTGCCTGGGGCGTGGCAACTCCTCGCCGCCCGAGTGTGAACAACCGAGTGCGAACAAGGGGGTCGACATGAGACGGGTCGTGTCTATAGGGGCCGTGTTCGTGTTCGTCCTGGCCGCCGCCTGCGGCGACGGAGACGACTCCAGCGAGGCCGTCGACAAGGCGATCGACGAAGCGCTCGACGAGGCCGAAGAAGAGCTCGGCGACGGCGAAGAGCTCGACGTCGACGACTGCACGCTCCTCACCAACGAGGAGGTGAGCGATCTGGCCGGCACGGACCTCGCCAGCACCGAGGACAGCTTCCTCGGCTGCGGCTGGGCGGAGGAGGGCGAGGTCGTCGCCGACTTCTCCATCCGTTCCTTCCGGTCCGACGCCGGGGTCGCGGAGTACTCGAAGGAGCTCGCACCCGATGCCAAGCTGGTCGAGATCGCCGGCGTGGGCGAAGAGGCCGCGGGACTGGTCGGCACCGACGACGAGGTGAACTTCCTCGTGGCGCGCGACGGCGACCTCTTCGTTGAGATGGTGATGACCTTCCTCGACGTGCCGCCCGACTCGGAGAACTTCGAGAAGGCCAAGGAGCTGGCGAAGAAGGCGCTCGAGCGCCTGGCCGAGGCCGCGTAGGCAGCGTCGCTAACGCGAACGAGCCGCCCCTCGGGGCGGCTCGTTCGAAACGCGGCCGGACCTGCCTACGACGCCACGGCGGCTCGGTCCTTGGCGACCTCGTCGAGCGCCTCGTACTCCTCGCCAGTGTCAACCCAGTCTTCGAACTGGATGACGCCGATCTCGGTGAAGCGCTCCCGGAGCCAGCCGTCGGCGGCGTCGAGGAGCCCGAGCTTCTTGCAGTTGGGGACGATCTTCGAGAAGAGCATGGCCTGGAAGAACTGCCGCTCCGGCAGGTCCATCATGAGCTTCACGACATCCTTCACCGGGAGGCCGAGGCGGTCCCACACCTCTTGCTGGAGGAACCGGTCACGCATCCGCACGGCGGCCTCGAAGGCGAACTCCTGGCGCTCGCGCATCTCCTTCGCCGTGAGCTCGCCGTAGTACTCCTTCAGCGAGAGGACCCCGAAGGCCACGTGGCGAGCCTCGTCGGCCATGACGTAGCGGAGCAGCTTCTTCAACAGCGGTTCGGTAGTCAGGGTGTGGATGAACCCGAAGGCGGCGAGGGCGAGCCCCTCCACCATGATCTGCATCCCGAGGTAGGTCATGTCCCAACGGCTGTCGGCAATGATGTCGTCGAGGAGCATCCGCAGGTGGGCGTTGATCGGGTACATGCCCGAGAGCTTCTCGTTCAGGTACTTGGCGAAGACCTCGACGTGACGAGCCTCGTCCATGACCTGCGTCGAGGCGTAGTACTTGGCGTCGATCCACGGCACCGTCTCCACGATCTGGGCCGTGCAGATAAGCGCACCCTGCTCGCCGTGGAGGAACTGGGAGAGCGTCCAGTTCTGCGACTCGATCCCGAGCTGGATCCACTCCTTCTCGCCGAACTTGGCGAAGGGCGTGTCGGCGAGATCAGTATCGGGGGCCAGGCCGGCGAGGGCGCCGCTGGCGCCCATGGCGTTCTGCTCGGCGTTGGCGAGCACCACCTTCTCCTGGTCGACATCGATCGACCAGTCGAGGTCGGTCTCGGCGTTCCACTGGCTCGTCTTCGCCTTCTCGTAGAGCTTGATGAGGGCGCCACGGCTGCGCTCGTAGTCCCAGGTGAAGAGGGCGTCTTGCTCGGCCCGGATGAGGTGCACGATCTCGTCGACGTCGGTATTGGTGACCGACAAGATCGCCTCGAGATCGTTGACGTCGGCCCGGCCGATCATCTCCTCGTTTGTCCGCTCGGTGGAGCCGCTCTGGCTCTGCGTCTTCATGGTTCGTTCTCCTGGGTGTGGTCGGACGGGTCGGATCAGGCGGCCTGGCCCCCCGGGCTCAGGCACGCCGAACTCTTCTCCAGCCCGGGCAGCACGAACGTGCGCACCAGGCGGCGGACGGATTCTTCGTCGGTGAGCGAGACGTACTCGCTCGGGCTGCAGAGGTAGTTGAGGGCGAGGCGAGCCAGCCACTCCCCCGCTGCCGCCACCTGCTCGGGGGCGAGGAAGCGGAAGAGATGCGGTGCGAGCAGCAGCGACCCGACGGCAATGACCCGGTTGCCCTCGTCGAAGGTGAGGTGGGGAAGCACGACCTCGGGCTCCACCGTGAGGACGTGGCGGAGGGCGGCGTGGCGCTCGAACTCGTCACCTACCCAGCACAACACTCCGACGGCCAGCTCCTCGAGCGTGGCGGCCTCGGCGGCCACCTCGTCGAGCTGTGACCCGAGGCGGCGGATTTCGGCCCGCATCACGCCGTCGAGGAGGGCCTTCTTGCCGGGGAAGTATCGGTAGAGGGTGGCCCGCGAA
Source organism: Actinomycetota bacterium (assembly GCA_016179865.1). Classification (GTDB taxonomy): domain Bacteria; phylum Actinomycetota; class Acidimicrobiia; order IMCC26256; family JACPCJ01; genus JACPCJ01. Next base: position 8,018 of record JACPCJ010000081.1, on the reverse strand, counting down.
CACCCGGCCACCTGGGCGACGTCCTCGACCGTGGTTTTGCTCACGCCGAAGCGTGCGAAGCACTCGAGGGCCGCGTCGAGGATCTGCTCCTCCGCCAATTGTCCTCCCGCCGGGCTCCGCCGGCTCTTGCGCAGGTTGGAGCCCCCGGCCCCAGCTGCGTCCGTGTACACGTGTGAGACGGTAAGGCGTTGTGTGTCTCACCGTCAACGTGTCTGATGTCACAAATGCTGCGCCCGCGGTGTCTTTCCGCAGTTGGTACTCACCGTTGAACGACAGGAGACACCGTGCGCCGTCGATCGATCGCCCTCGCCTGCACCGCCATCGCCGCTTCGTTCGTGATTCCGCGAGCAGAAGCGCTCCCAGTCCCCGTCGGCACCGCCGACGCCGTATGCACCGCCGAGGCCGCGACCAAGGGGGCCAGGTGCCAATCGGAAACCTGGGGGTCGCAGTGGCTGACGCCGGGGCGCGTCGGGGAAGTTCGCGTCGCCACCCGGCCGGGCTCCACCTTCGTCGCCGGCGCCTACGACGTGTTGGACCCCGAGGCGGCCGACCGCTGGCGCGTCGAGGTCTTCGCTTCTGACCTCCACGACGGCGCGCAGCGGTGGCGTCGCACCCTGGGCGGCCCCGAGACCGACAACCTGGTCGACGACGTCGTGACGGGCGGGGGCATCGTGGTGACGCGGATCGCCGGTTCCGACGTGGTGACCACCGCCCTCGCACCGGAGGACGGCGCCACCCGATGGGAATACACCCTCACCCGCGTGCCCGGCGCCTTCGGGCCTCAGGCCAGCGTGGTGACCGATCCGGCGGGCGGGTCGATCTACGTCGCCGCTCACGACACCTCGGGGGCGGTCGTGGTGGCGTACGACGCCGCCACAGGTACCCGGCGCTGGGTCGCCAGCCTTCCCGCTGCGCCCGTCGGCACCATCGACCTCGCCGTCTCGGCGTCGAGCCTCGCCGTCTCGGTCCCCAGGAACACGGATGCCGATCCGGTGTCGGACGCGGCCACGATCAGCAGGCTCGACCCGGCGACCGGGGACGTCGTCTGGTCGACCGCGGTCGTATCCGCCGTCGACACCGACCCGCGGGCGGTGGCGCTGTCTGACGACGGGGCGACCGTCTTCGTCGTGGACGGCAACGACGCCCGCTTCGAACCGCCAGCACGAGCCTTCGTCGCCGGCCTCGACACCACCAACGGTGCCGTCCGGTGGCAGGACGTGTACGAGGGCAACGGCGACGTCGCCGTCCTCGACGCCGCCGCCGGGGCCAACCTGTACATCGCCGCCATGGAGATCCCCGAGGCCGGTACGCGTGACGGCCTGGCGATTGCCTATGGCCCCGCGGGCAACGTGGCCTGGGAACAGCGCGACAGCGGTCTCGGTCTCGTGGGCGACGAGGGGTTCCGAACCCTGGCCGTCGACCCCGCCCACGAGGCCGTCACTTTCGTCGGCCGCGCCGACCCGATGACCGTGTGCACCCCCATCGGGATCTGCCTCGCCAGAGCGTTCGACGTGTACGCGGTGTCCTACGACGACGCCAGCGGCGCTCGGCGGTGGCTGACCCACTGGGGCGAGCGCCCGCTCGACGGCGACGAGTACGGGAACGACATCGCGGTGTCGCCCGACGCCCGGGGGGTCATCGTGTCGGGGGCGGTCAAGACTGCGGAAGATGACTTCGGAGGTGACTTCGACCCAGTCGTGCTCCGCTACGACGAGCCGCCCGGCGGAGTTGGGCCGGGTCGTCGGCGTCGAGGTTGCCCGGCGACGCCGCCAGCGAGAGCAACATGCGGGACGCGTACTCGGTCGCTTCGCCCACGTCGACGCCATCACGCAGCAGCCCGCGCTCGGCGGCCCGTTCCAGGTACGGCCGCAGGAATGCGGTGGCCACCTGGAGGGGGCGCTGGTCGACCGTCAGCAGCGGCAGCAGGCGCTCGGGCTCGGTGGCCAGCACCTTCTGGAGCACGGCGTGTTCGACAAGAGCCTTCCGGCCGAAACGGAGCGCTTCTTCGACGAGCGAGACGAGGTCGGGAGCGCCAGCGACGGCCTCCGCGAGCCGGCCCATAAAACGCCCGACCTCCCATCCCACCGTTTCCCGCACCACTTCGTCGCGACCCCCGGGGAACTGCCGGTAGATCGTCGCCCTCGACACGCCCGACTCCTTGGCAACGTCCTCGATGGTCGTCTTTGCCATGCCGTAGTGGGCCACGCATCGATACGCCGCCTCGAGGATTCGCTCTCTGGCGGTGATGTCGGTCCCGGAGGTCACGGCCCTATCCGCCCGACAGCGGCGGGGCGGCGGCGAACCGCAACGGGTCAGCTCCCAGGGCTACGGCGTCGGCCATCCGCTGGATCCCCACGGGCCCCGCGTGCAGGACCTCGGGAGCCAGAACCTCCCGGCGCCTGACCTCGAGCGGATCCATGAAGCCAGGACTGACGACCAGGCCTCGGGACGCGCCCGACTCTGCATACCGCAGATACGCCTGGTTGAGGGGTCCGGCCCCGACCGGCTCACCGATTGGGGCTCGGATCACGACGACGCACGTCGAGCCGACGCGCATGGTCTCTCCCGTGCCCTCGACGAGGTGACCGCCCGCCTCCAGCAGCGCCCGCACCAGTGCGACGGCGTCGTCGGCTCCGCCCGACTCCACCAGATGGCTCGCCACCGCTTGCGGCAGGTCAAGGCGCTCGGCAAGGAGCCGATGCGGAACGGTGAGTGGGTCCAGATCCTTCTGCACGCCCGGCATGGCCCCCGCGCTCATCGGCTCATCCCACCCATGAGCGGCGGACGGGTCCGGTCCCGCTCGGCGCAGGGCGTGCGGCTCGTACAGCTCGGTCGGGATCGAGACGTTGCGCGGTCGTTCGCGACGGCGGCGGGCGAGGACCGTCCCCGCCTCGTCGCGAACCTCGATCTCTGCGGCGTCGGGGATCGCCGCGAACGCCCGTGTCACGGCGTCATCGACGATGCGCTGGACGGCGTCAGCGGCCGGGTCGGTCACGGTGAGGTCGAGGGTGATGACGGCGACGCCGTCGGCGACAAAGGAGACGGGCCCGGTGGGCGGGGCGGCGCCCCGTTCGGCCCGACCCGATTCGCGTGCCGTCTGAACGACGATGACGACAACGGCTCCCGCCAGCAGGATTCCCAGCACCAGCTCCATGGCGCCTCCCATCGTCAATCGGCCATCGTCAATCGGCCATCGTCGCCCGGCCATCGTCGCCCGGCGCCGAGCACCGGGCGCGCGCGTTCAGATACCAAGCAGGGTATCGAGCCCGACGGTGAGGCCTGGCCGCTCGCCGACCACTCGGATCGCCATGAGCACGCCGGGCATGAACGACGACCGATCGAACGTGTCGTGGCGGATCGACAAACTCTGGCCGGTCGTCCCCAAGACGACCTCCTGGTGGGCCACAAGGCCCCGGAGGCGCACGGCGTGGATGTGGATCCCGCCCGGGCCGACGCTTCCCCGCGAGCCCGGCACCGTCTCCTGACTCGTCGGGTCGGTCCCCCACTCGCCCGAAGCCGCGGCCATGCGCTCAGCCGTCAGGAGGGCGGTCCCCGACGGTGCGTCGATCTTCTCGTCATGATGCAACTCGATGATCTCGGCCGTCTCATTCTCGCGGGCGGCCTCGATCTCGGTGAAGTCGACCATGACCTCGGCCCCGTGGGGCCCGTCGCACTTGCCGCTGATCTGGAGACTCGGCCCGTGGATCCCGAGCTGGCTGAGCTCGATCCCCGCGTGGTGGGGGTCGACCGCCGCCACCAACTCCATGTCAGGGGCAGCCACGACCGCCTGACAGACAGCCGAACCCATCCGCCCCCCGGCGCCGAATACCCCCACTCTGATCACCCCGGGAGAGTACCGGCTGTCGTCTTCTCCGTGTCTGTGTCGCGCTAGGCGCGTATGCGCGCCGTAACGCGACGCAGACGCAGACGCTGGAAGGGCGGTTACCCCGGCGAAAGGGTCTCGCCCTCATCGAAGGGGCCGATGGCCACGAGGGTGCGGGGTTGGTCGGCCAGCACCCGGCCGATGACCCGGCCGAGGTCGTCAGGAGTCACGGCGTCGACGCGGGAAATGATCTCGTCAACTGATGCCACCTCGCCCAGCGTCAGCTCCAAGCGCCCGATGCGGTTCATGCGGGCGGCCGGGCTCTCGAGGGAAAGCGCCTGGCTGCCCTTGATGGCACCCTTGGCGTTGGCCAGCTCCTCGTCGGTGATTCCCCCATCCTCGACGAGACGGTCGAACTCGGTGTGGAGGAGCTTCACAACCTCACGAGCCTGCGTCGGCGCCGTCCCCGCGTAGGCGGCCAGCATCCCGGTCTCTTCGTACCCCTGGCGATAGCAGTAGACGGAATACGCCAGGCCCCGCTTCTCGCGGATTTCCTGGAACAGCCGGGACGACATCCCGCCGCCGAGTGCCTGATTGAGGACCGAGAGCGCGTAGCGGTCGTCGTCGTCACGAGGAAGCGCCCTCATGCCCAGCACGACGTGCGCCTGCTCGGTCTGGCGGGGGATCACGCGCATGCGCTCGGCCGGCTGCGACACAGGCTCGCGAGTGCGCGCAGCGACGCCGTCGCGACCGGCAAAGCGGGCCGAAACCCCGTCGACGATCTGCTGGTGCGTGGCGTTTCCCGCCACCGCCACGACCACGTTGCCGGCCACGTAGTGCTCTGCGTGGTACTCGGCGATGTCGTCGCGAGCCATGCCGGTGATGATCTCGGGAGTCCCGACCACCTCGCGCCCCAGCGGCCCCGGCAGCAGCGCCTCCGAGAACACGTCGTGGACGAGGTCGTCGGGGGTGTCGTCGCGCATCCGGATCTCTTCGAGGATCACCTGCCGCTCGGAGTCGACCTCGGCGGGCCGAAGGGCCGGAGACCACAGGATGTCGGAGAGCACGTCGAGGGCGAGGCCGAGGCACTCGTCGACGATCCGGATGTAGTACGCCGTGTACTCCCGCGACGTGAAGGCGTTCATCTCGCCTCCCACCGACTCCACGGCCTCAGCGATCTCCACGGCGGTGCGGCTGGGCGTGCCCTTAAACAGCAGGTGCTCGAGGAAGTGCGTGGCACCGGAAAGTGCCGCCGGTTCGTCGCGGGATCCGACGTCAACCCAAAAGGCGACCGCGACCGAACGCACGTCGGGCATGGTCTCCGTAACGACGCGCAGCCGAGAATCGAGCGTCGACCGCTCGACCCCCCGCGTCGACACGCGTGACGGTGGCGTCACCGCTCGATCAGCGGCGGCGAGGCCGCCGGCCGCGGCCACCGGAACCCCGGTCCCCCCGACCACCGCGGTCGCCGCGATCACCCCGATCGCCGCGGTCGCCGCGGTCGCGGCCGGCCTCAGCACGGGCCGGACCGAGGTCACCGAAGGAACCCTCCGCCTCGCGGCCCCACTCGTCGCGGAAGGACACGGCGTCGCGATCGCCCCGGCCTCCGGAGCGCTCGTCGACCGGAGCACCGCGTTCGCCTCTCGACTCCTCGGTGTCGCCTGAGGATCCCTCGGCGTCGCGGACACGCGTCTCCGCTCTCTCGGCCCGGGGAGCGTCCTCGTCGTCGCCGCCGTCGTCGTCGCCGCCGTCGCCGTCATCGCCCTCGCCGACCAGGGTCAGACTGAGCTTCCCTCGGGGGTCGATGTCGTCGACCTTGACCTCGACCTCCTGGCCCATCTCGAGGACGTCTTCGACCCGGTCGATGCGCCGGCCGCCGCCGAGCTTCGAGATGTGAACGAGCCCGTCGCGGCCGGGCAGGATGTTGATGAAGGCACCAAAGCTCGTGATGTTGACAACCTTGCCCTGGTAGATCTCGCCGAGTTCGGGCGTGGGCGGGTTCAGGATCAGGTTGACCTGCTCGATGGCGGCGTCGACCTTCGAGCGCTCCGCCGCCCCGATCGTCACCATGCCCACCGTTCCGTCGTCATCGATGTTGATGTCAGCGCCCGTCTCCTGCTGGATGGTGTTGACGACCTTGCCCTTGGGCCCGATCACCTCACCCACCTTGTCGAGGGGGATCTCGAGGCTCACGATCTTGGGCGCCGTCTCACCGACCTCAGGCCGCGGCTCGGCGATCGCCTCCCGCATCACGTCGAGGATCTGCAGCCGGGCGTCGCGAGCCTGTTCGAGAGCCCGGTTGAGCACCTCTGCCGGGATGCCGTCGATCTTGGTGTCGAGCTGGAGTGCGGTCACGTACTCCGACGTGCCCGCCACCTTGAAGTCCATGTCGCCGAAGGCGTCCTCGGCCCCCAGGATGTCGGTCAACGTCGTGTACTCACCGTCGGCGAAGACCAGCCCCATGGCGATTCCCGCCACCGGCGCCTTGATCGGAACGCCGGCGTCCATCAGCGAGAGCGTCGAGCCGCACACCGAGGCCATCGAGGTCGACCCGTTCGACGACAGCACGTCGGAAACCACGCGCAGCGCGTACGGGAACTCTTCGGCCGGAGGGATGACGGGAAGGAGGGCCCGCTCGGCGAGCGCCCCGTGACCGATCTCGCGCCGGCGGGGTGACCCGACCCGGCCAACCTCGCCCGTCGAGAACGGCGGGAAGTTGTAGTGATGCATGTAGCGCTTACGATCGTCGACCCCGATGGTGTCGAGCATCTGCTCCATGCGCGGCATCCCCAGGGTTGCCACGGTGAGCACCTGGGTTTCGCCTCGCTGGAAGAGCCCGGTGCCGTGGGCCGTGGGCAGCACGCCGACTCGCGCCGACAGGGCCCGGATCTCGTCGGGCTTGCGCCCGTCGATCCGGAAGCCTTCCTTCACAATGCGCGACCGCACGATCTCCTTCTGGAGCGAGCGCAGTGCCGCTTTCACTTCCCGCTCGCGTCCTGCAAGCGCACCGGGCGCTTCTTCGGTGCCCGACAGCTGGCTCTTCACGCTCTCGGCGATCTCGTCGATGCGCTGGTTCCGCTCCGACTTGTCGGCGATCTGAAGCGCGTCTCCAAGCTGCGCCTCAGCGGCGCCCTTGACGGCGGCGTAGACCTCGTCGTCATAGTCGAACCGGGGCGTGTAGGCGCGCTCGTCGATCGGCCCGTTGGCCGCTTCCAACTCCTCCCGGAGGCGAAGCTGGAGATCGATCGAGTCACCGATCCCCTTCTTGGCCACCTCGAGCCCCTCAGCAATCAGGCCCTCGTCGACCTTGGGTGCGCCTTCCTCATAGAGCTGCACGGCCCGCTCGCCGCCACCGGCCTCGACCATCATGATGGCGATGTCGCCGCTCTCGATTCGGCGCCCGGCGACCACCATGTCGAAGGTGGCGCGCTCGCGCTCCTCGTAGCTGGGGTGCGAAACCCACGCACCGTCGATGTGGGCCACGCGCACCGCACCGATCGGACCCCCGAAGGGGATTCCGGAGATGACCAGGGCGGCCGATGCGCCGTTGATCGAAAGCACGTCGTGGGGGTTCACCATGTCGGCGCCGAGGATGGTGGCCACCACCTGCACCTCGTTCCGGAATCCGTCCGGGAACGATGGGCGCAGCGGGCGGTCGGTTAGCCGGCACGTGAGAACGGCCTGCTCCGTCGGCCGGCCCTCCCTCCGGAAGAACGAGCCGGGAATCTTCCCGGCGGCGTACATCCGCTCCTCGACGTCGACGGTCAGGGGGAAGAAGTCGATCCCCTCCCGCGGCTCGGCTGTGACCGCGGTGACGAGGACGGTGGTGTCGCCCATCTGGGCCAGCACCGATCCGTGGGCGAGCTGGGCCAGTTCGCCCGACTCGAAGGAAAGAATGCGTTCGTCCGATCCAGCCGGACCTGATACCCGCACGGCCTGCGCCATGGGTACTCCTTTCGCCTCCACGAGGCGGAGGAGTTGTCCGGTTCCCAGTGGTCACCCTCCGACGGGACCTCGCCCAATGCAAGATCGCCGGGAGGTGGCGACTGACAACCGGTCGCGCTCCTCGCGCCCGTGTAGCTTCTCTTTTGGATATGGAAAGGGAGCGGCGGCTGCCGCTCCCAAACCCGGATCGTCGGTCAGCGACGAAGGCCGAGACGTGCGATCAAGGCTCGATATCGCTCGATGTCGTTCC
>JACPCJ010000094.1 GCA_016179865.1 Actinomycetota bacterium | reverse complement strand
GCTCGAGTTCGGTCCGGTCTTCGCCGCTGATCTGAAGGGGATGTAGTCGCATGTCCACATCAAATCACATCACTGTGATTTACGCGGTGATCCACTAGTTCCCTAGTCGCGGGTCGTCGGTAGGTAGGAGGGCCGGGCCAGCTCGAAGGCGCCGATGGCGGCGTCGTGGGTCAGGGTGAGCGAGATGTCGTCGAGCCCGTTCAGCAGGCGGTGCGCCACGGCGTCGTCGAGCGTGAAGGGGGCCTCGATGCCCGCCGCCGGGGCCGAGACCACCCGCGTTTCCACGTCGACCACGACCTCGAGCGACGGATCGGCCTCCACGGCGTCGAGGAGGGCGGCGCCCGTGGGCCCGTCGACCTGCACGGGCACGAGCCCGTTCTTGGTGGCGTTGTTCCGGAAGATGTCGGCGAAGCGGGGGGAGACGACGGCCCGGAAGCCGTAGTCCATGAGGGCCCACACGGCGTGTTCCCGGGACGACCCCGTCCCGAAGTTCGGCCCCGCCACCAAGATGGTGGCGCCGTCGTAGCGCGACTGGTTGAGCACGAAGTCGCTGCTCTCGCGCCATGCCTCGAACAGCCCCTCACCGAAGCCGGTGCGCTCGACCTTCTTCAGCCAGTCGGAGGAGATGATCTGATCGGTGTCGACGTCGCTGGCCCGCAGGGGGACGGCGGTGCCGGTGATGACTCGGACGGGTTCCATCGGCGTGTTCCTCCGGGGCTCAGGCCAGGTCGGCGGGGGTCGTGAAGTGTCCGGCGATGGCGGTGGCGGCGGCGACGGCAGGGGAGACGAGGTGCGTCCGGCCGCCCTTCCCTTGGCGCCCTTCGAAGTTCCGATTCGACGTGGAGGCGCACCGCTCGCCGGGCGAGAGCACGTCGGGGTTCATTCCGAGACACATCGAGCAGCCGGCCGACCGCCACTCGAACCCGGCCTCGGTGAACACGGCGTCCAGACCCTCAGCCTCGGCGTCGGCCTTGACCTGCATCGACCCCGGCACCACGAGGGCCCGCAGCCCCTCGCGAACCGTCCGCCCCTGGACCACCTCGGCGGCGCCGCGGAGGTCTTCGAGGCGCCCGTTGGTGCACGAGCCGATGAAGACGGTGTCGACGTCGATGTCACGGATCGGGGTCCCGGCCCGGAGGCCCATGTAGCGCAGGGCCCGCTCGGCGGCCTCGCGCTGGGTCGGGTCGTCGAAGGCCGCCGGCTCGGGCACGGCGTCGTCGATAGAGATGGTCTGAGCCGGGTTAGTCCCCCACGACACGTAGGGAGTGAGCGACGCGGCTTCGATGACTAGTTCCTTGTCGAAGGACGCGTCGGGGTCGGTCGGGAGGGTTCGCCAGTCGTCGAGCGCCGCCTCCCAGGCCGCTCCCTTGGGGGCCCGGGCCCGCCCCTCGATCCAGGCGAAGGTGGTGTCATCGGGGGCGATCATCCCCGCCCGCGCACCGGCCTCGATCGACATGTTGCAGACCGTCATCCGGCCTTCCATCGAGAGGGCGCGGATGGTGGATCCCCGGTACTCGACGATCGAACCCACGCCCCCGCCCGTCCCGATGCGGGCGATGATCCCGAGGATCACGTCCTTGGCGGTGACCCCGGCCGGCAGGTCGCCGTCGACGGTGATCGCCATGGTGCCCGGCCGCTGCTGGGGGAGGGTCTGGGTCGCCAGCACGTGCTCGATCTCGCTGGTGCCGATGCCGAAGGCCAGGGCGCCGAAGGCGCCGTGGGTGGAGGTGTGGCTGTCGCCGCACACGATGGTCATCCCCGGCTGGCTGAGTCCGAGCTGGGGGCCGATCACGTGGACGATGCCCTGGTTGGCGTCGCCCATGGCGTACAGGGGGATGTCGAACTCCTCGCAGTTGCGGGCGAGCACCGCGACCTGGCGGGCGGAGACGGGGTCGGCGATCGGCCGATCGATGTCGGTGGTCGGGACGTTGTGGTCCATCGTGGCCAGGGTCAGCTCGGGGTGGCGCACGCTGCGGCCCGACATGCGCAGGCCGTCGAAGGCTTGGGGTGACGTCACCTCGTGGATCAGGTGCAGGTCGACGTAGAGGAGGTCGGGCTCGCCCGGGGCCTGCTCTCCGAGCGCGACGAGATGCCGGTTCCAGACCTTCTCCGCCAGCGTCATGCCCATGGGAGCGCTCCCGTAGTTGGGTTGGTTTGTGTCTCAAATACTGAGACATTAGTATCAAAGCATGGACAGCGTAACTGGCGTCGGCGTCCTCGACAAGTCGATTGCCGTGCTGGAGGCGGTGCACGACGGCGGTGCCATCTCACTCGCGGAGTTGGTGGAGCGCACGCGCCTTTCCCGGCCCACGGCGCACCGCCTGGCGTCGGCTCTCGAGGCTCACCGGCTCCTTCGCCGCGACGGAGACGGGCGGTACCGGCTGGGCATGCGCCTCGTGGCGTGGGGGAGCGCCGCCGGTGGGGAGGCGGGCCTGCTTGACGCCGCCTCACCCGTCCTCGTCGACCTGCGTGACCAGACCGGTGAGAGCACCCAGCTCTACGTGCGCGACGGCGACGCCCGGGTGTGCGTGGCGTCGCTCGAACGGCGCGAAGGGGGCCTCCGCGACGCCGTTCCCACCGGCGCCGTGCTCTCCCTGCGTCTCGGGTCGGGAGGCAAGGCCCTCCGGGGCGAGGTGGCCGACCCCGGGTGGGCCGAGAGCGTGGCCGAGCGCGAGGCGGGCGTGGCGAGTGTCAGCGCGCCCGTCCGCGACGCCGCCGGGAGGGTGATCGCCGCCGTTTCGATCAGCGGGCCCATCGAGCGCCTCGGGCGGGCGCCCGGCCGCCGCCACGGGCCCGCCGTGGTCGACGCCGCCCGGGCCATCGAGCACCGCCTCGGCGTGACCTGACCGCGGCTCGAACTTGGCCCGGCCCGAACTTGGCCGCGCTGCCGTCTCAGGAGACGCGCAAAGAGGCCAAATTCGGAGTTACAGAGGGCGGATGTCGAGGATCTCGACCTTCAGCGTCCCGACCGGGGCCTCGTAGTCGACGACCTCGCCGACCGAGCGGCCGAGGATGGCCTGACCGAGTGGGGCGCTGACCGAGAGGACGTCGTACTCGTCGTGGCGTTCCTCGATGGAGCCGACCAGGTACGTGGCCTCGTCGTCGGCGATTCGGATCGACACCACCGTCCCCGAGCTGACGACGTCGCCCACTGCTCCTTCGACGATCTCAGCGCGAGCGAGGATAGTTTCGAGCTGGCGGATGCGCCCCTCGTTGTATCCCTGCTCGTTCTTGGCGGCGTCGTAGTCGGCGTTCTCGCGGATGTCACCGTGCTCGCGGGCCCGCTCGATCCAGATTGAGATCTCGCTGCGGTGTTCGCCCTTGCGCCAGTTCAGCTCGTCGAGGAGGCGGCGGTGGGCGTCGGGTGAGAGATGGGTCGTGTGGCTGGTCACGAGAGTGAAATGTACGACCACTGTCAAGGCCCTGCTCGGGCTACGACGGATACAGTCCGATTCCGTGTCGTGGGGTCGAGGGGGGCAGCGAGCGCGGCGGGCCGATTGGATCCTGATCGCCGTGGCCGTGCTTGGCGCCGCATGCTCGAGCGGCGACTCGGGCGAGGATGCGGCGAAGCCCAAGGAAGAGGCGGAGAAGAAGGCCGAGGCCGATCCGGCCCTCGAGGCCCTGGGCGACGCCCTCGACGATGCGGGCGTGCTGTCGGTCGAAGCCGCCCAGCGGATGTTCGCGGCCGCCGTGGCGCCGCTGCCCGGGGTGGAGCCGTTGGAGATCCCCGAGGGCCGCGAGTCCGAGTTCGTGAGCCCCGCCATCCGACGCCTCGCCGGGGCGACCCCGGATCTGCCGCCTGAAGTGGCGGCCGAGGTTGCGAAGGTCCTCGAGCCCGCCGAAGGCGAGGACGAGGTCGAGATCCCACCGGGGGAGGCGGGCGCAGAGACGGGCGGCGGCGGCAGCACAGACGAGGCGCAGGGCCGCACCTCCAGCGCGCCGACCCTCGAGGACCTCCGGGCCCAGGTGGCCGAGATCCGGGCCGAACTGGAGTCGCGCAGCGGTCACACCCTCTCGTTCCCGATCCGGGTGCGGGTCGTGCGGGACCGAGCCACTGGTGGCGACGCCGTCACGTCGGAGATCGGGAGCACGGCCGGGTGCCGAATCACCCTTCCCCAGAGCGCGGTCGACGGCGACGCCGCCTCGCTCACGAGCACCGTGGCCCACGAGGTCTGGCACTGCTTCCAACTCGACGCCAGCCGGGCGGCCTTCTACGGCGGCCCCTTGTGGGTGATCGAAGGCCAGGCGGAGTGGGCAGGCGAGGACTACGCGGGAGGGTCCCCGTCGAGCGCCAGCCGGTGGGACACGTGGCTCGTCGGCGTCGACCGCTCGCTCTTCCGGCGGTCGTACGACGCCATCGGCGTCTACGCCGTGGCGGCCCAGCAGGGCGCCGATCCCTGGCGGGTGATGCTGTCGATGCTCGGGCAGGGCAACCTGGCGGCGGTCGAAACGCTGTTCGGCGCCGCCCCCGACGCTGCGGTGCAGGCCGCGGCCGAGGCGCTGGTGCGGGAGCCCACCCTCGGCGCCGAGTGGGAATCCACCGGGCCGGGGATCACCGGAGCGCACGGCGCCCCCACCCTCAACGTCCCGGCATCCGGATCACCCGTGGACGGGGCGCTGAGCGTCGGTCGCTTCGCCACGCTTCCGCTCGTCCTTTCGGTCGCAGAGGGCGAGGTGCTGACGGTGGCGCTGTCCGGCGGGTCGGGCGGCGCCATCGGCTTTCCGGGGGCGGGCACCGTGACGGTCGGATCAGGCGGCTCCGCCCGCTTCTGCATGCGTGACGAGGGGTGCGAGTGCCCTGGCGACGACGCAGTAAGCGCTGCGCTTCCCGAGATTGAGCCCGGTCTCGGCGCCGCCGCCATCGGCGCCGTAGATGCGGGTGAGCTGTCCGTCCAAGCGGTCATCGAATCCCTCGAGGACGCATGCGAGAAGAAGCTCGTTGGCACCTGGACCGCCGATGTCGGCGAGATCCTGCGCATCCTCACCGCCCCCTACGGCGGGGCGGGCGGCGCGTCGTGCTCCGGGCCCTACGTGCTCGCCTTCGGCGAGGACCTGTCGTTCTCGGCGACGATCGACGGTGAGTGCCGCCTCGCCGACAGCTCGGGTACGTTCACGGCCCAGTTCACCGGCACCTACGCCGATACGGGGACGGAGTTCACCGTCGCCAACATCGCCGGTGCGGGGGAGGCGGTGGTGGAGATCGCGGGCCAGCGGGTCCCGATCCCACTCCTCGACGGGTTCCGCCAGTCCCTCTCGCGGCCCACGCCCTACACCATCACCGGAGACGAGCTGACCTTCTCGTTCACCGCCCCCGACGGGAACCGGTTCACCTTCTCCTACACCCGGGTGCGCTGAAGCGCACCAGAGCGCGAACTGCGTGACGGGGCCCGTTTGCGCCCGCTGACCTGCGGTTTTGCCTTGACACCCCGGCGAGCGGCGCGCGAGGCTTTGCCCTCCATGACGCCGCTTCACGTCATCGTCATTTCCTAGCGGGGGCCGGCTTCCGGCTTCCGCGTCGCCACCGCCCCCTGTGTTCAATGGCCGGGGCGGTTTTTCATTTCCGGCGCCTCAACCACTTCACGAGAGGGACAACCACTCGTCATGACCCACCGGATCGGGCTCATCAAGGGCGACGGCATCGGCCCCGAGGTCGTCGACGAGGCCCTGAAGGCGCTGGACGCGACCGGCGTCTCCTTCGAGCCCGTCGAGTTCGACTTGGGCGCCCGCCGCTACCTCGCCACCGGGGAGGTGCTCCCCGACTCGGTGCTCGACGAGATCCGCACCCTCGACGCCGTCCTCCTCGGGGCCGTCGGCCATCCCAACGTGCCCCCCGGAGTCCTGGAGCGAGGTCTCCTCTTGCGGCTCCGCTTCGAGCTCGACCTCTACGTCAACCTGCGCCCGGTGAAGCTGCTGGCGGGGGCGGCAACGCCGCTGGCCGGGAAGGGCCCCGACGACATCGACATGGTCGTGGTGCGGGAGAACACAGAGGGCGCCTACATCGGCGAGGGAGGCGTGCTCCGCCCGGGGACGGCCGTCGAGGTGGCGAGCCAGGGGTCGCTCAACACCCGCTCCGGGGTCGAGCGGTGTGTGCGGTACGCCTTCAACGTCGCCGGCACCCGGCCCCGTCGCCACGTGACCCTCTGCCACAAGACCAACGTGCTCACCTACGCCGGCGACCTCTGGATGCGCACCACCCGCGAGGTCGCCGGCGAGTACCCGAACGTCACCTTCGACTACGCCCACGTCGACGCCGCCTGCCTGTACATGGTCGAGCAGCCCGAGCGCTTCGACGTGATCGTCACCGACAACCTCTTCGGCGACATCCTCACCGACCTCGGGGCCGCCATCGCCGGGGGCATGGGGTTGGCGGCGAGCGGCAACATCAATCCCGGCAAGGAGACGCCGAGCGTGTTCGAGCCCGTGCACGGTTCGGCGCCTGACATCGCCGGGAAGGGGCTCGCCAACCCCCTGGCCGCCGTGCTCTCGGCGGGCATGATGCTCGACCATCTCGGTGAGTACGCCGCCGCCCTGCGGGTGGAAGCCGGGGTCGCCGGCACGCTGGAGAAGTTGGCCGGCGCCGGCGGCGGAACCACCGCCCAGACCATGAAACACTCAACCCAGGAAATCGGCGATCTGGTCGCCGATCACATTGCGCGGGAGGCGTAGAGGATGCCACTCGAGAAGGTGTCGAAGATCTGGATGGACGGCGAGCTGGTGGACTGGGACGCCGCCAACGTCCACGTCCTCACCCACACCCTCCACTACGGCTCCGGCGTCTTCGAGGGCATCCGCGCCTACGAAACCGCCGACGGCCCCGCCGTCTTCCGGCTCACCGAGCACATCGAGCGGCTCCTCCGGTCGGCCAAGATGCTCATGATCGAGGTGCCGTTTTCGGTCGAGCAGCTCGTGGAGGCCGTAAAGGACACGGTGCGGGTGAACGAGGTCGAGAGCTGCTACATCCGCCCCCTCGTCTACCTGGGGTACGGCGAGATGGGGCTCAACCCTCTCAACAGCCCGGTGAACGTGTCGGTGGCGGTGTGGCCGTGGGGCACCTACCTCGGCGACGAGGGCGTCAAGCACGGCGTGCGCATGAAGATCAGCTCCTGGCGTCGGCAGGACTCGAACATCAACCCCCCGGCCGCCAAGGGCACCGGCATCTACATCAACTCGATCCTGGCCAAGGTCGAGGCGATCAAGGCCGGTTACGACGAGGCGATCCTGCTCAGCCCCGACGGGTACGTGTCGGAGTGCACGGGCGAGAACCTCTTCGTTGTGCGCGACGGCATGCTGGTGACCCCGCCGCTGTCCGCCGGCGCCCTCGACGGAATCACGCGCGACTCGGTGATGACGATCGCCCGCGACCTGGGATACGAGGTGCGAGAAGAGAACCTCCTGCGGACGGATCTGTACATCGCCGACGAGGCCTTCCTCACCGGTACCGCCGCCGAGGTCGTGCCCATGCGTGAGGTCGACGACCGCGTCATCGGGGAGCCCGGAGAGATCACCCGAAAGATCCAGGAGACCTACTTCGCCATCGTGCGGGGTGAGGTCGAGAAGTACAAGGGGTGGCTCGAATATGTCCGCACCTGAACGAGTCGAGATCTACGACACGACCCTGCGCGACGGCAGCCAGCGCGAGGGCCTGTCTCTCACCGTCGAAGACAAGCTCCGGGTGGCCCGCCAGCTCGACAGCCTGGGGGTGCACTACATCGAGGGCGGCTGGCCGGGCGCCAACCCCAAGGACGAGGAGTTCTTCTCGCGCGCGCCGGGTGAGCTGAACCTTGAGTTCAGCCAGCTCGTCGCCTTCGGCTCGACCCGGCGTGCCGGCGGGAAGGCCGACGACGACGAGACCCTCAAGAACTTGGTCAAGGCCAACACCCACACCGTGTGCATCGTCGCCAAGTCGTGGGACTACCACGTGACCGAGGCGCTCAACACGACGCTGGAGGAGGCCGTGGAGATGGTGCGCGACTCGGTCGCGTACCTGAAGGGCAAGGGGCTCGACGTCTTTCTCGACGCCGAGCACTTCTTCGACGGCTACAAGCGCAACGCCGACTTCGCCATGCAGGTGCTCGCCGCCGCCCAAGAAGAAGGCGCCGACCGGCTCGTGCTCTGCGACACCAACGGCGGGTCGCTCCCACACGAGGTCGAGGCCATCGTGGGCGACGTGCGCTCGGCCATGCCCGAGGCGGCTTTCGGGTGCCACTTCCACAACGACGCCAACTGCGCCGTCGCCAACGCCCTCGCCGCCGTGCGTCTCGGCGTGTTCCAGGTGCAGGGGTGCATCAACGGATACGGCGAGCGGACGGGCAACGCCAACCTGTGCTCGGTCATCCCGAACCTGGCCCTGAAGATGGGGATCGAGACCATCCCGGCCGACCGCCTCGACCGGCTCACCCCGGTCGCGCACCACATCGCCGAGATCGTGAACCTCACCATGGACCCCCAGCAGCCCTTCGTGGGCTCGTCGGCGTTTGCCCACAAGGCCGGTCTGCACACCAGCGCCATCGCCCGGGCCAGCGACGCCTACGAACACGTGGCGCCCGACGCCGTCGGCAACCTCACCCGGTTCGTGGTGTCGGAGCTGGCGGGCCGTTCGACCGTTCAGCTCCGGGCGCAGGAGTTGGGGATCGACCTCGACGGGAAGACCCTCGCCGGGGTGTTGGAGACGCTGAAGAACCTCGAGTACCGGGGGTACCACTTCGAAGCGGCCGACGGGAGCTTCGAGCTCCTGCTGCGCCGCGCCACGGGGTGGGAGCAGGACTTCTTCAAGCTCGAGAGCTTCCGCGTGACCATGGAGAAGCGCGCCGACGGCGAGGTCACCACCGAGGCCACCATCAAGCTGCACGCGGCGGGGGAGCGCATCATCGCCACCGCCGAGGGCAACGGCCCCGTTCATGCCCTCGACCAGGCCCTGCGCCGCGCCATCGGTCTGGCCCACCCTGCGCTGGGCGCGATCCACCTCACCGACTACAAGGTGCGGGTGCTCGACACCCAGAAGGGGACGGGTGCGGTCACCCGGGTGCTGCTCGACTCCACGGACGGCGACCGCGACTGGTCCACGATCGGAGTCTCCGAGAACATCATCGAGGCGTCGTGGCAGGCCCTCTCGGACTCGATCGTCTACGGCTTGCGCCAAGCAGAGTCGCCGCCGGAGTAGCAGACTGCTCGACAACCATCTACTTCTTTGGATCTTCGCGCCTCCTATGGCGCGGTAGACAGCCAAAGTTCGGCTTGAGGAGGCCCGGGTATGGATGCGTGGAAAGAGATCGAAGCGGAACGGCGTGAACTCGCGGACCTGCTTGAGTCACTGACGCCGGAGCAATGGGAGGCGCAAACCCTCTGCACCGAGTGGAAGGTGCGCCACCTGGTGGCCCACCTGACCCCGTCGAACATCAGGATCGGTCCGTTCCTCCCCGCCCTGATCGCGTCGGGGTTCAACTTCAACAAGACGATCGCCAAGTTCGCCATCCGGGATGGCCAGGCGGACACCGAGAAGCTGCTGGACGGTTTCGTGCAGGGCATCACGTCCCGCAAGACGCCCCCGGGGGCCAAGCCCGAGATCGTGTTGTGCGACGTGTTCCTGCACCACCAGGACATCCGTCGTCCGCTCGGGATGCCCCGTGACGTCCCGGCCGACCGCGCCGTCGCCGTCGCCGACAAGATGAAGACCCAGAGCATCGCCCTCGGCAACAAGAAGCGCATCGCGGGTCTGAAGCTCTCGGCCACCGACACGGACTGGACCCACGGCGACGGTCCTGAGGTCACGGGGCCCATCGAAGCCCTGACCCTGGCGATGTGCGGCCGCACGGCAGCGATCGACGACCTCTCGGGTGAGGGCGTCGAGACCCTGCGCTCGCGCGGCTAGCAAGCTCCCGTTCCTGGGTTCTTTGTTGCGCTCTGGCCGTAACAAAGAACCCAGGAATGCGCGCGGGGGCGGCAGGCGGGCGGAGGATTGTTGGACGGCCCGCGAGCATGGGAAGAATGGAGGGCATGGCCCTGCTCAACGACGAGGAAATTCGTTCCGGCCTGCCGAGCGATGGCTGGGAGGTGGCCGGCCCATCACCGGGACAGGAGATTCGCCGAACCTTCGAGTTCGACTCCTTTCCCATCGCCATCGCGTTCGTCAACCTTCTCGCTGACGCCGCCGAAGCGGCCAATCACCACCCCGACATCGACATCCGCTACAACCGGGTCCTCGTGGCGCTGTCGACGCACAGCGAGGGCGGCGTGACCGAGAAGGATCTGTCGCTGGCCGGTGAGGCGGACAAGCTCGCCGGGGCGGCGGGCGAGCAGGCCGGAGGATAGGGATGGCCGTCGATCCGCACGTGAAGCCGCGGCTCGTCGACCGCCCGCGCTCGGGGACGCCCATGCCCCCGGCCCGCCACTTCCGGCCCGATCGGCCCGGCGACGTCGTCGCCACCGGGCAGCCGACCGGCCCCCTCCTCGGGAGCCCCGGCCCCGACCTCGGGTATGCCCTTTCCCTGGTCGACCGTTTTGCCGACCAAATCGAGCTGGCCCCGCACGAGCACCGAGCCGACGCCGTGGCCGCCGGATGCGCCATCGCTATGCGCCGCTGCTCGGTGCTGGGCCGAGCGCCGACAGCGCGCGACGTCGAGTTCGGGCTGACGCTGCTCGGGTACCTCGGCGGCGCGCCCGCCGATCTCGTCGAGTGGCGGCGGCACGCCGTCCACGGGGCCAGCCACCACTATTCGGAGCTGCGCCGGGTGGCGGACGCCGCCCGCCCGGAGATCCTCACGCTGTCGCCGGGCGAGGTGGCGGAGCGGTTGGCCGACTGGCGCCAGCTCCTGGCCGTCGAGTCTTAGGAGACTGCCGGTGACCGCCCCGCGGGTGCGTTTCGCGCCGGCACCCACCGGATACCTGCACGTCGGCGGGGCCCGGACCGCCTTGGTGAACTGGCTGTTTGCCCGCAAGACGGGTGGGACCTTCGTGCTTCGCATCGAAGACACCGACGCCGCCCTGTCGCGTCCCGCACTCATCGACGTCGTGCTGCGAACCCTCGACTGGCTCGGCATCGGCTGGGACGAGGGGCCGCACCGCCAGTCGGAACGGCTCGCCTACTACGACCTGGCGGTCAACACACTGCTGGACGAGGGTCGGGCCTACCGATGCGACTGCGCGCGTGACGACGTCGAAGCCCGGGCTCGCGACGCCGGGCGAAAGACGCCGGGATACGACGGGTACTGCCGGGAACGCGCGCTCCCTCCGGGGGCGGGGGCCGCTGTGCGTTTCCGCACCCCCGACGAGGGCACCGTCGAGTTCGACGACGTCGTTCGGGGCCACGTGAGCTTCGCCGCCTCCGACCTGGTCGACTTCGTGATCCAGCGGGCCGACGGGTCCCCGACCTTCCTCGTCGCCAACGCCGTCGACGACGCCGAGATGGGCATCACCCACGCCATCCGGGGCGAGGACCTGCTCAACACCGTCCCCAGCGTGCTGCTGCTGATGGACGCCCTCGGCTACGGGCCTCCACCGACCTACGCCCACCTACCGCTCCTGGTCGACGAAGCCCGCAAGAAGCTCTCGAAGCGGCGGCACTCGGTCGCCGTCGAGGACTACCGGGAGCAGGGCTACCTGCCGGAAGCATTCGTGAACTTCCTCGCCACGCTGGGCTGGGGGCCGCCCGACGGCGTCGAGATCCGCCCGCTCACCGAGATCGTCGACCTGTTTGCCCTGGAGGACGTGACGAAGGCCGGGGCCTACTTCGACGTGAAGAAACTCGACCACTTCAACGGCGAGTACCTGCGCGCCCTGACGCCCGATGACTTCGTGGCTCGGGTGACCCCGTTCTTCGGGGACGCGACGTGGGCGCCGCCCGACTTCCCCGACGAGCGTTTCTCGCGGATGGCGCCGCTGGTGCAGGAGCGGTGTGTGACCCTGGCCGACGCCCCCGCGCTGGTCGACTTCCTCTATCTCGACGAGCCCGAGATCGATGAGGCGGCGTGGGGCAAGGCCGCGCAGGGTCAGGCGGCCGCTGTCCTCGACGACGGCATCGCCGCCTTCGAGGGTCTCGACGAGTGGCGGGCCGAGGCCCTGCACGCCGCCCTTGCCGAGGTGGGCGAGCGGCACGGGCTGAAGCTCGGGAAGGCGCAGGCGCCCGTGCGCGTGGCGGTCACCGGCCGGAGCGTCGGGCCGCCCCTCTTCGAGTCGCTCGAGGTGCTGGGGCAGGAACGCACTCTGGCCCGGCTGCGGGCGGCTCGCGCCCGACTCTGATGGGAGCGCTGCTGTCGCCCGTCCGCTGGGTGCTGCGGCTGGCACGGATCATCCAGGTCGCAGTCCTTCTGCTGCTGTTGCTCGCGGCCTACCTCGGCGTCGTCTTCGTGCAGGTGTGGCAGGCGTCGCGGAGCGACGACGCCCGACCGGCCGACGCCATCGTCGTGCTCGGGGCGGCCCAGTACGACGGCGAGCCGTCCGACGTCTACGCCGCCCGCCTCGACCACGCCGCCGCCCTGTACGACCGCGACGTCGCACCCGTCATCGTGGTCACCGGAGGCAAGGCCGAGGGTGACCGCTTCTCCGAGGCGACGGCCGGCGCCGACTACCTCCACGGGCTGGGGGTGCCCGACGACGACATCCTCCGGGAGACCTCGGGGCGCAACTCGTGGGAGTCGCTGGCCGCTTCGTCGCGGTTCTTGCGCGACCGCGGCATGGACACGGTGGTGCTCGTCTCTGACCCCTTCCACGCCGAGCGCATCGACGCCATCGCCGACGAGGTGGGCCTCGACGGGTACGTGTCGCCGACCCGCACTAGCCCCATCGACGGCGTCGAGGAATGGAGGCGCATGGCGTCGGAGACCGTGAAGGTGGCCGTTGGGCGCCTGATCGGCTTCCGCCGCATGATGAATCTGCGCGAGACCCCCTAATCTCCCGACATGCACATTGGCCTTCACGCAGACGCTCACCCCGACAAGCCCGCCATCGTGATGGGGGGGTCGGGAGTCGTCACCTACCAGCAGCTCGACGACCGATCAAAGCAGCTCAGCCAGCTCTTCCACTCCATCGGGCTCCGGCCCGGAGACCACGTCGCCTGGTGTGTCGAGAACACCGAGCGCTTCCACGAACTGATCTGGGGCGCCCAGCGCTCCGGGCTGCTCTACACCGCCATCAGCACCCGGCTCACCGACGAGGAGATCCAGTACATCGTCGAAGACTGTGGCGCCAAGGCGTTCATCGCCTCCTCCTACGTGGCCGACGCGACGGCGGCGCTGGCAGGGAAGCTGGCCGGGGTCGACGCCTACTTCGCGCTCGGCGGGGCAATCGACGGCTACGAGAGCTACGAGGAGGCGGTCGCCGCCCAGCCCGCCGAGTCGACCGCCGACGAGTGCGAGGGCGACGACATGCTCTACTCGTCGGGCACCACCGGCCGCCCGAAGGGCGTGAAACCCGCCTTCTCCCCGAAGCCGTGGGGGAGCGCACACGCGGTGACGCTCCTGGGCCAGGCCCTGTACGGAGCCACCGAGGAGTCGGTCTACCTGTCGCCCGCCCCCCTCTACCACGCCGCACCGCTTCGTTTCACTCGGGAGTTCCAGCGCATCGGCGCGACCGTGATCGTCATGGAGAAGTTCGACCCCGCGGATTTCCTCCGCCTGGTCGAGGAGCACGGCGTGACGCACACCCAGGTCGTCCCCACCATGTTCGTGCGCATGCTGAAGCTCCCGGAGGCGGAGCGTACGAAGCACGAGCTTTCGAGTCTCCAATGCGTCATCCACGCCGCTGCCCCGTGCCCCGTGCGGGTGAAGGAGCAGATGATCGAGTGGTGGGGCCCGATCATCAACGAGTACTACGCCGCCACCGAGGGCGGGGGGTTCATGGCCTGCACCTCCGCTGAGTGGCTCGCCCACGAGGGCACGGTCGGCAAGCCGCTCATCGGGACGCTCCACGTGTGCGACGACGATACGGGAGAGGAGCTGCCGACGGGCGAGGCCGGCACCGTCTACCTGGAGCCGCCCAACCCCGAGGACCTCTTCGAGTACCACAACGACCCCGAGAAGACGCGCCAGTCGCGGCACCCGCAGCACCCCGACTGGTTCACCCTCGGCGACGTCGGGTACCTCGACGACGACGGCTACCTCTATCTCACCGACCGCAAGGCCTTCATGATCATCACCGGGGGCGTCAACGTGTATCCGCAGGAGGCCGAGAACCTCCTCGTCACCCACGACCGGGTGATGGACGTCGCCGTCTTCGGGGTACCAAACGAGGACTTCGGCGAGGAGGTGAAGGCGGTCGTGCAGCCGATCGACATGACCGACGCCGGCCCCGAGCTGGAACGGGAGTTGCTGGCCTTCTGCCGGGAGCACCTGGCCGACGTGAAGTGCCCGCGCTCGATCGACTTCGTGGAGGAGCTGCCGAGGCACCCGACGGGCAAGCTCTACAAGCGTCTGCTGCGGGACCAGTATTGGGAAGGACACGAGAGCAAGATCTGAATCGCTCGTGTGTGAGTGCTGCGTTGCGCCAGGCGCAACGCAGCACTCACACACGGTCAAGGGACGAGGGGGATCGAGATGGGCGAGGCCGGGTCAGGCACGAGGACGGCGTTCCGCACGTGCCCGCTGTGCGAGGCGACGTGCGGGCTCGAGATCACGGTCGCCGGCAACGGCGACGGCGAGCAGGTGGTGCGCATCCGGGGCGATCGCGACGACGTCTTCTCGCACGGGTTCATCTGCCCCAAGGGCTCGACCCTGAAGCAGCTCCACGAAGACCCCGACGTGCTGCGCCGCCCGCTCGTCAAGCGCGACGGCGAGTTCGTGGAGGTGAGCTGGGACGAGGCGTTCGAGGAGATCGAGCGCCGGCTGCCCCCGATCGCCGACGCCCATGGGCCCGACGCCGTCGCCGCCTACGTCGGCAACCCCAACGCCCACAACCTCGGCGCCATCTACCTGCGGGGGCTCCTCAAGGCGCTGCGCACGAAGAACCTGTTCTCGGCCAGCACCGTCGACCAGATGCCGAAGCACGTGAGCGCCGGTCTGATGTTCGGCCACGCCCTCACCATCCCGGTGCCCGACCTCGATCGCACCGACTACCTGCTGATGTTGGGCGCCAACCCGTGGGAGAGCAACGGCAGCCTGTGCACCGCCCCCGACTTTCCGGGCCGGGTGGAGTCGATCCGTGAGCGCGGCGGAAAGGTCGTGGTGGTCGACCCCCGACGGAGCAAGACGGCCGAGCACGCCGACGAGCACGTCTTCATCCGTCCCGGCACCGATCCCCTGTTCCTCTTCGGCGTTGTGCACGTGCTCTTCGAGGAGGGTCCCACCGACCTGAGTCTCATCGGTGACCACGTCAACGGGGTCGAAGAGGTCGAGCGCCTGGCGGCTGCGTTTTCACCCGAGCGGGTGGCGCCGGCGTGCGGCGTCGACGCCGGGACGATCCGCCGGCTGGCCCGTGAGCTGGCCGCCGCCCCGAGCGCCGCCGTCTACGGACGCATCGGCACCTGCACGGTGGAGTTCGGCACCCTCGGGTCGTGGCTCGTCGACGTGGTGAACGTGCTGACGGGCAACCTCGATCGCCCCGGCGGCGCCATGTTCGCCGAGCCCGCACACGCGCCCCGCAAGACCGAGCCTGGCGGTCGCGGCTACCGCATGGGCAAGTGGGAGAGCCGGGTGCGGGGTCTCCCCGAGCGCAATGGCGAGCTGCCCGTGGCCACCCTGGCCGACGAGATCGAGACGCCGGGGGAGGGGCAGGTGCGGGCGCTCATAACCGTGGCCGGCAACCCGGTGATTTCGACTCCGAACGCGGGCCGCCTCGACGCCGCCCTCGACTCGCTCGATTTCATGGTCAGCGTCGACATCTACGTAAACGAGACCACCCGGCACGCCGACGTGATCCTGCCTGTGCCGACGGCCTTGTCCAAGAGCCACTACGACGTGGCGCTGTACGCGCTCCAGATCCGCAAGGTGGCCAACTACTCGCCGCCCGTCTTCGAGCGTCCCGAGGGCATGCCCGACGAGTGGGAGGTCATCCTCCGGCTCACGGCCGTCTTGTTGGGTTTGGGCGCCCACGCCGACCTCGATGCCCTCGACGACTTCGCCGCCCTCCAGCTCGTGCAGTCGGCGGTGGCCGTCGAAGGGTCGCCGGTGGCGGGCCGCGACCCCGATGAACTCATGGCAGAGCTGGCGCCCCGGCGGGGCCCCGAGCGGCTGCTCGACTTGATGCTGCGGACGGGCCCCTACGGAGACGGGTTCGGCGCCGACCCCGACGGGATCAGCCTGGCCACCCTGGAGGCCAATCCGCACGGGATCGACCTCGGGCCACTTACGCCTCGGGTGCCGACCGGGCTGGCCACACCCTCGGGGAAGGTCGAGCTGGCGCCGCAAGAGATCGTGGCCGACGTGCCCCGCTTGGAAGCGTCACTCGACCGGCACCGCAACGGCGACCTCGTCCTCGTGGGCCGCCGCCACCTGCGGTCGAACAACTCGTGGATGCACAACGTGCACGTGCTGGTGAAGGGGAAGGAGCGCTGCACCCTCCAGATCCACCCCGACGACGCCGCCAGCGTGGGGGTGGCCGACGGGGGACTGGCCGAGGTGGCGAGCCGGGTCGGGAAGGTGACGGTCCCGGTGGAGGTCACCGCCGGGATCATGCCCGGCGTCGTGAGCATTCCTCACGGGTGGGGCCACGACGTAGATGGCATTCGCATGTCGGTGGCATCGCAGCACGCCGGCGTGAACTCGAACCTCCTCGCCGACGAGGAGCAGATCGACCCGCTCTCGGGCAACGCCGTTCTCAACGGCATCCCCGTAACCGTCGCCCCCGCCTAGCTCCGAATTTGGCCTCTTTGCGCGTCTCCTGCGACGGCAGAGAGGCCAAATTCGCGAAGAGGTCAAGCGAGGACGGCGTCGAGGATCCGGTCGGCGGTCTCCAGCGACTCCCGCCGGGCCGTCTCCGTGTCGTCGGCTGTCGCCACGTAGAGGGCGGCCTCGGTGAGGGCGGCGAGGAGGACGTGGGCGAGCGGTTCGACGGAGTGGTGCCGTTCGGCAGGCAGCGCCGCCTTCAGGCCCTCCTTGGTGAGGAGGAGCCCGTGTTTGGAATGGATCTCCTGCCATTCCTTCCAACCGAGGACGGCCCGGGCGTCGAGGAGAAGGATCTGGCGGACTTCGGGGTGGGTGGCCTCGTCGAGGTAGGCGCGGCACCCAGCCCGGAGCTGGGAGACGGGGTCGGGCTGGGCGAGCGCCGCCGCCGCGATGCGCTCGTTGAGCCGCACCTCGACGTCTTCTGCGACGGCCCGGAACAGCCCCTTCTTGCCGTCGAAGTGGTGATCGAGGGCACCCCGGGTCACGCCGGCCCGCCGGCAGATGTCTTCCCGCGCCGTCTCGACGTATCCGAGGCGGGCGAAGAGCTTGGTGGCGGCAGCGATCAACGCCTTGCGTGTCGCCTCCGAGCGCTGCGCCTGTGATCTGCGCGCGGGTGCGCGCGTGTGACCTCGGTCACCGGAGGGGCGGGAACGGTTGACGGGCATGGTCATCTCAGATTCAATGCAC
Source organism: Actinomycetota bacterium (assembly GCA_016179865.1). Classification (GTDB taxonomy): domain Bacteria; phylum Actinomycetota; class Acidimicrobiia; order IMCC26256; family JACPCJ01; genus JACPCJ01. Next base: position 36,756 of record JACPCJ010000094.1, on the reverse strand, counting down.
GCAGCGTGCGTGCAACTTACATGAGGGGGACCTGATGACGCTATCGATCGACGAGGTGAAGGTCGGAGTCGTTCGCGAGCACGACCTGTTCGCCGACTTCATCGAGGGCCTCACCGACGAGGAGTGGAATACCCCGAGCCGGTGTGAGGGCTGGACCGTCGCCGACGTCGCCGCCCACGTGGTCGGTGGGATCGCCGACGTGGCCGCCGGCAACTTCGAAGGGCTCGGAACCCCGGAGGTCACCCAACGGGAGGTCGACGAGCGCCGCGGGAAGTCGCCCGGCGAACTCGCCCAGGAGCTCCGCGACGCCATGAAGGTCAACCAGGAACTCCTCTCGGTGTTCGACGAGGCGGCGTGGAACTCTCCGTCGCCCGGTGGGTTCGAAGGAACAACGCTCCAGGGCGTCGAGGCGCTCTATTACGACGCCTACCTCCACGCCGACGACATCCGGGCCGCCATCGGGCGGGGTTCTGAGCGGGGCGAGGGGCTGCGTTGCGCCGTGCACCACGTGGCCTTCGAGCTCCAGAAGCGGAGCTGGCCATCGGCCACGCTCGCCCTCGAGGGCGTCGAGGAGATCACCATTGGCGGCGGTGGTGACCGCATCACGGGCGATCCGCTGGCCTTCGTACTCGCCGTCACCGGCCGGGGTGACCCGGCCGCCATCGGCCTGGACGCCAGCGTCAACATCTACGCAGACTGAGGACGGAGCGGCGTGCGATTGGGCTCGTGGGGGAGTCCGATCGCACGCTCGCCTTGTTTTCGGGGTGCCCAGCGCCGGCCCCTCCCGCGCTACCCTCGGCGCCGCCTTCCCGGGTAGTTCAACTGGCAGAACGCCTGACTCTGGATCAGGAGGTTGAAGGTTCGAGTCCTTCCCCGGGAGCCGGTCCGATGACCCCCTGAGACGCCGATGACGGCCCTCGGTTCCTCGAGCCCGCGCCGACCCTTGACGCCGAGTCGGGGCGATGTAATAGTTAACCAGATGGTTAAGTCTATTGCACCCGCTCGCCGCTCGCTGGACCGCACCTTCGCCGCTCTCTCTGATGCGACCCGCCGGTCGATCCTGGAGCAGTTGGCTGCCGGTCCGGCGTCCATCTCGGAGCTGGTCGCACCGGTCGAGATCAGCCTGCCGGGGCTGCTGAAGCACGTCCGGATCTTGGAGCAGGCCCGTCTGGTCGAGACGGTCAAGGTGGGTCGATACCGCCATTGCCGGCTTGCCGCGGAGGCGGGTGACGACGTCTCAGCCTGGGTGGACGGGCTACGCGAGCGTTGGGAGGGGCGCCTCGACCGCGTCGAGCAGTACGTCACGAATCGGAGAGCTCGGCCCACGGGGGGCCGGGAAGGGAAGGGGAAGTCATGAGCCACGACCTGCACATCGAGCGCCTGATCGACGCCGGCCCGGAAGAGGTGTTCGATGCCTTCACCGATCCTGCGGCCATGGCGGAGTGGTACCGGGCCGAGGACGACTGGACTGTGGATGCCGTCGCGGACGCGCGGGCCGGCGGCACCGCCACGGTGTCCTTCGGGCCTCCAGAGTCGATCTACCGGGAGGATCTCACCTACCTCGAGGTGGAACGGCCGAGCCGGCTTGTCTACTCCGAGGTGTTTTCGATGCCCGACGGAGATTCGTTCGAAACCACGGTGTCACTCAATTTCGAGGAACGTGGCGGCAAGACCCTGATCACGCTGGTGCAAACGGGCTTTCCGACGGCGGAGATGCGGGATGCCCACGAGGGGGGCTGGCCGGGCTTCCTGGAGCGCATCGAGTCGATGCTTACCCTGCGCAGCGCTTCTTGACACAACGAACCGGGCGAAACTGGAGCCGAGTCGCCCGAGGGTCGTGCGGTATCTTCAACGCCGCGCACGCCCCCGGGCGCTGCACCCGGCCCCATCGTCTAGAGGCCTAGGACACCACCCTCTCAAGGTGGAGACACGGGTTCGAATCCCGTTGGGGCTGCTCGCTCGTTTCCGCAGGTCACGGCGTTGCGGGCGCGCCTCCCGGTTGCTGTCCGAGCCGCGTTGCCCTACGAACCTTCCCTACGAAGCGCGAAAAGCGGCGGTGAAGGATGGCAGCGAGCGGCACCATGGAGGCGGCCGAGAGGAGTGCTTCGACACACCGGCCATGCAACACCTACGGCCGGTGCCGGGCCTGCAGAGGGCCGCAGCCGGGATGTCGCCCGCAGAGCCTCCGTCGGGGGAATGCTTGCGTACGCGCTGCGCCGATCCTGGGCTGCCATCACGTCGTCTCGCACGGCTACCTCTTTCACTTCGCGCATGCCGGGCGTGCGCTTCGTTGACAAGCACCCGGCTGGTCACGCCGCGCCAGAGTTCCCGACACCTCGTGCGACGCGGCTTCAATAGGCGCTGAACATCGACAGGGCGCGGAGCCCACCTGGAGAAGCGCGCTCGTTGTCAGCCGCCTCGTGCACGGCCACGGCCAGCCGCGGGTTCCAGAGTCCCCTCTCGTCCGATCACGTCGAGTTTGGACACTACGTTCAGGATGTATTTCCGAGCAGTGCTCTCTGTGATGGCAAGTGTCTCCGCCACCTCTCTCAGTCTCATCCCGACAGCGACGAGCCCGAGCACCTCTCTCTCGCGCGCGGTCAACGACTCAGTGAGATCCCCCTTGGCATCCGCCCTCTGGCGAACAAAGACGACGTAGCGACCATCCTGCGCGCGATGGGACTTCGCCTCGAATTCGTCCGGTGAGAGCGCCTTGACCCGCCCCGAGCGGATTTGGTTGGCGGCAGCGTAAGCATTCGCACGATCTGAGGGCGGGTAGGTTCGGTATTCGATCCAGCCTGGTCGTGCCCGGGCCTCCCTGGCCTTACGGTCTGCTCGTTCTCGGGCCGTCTCGTCCGGCACGCGGTTGCCAGCGAAGAGGTCGTCGGTGGCCAAGAAGCGACCTGCCTTCACGTCGCGCTGGAACCGCTGCGCGAAGCGCGGCTGTGACTTGCCAACGCCCTTGTCGATCCACTCGCGGGCGACATCAGGAACGACTTCGTCGTACGTCAACGACGGGGTGGCCGAGAAGTAGTCGTCAACGAGCCAGTCGGCGAGATGGAAGTGACGCGTGGGCGGGGCCCACTCCCAGAACCGCCACTCGTCGTCCAAGTACGCGACGACCAACGGCTGAGATTCCCGGTCGGTCACGAAAAAAAATGTGGCCATGGGCAACCCTTCGGGCGGTAGATCTTAGGTCATCTACAGATAGCTTAGTCTATCTTAGATCGGCGTGCAGTGGGTACTCCTTGACCTCGATCACAACCCCTCCCAGAGCGTCGGGGCGATTGGGCGGATCTGGGACGCCACTCGTCACCTCCGCGATCTGGACGGCCGCTCTGAAGCGCTCATCACGCTCCTTGTCCGCGTCGCGGTAGGTGCGGTACAGGGCGTAGGTCTGCCTTCTGGCTTCGGCCGACTCGGTGGTGTGGAACTGAACCTCCAAGGTGGTCTCTCCGTCCGGCGCACGGACTGCAGCGTGGACACCCTTGTAGCGGGTGCGCCTCCCGAAGGAGTCGGTCGCCTTCTCGACGACATACCCGGCCTCGGCGAGCTTGCGGCAAATGCGCTCGGCAGCGGCGTAAAAGCCCTCGACGTCGTCGATGACAAACGTATACCGAAGGACGTCGCCGAGGTCCAGGGCGATCTGTTCGGCAGTGGCCGTCGGTCTCGACTCCCATCCATTGTGCACCTTGCGGGCAATCGAGTCCGGGCTCTTGATCCGATGCTGCAGTCCCGTGAGGGGTACCTCGAGCTCATTCGAGGCCCTTCGCAGGTCACCTGTGATAACCGGCTCGCCTTCTATCGCTTTGCGCAGTCTCGCAACGCAAGCGCCGGCAACCTCCGAGTCGTATTCCTCCTCAAGACCCGCCAGGAGTTCCGCCTCATCGGCCTCGCCGCGCGCCCACTCGACTGGCTCGAGGTCGTCCCCGGACCGTGACGACGAACCGCTCAACACCCCCGCCCTTCGCGCATCACCCTCGGGCGATCGACTTCCAGTACCGGATTGGGCAGCTCATCGAGGAGGCGCTTGAGGTTGTCGGACTGCGGATCCGTGGCGCTCATGACGCGCATCTTTGCACTCGCCCGTGCGCGAGCCGCTCGGCGACCTCCGCGGTTCTCACAAGCTGCGCGGTCAACTACCCGTGTCCGCGATGCGACCCAGGACGTTGCGAGCGTGTCGCCGCGCCAGGGCCTCGGTTCCGAACGTCTGACAGTCCGACCGAACGCGCCTCGGTGCTCCTCCGCGTGCCTTTGTGAGAGTGAAATCAAACCCGGCCTTGCCCTTCGAGATCACCGCGGTCCACGTCGTGCCGTCCGCGGATATCCCTTCCCAATGGGCCACGGCGCCACCCGGGATCTCCGTCAAGGAGACGACCGGCGTGACCCGCTCAAGTTCGTGGCGGAGTTCGGCCGCCGACGCGTAACGACGCTGCGGGTCGACACTTAGTGCGCGTCGGATCACTCGACGGAGTCGCTCCGACACGTGCGCCCTGAACCTGTGACGATCGGGGAAGTCCCCGGCGATGATTGCGTCCTCGAGCGACCCGGGCAGTGCGGCTGGATCGGGGAGGGAGGCGTCCCCGTTGAGCATGCGGTATGCCGTGACGCCGAGGGCGTAGACATCAGTTTGGACCGACGTTTCGTCCGCGGTCAGGACCTCGGGGGCCAGGTGCGCGACGTAACCGTAGGGAGAGGCTGCACCCGCGGCGCCTACTCGCGTTGCCAATCCAAAGTCAGAGAGCTTCGCTCGACCGGAGTCGCCGAGCAGGATGTTCGCGGGCTTGATGTCGCGGTGGACGATTCCTTGGGAGTGAGAGTGCTCCGTGCCTCGAGATGCGTCGGCCACCACCCCGATGGCATCCGCGACCGGCACGACTGATCCGCCGTACTCGTCCTCCAGGCTCCCGCGTGGCAGGTACTCCATCGCGACGTACAGCCGTCCGTCCGGCATCGTGCCCGCGTCGTACATCTCAACGATGTTCGGATGACGGAGGGCCATGAGCACCTGAGGCTCGCTGTAGAAGTGCATCGGATCGTGGATCTTGTCCGGCCTCACGAACTTGACGACGCGGTCATGACCGATGGCCCGGTCGAAGACGAGCCACGCTTCGCCGAACTGGCCGCTTCCCAGCCGGCGTCGCGGCTCCCAGTCAGGCATTCCTGAGCGCGGCAAGGGCAGCCGCGGCCGCCTCGTGTCGATTCTTCGGTAGTCCTTGCAGTGCGCCGATGCCTTCCACCACGGAGATGACGTACTTCGCGTTGCGCTCGAAATTCAGGTCGGACTTGAGCTGCCGCTTGGTTCGCCGCAGGGGATCGAGCTCAAGCGACGCGAGGGCCTCCTGGAGCACGCCCTCAACTTCGGCGCGCCCGAGGTCGCGGGATCGTGCGGTTGCCTCGGCCGCTTTGAAGGCGACGACCGAGGGTCTCACACGACCGACGATCTCGATCACCTCATTCCGCACCCACGCGAGCTGACGAGGGCGGGTCTCATGCTTCGGCGCGTCGAGATGATGGTGCTCGATAACTACGGGGTCATCGGGTGTCCCGTCGAGTGCCACGACGGCAAATGCATCCTTCGTGCACCTGAATCCGATCACGGGCATGCGAACGCCTTTCTGACATGACCAGTCTTGCCGCTCTGGCTTCGGCAGGGCAGTCCGATCCCGGCTGCACCGAGGTAACGGGACCGAGCCGCGCCGCCTGTCAATAGCGGTCGAGGCGCTCGCGCCGGCGCTCGTCGGCATCAACCCCGCGGCGGACGTACGTGTCGAGGGTGAAGGCGACGCTGTGGTGGCCGAGGATGTGGCTGATGTCCTCCCACTCGAGGCCGACTTCGTGGTGGAGCCACGTGGCGGCGTGATGGCGCAGGTTGCGCCACGGGAGTCGCGGTGAGCCGCCTCGCTGCAAGCCCGACGCCGTCGGTGTGTCGCCGACCATCTCCCACGCGGCCCCGCGGGCGGCATGGGTGTACGGCCCGCGGCGCCAGGTCGAACGAGTCCACGGCATCGCGTTAGGCCCGAGGAAGAGAAGTCCCTCCGGACCCCCCACCGGCCACGGGCCGTCGCCCGGCGGTGCGGCGAGCACGTCGCCGATGCGCTTCACGAGGCGTCTGTGGGTGGACCCCGGGACGGGGACCTCGCGTTCCTTTTCGTTCTTCGGCGGTTTCACGACGAAGTCCCCCGAATCCGCCTGTGCGATCGCTCGTGTGACGACGAGGATTCGGGCATCGGGGTCGTAGTCGAGCGGCCGGAGGCCGATGAGTTCGGACCACCGGAGGCCGCTGAACCCGGCGATCAGTCCCATCGTCAGATACCACGGCCGGCCGACCCGCCGCCCCCGACGCCAGAGTTCGAAGCACAGCGCCCGCACGTGTTCGGTCGTCGGCCGCTCCGACGCCGGGATGTAGACAGCCGCTTGGCCCTGGTGGCGGCTCCGGGCGCGGTAGGGAACACCCTCCATGGGGTTGTTGGTCAGCGGAAGCCAGCGGGGCTTAGTGTGCGCCTCGCGGACGAGGGCGGTCAGGAACTTGCCGACATCCTGGACGGTGGCCGGTGCAAGGCCCGACTGGCGCGCACGCCGCAGGACGCGCCGGCAGTCCTCGCTGTCCCAGGCCAGGACCGCGGTCGACCCGATCACAGGGAGGATGTGGACGCGCAGGGTTCGCTCGGCGTTGTCGAGCGTCCGGATGGCGAGGCGATCCTCGTGCATACGGCGAAGGAGGCGGCGGGCGAGTGCTTCGATGTCCTGAGGGCCCTCACCGAAGTCTTCCTCGCGTTCGATGCCCGGCTCGGCGGCGCCGGGAGCGCCGGCATCAAGCCATGCCTCGACGTTCTCGAAGACCTCGTTGGCCTCATCACGATCGACGGCATGCAACTCGCGCCACTCGCCGGTCGCCGGGTTCTTGAAGCGAACGCGGTAGCGCTTCTCACCGCTCGGGGCCTGGAGGCGCGCCTGCCAGCCACGCCGCCCTCCCTTGCGAACTTTGCCGACGCGGAGTGGTTTCCTCGGTCGCTTACGCGCTGCCATTCGGTCGTCTCCGGCGCTTGAGCTGCGGAGGTGCGACCGGTGGCCACTGGCGGTCGGCCCGGGCGTCCTCGGCGGCCCGCACGCTGGCCAATGACCAGCGGTACGTGCCCCCGACCACGGGCTTCGGGAACCAGGGCTCCTTGATGAGCCGGTACACGCGGGTGCGCCCGATCCGGTAACGGCGCTGGAGATCCGCGACCGTCAGGAAAACGTCGGCCGCCTCTTCCGCAGGATCTGGTCGAGCGGACCGACGAACACCGTTGCGCAGGGGGGCGTCAGTCGAGACCTCGTCCCTGCGGTTCGATTCGATGGTACCCAGTGACGCTCGCCCGCGGTGAGACCTCGCCGGTGCGACGCCCTGGCTCGTCGTCATGCCACCTCCAGTTCGAAGAGCGGCAGGTCCTCCACGGCCTCGGCGATGCGGGCCTCGGCACGTAGGCGGCGCCGTCGCATGTGGCCGGGAGTGACGCCCGCAGGGGCGGCGAGGGTCTCCGACGAGACGTCGTAGACACGGCTCAGCACGACAACGCGGGCGGCCTCCGCGGTGATGCAGCCGTTGTCGACCGCTCCAGCGACGACTGCCAGCAGCTCGTCGGATGGTGAGAGCTGGGGCGGGGGGCTGGTCAGGTGCTCGGGCAGGGGCTCCGCGTTCAGCACGGCCTCCCTGGCGACCTCCCGGAGCCGAGTCAGGTACAGCTGGTGGCGGACGTCCCGGACGATGTTCGCCGCGGGAAGAGACGTGCGCCCGAGGGGATAGGTGCCGATGCGCTCGATCGCGGCGGTGACCACCATGTCGCCGGCCTCGTTCCACCCCCACCTGCGGGAGTAGGCGCGGGTCACGCCGGCGAGTCCGGGGACCACGGCCTGGAGCACGACGCGCCGGGCATCGGCGTCGCCTCTCCCGACCGTGAGCAGCTGCATCATCAGGCCATCGCGCCGGTCCATGTCGGTGTCGTGGCGCAGCCGGTCGAGGAGGTCGTCGACGTCCGCGGCGTCGGTGGCGACCCCCGCCAGATGCCAGCAATGAAGCGCCTTCCGGCCCTGCATCGACCGGCAGAACGCCTCCCAGTCCTGGTCGAGGAGTGCGAGCGGGTCGGCCATCGTTCCTCCCGTCGAGTAGCGAGCTATCGACGGGACTGTCCGACACGGCCCTGACAGGGATCCTCAACGGATCGGTGTCAAACGCTGGGGTCCACGCAGACACGGCGCCGTTGAACGTGACGTACCTCAGGTTCCGGAATCAGCGTGCATTCACCACGGATCCCCCCAAGGCCACGCGAAGCGGTTGGACTTGCCACGGGGTGGGTAGGTCTGGAAATGGCACAGCGTGGTCAAGGAGGCACGGAGCGACGAAGCCAGGTCCGGAGTCGTTGCGGGCCGGCCCGATCGGCCGAACCCGAGCCGGGGACGACACCCCGTCCGCCGTTTCGGCGCGGGGAAAATCCTCAGCGCGGTGGCGCGTATCCGTCGCCCATATGCACCTAGCTCTGGTAGGGGCGCGAGCAGAGAGGTGCAGCATGGGCGAGCGGATCCGACGGAGCCTCTTCGTCGCAGTCGGGGCCCTGGTCATCCTGTTGACGGCCGCGTGCGACGGCAACGACAGCGGCGCGTCACCACCTACGACGAAGACGGCCAGCGATCGAGCAACCTCGACGACGACCGGCGCCGCCGACAAGGCCGCCGTCCTCGCGGACTACCGCTCGTTCTGGGACGCGTACCTGGAGGCGGCGGACCCGATGGACCCGCGCCACCCGGCCCTCGAAGCCCACGCCGCGGGCGACGAGCTCGAACAGGTCCAGCGGGCGTTCCTGGCCCGGGCGTCCGCCGGTGAAGTGATCCGCGGGACCGTCGACCTCGCGCCGGAGGTGGTCTCGATCGACGCGGACACGGCTCGTGTCAGCGACTGCTACCTGGACAGCACCGGTGTCTTCGACGCCGAGACCGGCGAGCGGAAGGACACAGCGAGCGGGGTCCGCCAACTCGTGACCGTCGAGCTGCGGCTCGACGACGGAACGTGGAAGGTGGCCCGCATCACCCGAGAAGGTGACCGGTGCGAACCGGGCGAGCGCTGACTGCGGTCATCACGGCGCTGGTGGCAGGTGTGGTTCCGGCCGGTTCCGCGTGGGCGGACGGGACGGCTGACGCCTGGACTGACGGCCAGGACATCGGGGTCGAGGCCGAGACGCCCGGGGTGACCAACGGGGAGTCGAGCCGCGGCGCACCCTCCCGCGTGACCTGCACGTACGTGGCGCTGCCGCCCGAGGAATCCGCCACCGCTGACGACATGTCCCAGAGCGGCTGGGGCGAGCAGCGCGGCGACGGTCCGGGCGCCTGGTACCGGAAGATCTGCACCTCGGCCGACGGGATGTCCTCCGGCACGGTTGTGTGGCTCAACGACGGCGTTGATCCTGCCGTGCTCGCCCGGCAGGCGGCCGACCGCGTGCCGATCCCCGCGCCCACCATTGGCATGAGCCCGTCGCCCGACGACGAGCAGGTTGTCAACCTGCCCACGTGGCTCTGGCTCGACGGTGCCGGATGGCAGCCGGTGAGCGCGAGCGCGTCGGCAGGTGGGGTCAGCGTCAGCGCAACCGCCTCGCCCCAGCGCGTGATCTGGGACATGGGCAACGGCGACCGGGTCGAGTGCGACGGCCCGGGCACTGCGTACGACCGGAGCCGCCCAGCGAAGGGGCAGTCGACCGACTGCGAGTACGTCTACCGGGAGAGCTCGGCGCGCGCTCCTGATGGGACCTTCACCGTGACCGCCTCCGTGCTCTGGGGCGTGTCGTGGACGGTGACCGGCGCTCCCGGCGGCGGGTCGCTCGGGCCCGTCGAACGGTCGTCGAGCGTCGCCGTCCGCGTCGCGGAGATCCAGGCCGTCAACCGGTAGGAGAGGAGGCCAACGTGGTCGTCACGACCCGAACCCCCGTCACAACCGATGGCCACAAGGGCGTGCGAGAGCGTCGCGCCGCACCGTCCCCGCGCCGGAACCGAACGCGCATTGCCGCCGGGATCACGGTGCTGGCTGTCAGCGCCCTCGCCGCCGTCACCCTCTACGGGAACGCGGGCGACCGGACACCCGTCCTTGCGGTTGCGCGCGCCGTCGAGGCCGGCGAGACGATCGAGACCGGCGACCTCACGGTGGTGCGGGTCGCCGCGGAACGGGGGGTGGAGATGGTCCCGGCCTCTGAGCGCGACGACCTCGTGGGGAGGCGGGCCGCGGTCGGGCTCGTTCCCGGGAATCTGCTCAGCCGGGGAGCACTCGCCACTGGCCCGCTCGTTCCCGACGGCTGGTCGGTCATCGGGGCGGTCCTCAAACCCGGGCAGTTCCCGCTGGGCCTCCGGCCGGGTGACGAAGTGACGATCCTCGCCGTTCCGGAGACGGGCCAGGGTGACGGCGACGGGGCGTCGCCCATCGAGGGTCTCGTCGTCGCCATCGAGGAGACGGCACCGGGCGAGGTCTCCGCCTCCCTTGGTGTCCCGGGAGCCGCGACGCGCGACTTCGCCGTGGCCGGCGCCCAGGGGCGCCTTGCGCTGGCCCGAGCCCCCCGATGACCGTCGTCGCGCTGACGTCCGCCAAGCACGCGCCGGGCGTGACCACCGCGGCCCTCGCACTCGCCTCGGCGTGGTCCGTGGAGGATGAGGTGATCCTCGTGGAGGCGGACCCGGCCGGTGGTGACGTCGCCGCCCGGGTTGGTCTCGGCCTCGAGCCCGGCCTGGTCACGCTCGCCGCGTCGAGCCGTCATGCCGGTTCGCCCCTCGCGCCGCTCGACCACGTCCAGCCGCTTCCCGCGGGTGGCCAGGTCGTCGCGGGACCTCCGTCCCCGGCGCAGGCGACGACGGCGATCGCTTCCCTCGCGAGCCGGTTTGTCCCCGCGCTCAGGGCGAATGGCCACGGGATCGTCGACTGCGGCCGGTGGTCCTCCACGTCCACCGTCGGCCCCGTCGTCGCCGACGCCGACCTGGTGCTCCTCATGCTGGAGCCGACCGTGTCGGGCGTGGAGCACGCGCGCATCCGGCTCGACGAACTCGCAGCATCGTCCCGCCTCTGTGCCCTCCTCCTGGCGGGCGAGCGGCCCTACCTGCCCGACGAGGTGGCGGCGGTGCTCGGAGTCCTCGTTGCCGGGGCGCTCCCTGCCGATCCTCGCGGCGTCGCCGCCGTTCACGGCGGTCCCGCCGGTGTCGCTCGCCGCACCCGCCTCGTGCGATCGGCGCGCAGCGTGGTCGACCGGGTAACCGCGCTGGTGGCGGCGAGAGAGGGAGTGGGCGTATGACCACTGCCGTCACGGTCGACGAAACCCTGGTCCGGCGCATCCGCCAGGAAGTCGCCACCGCACTGACGTCGAGGAGCAGCGCAGCCCAACTCGACGGTGGTCGCCGGCTCGACCGCGACGACCAGGCCGCGCTCGCACGCGACCTCATCAACGAACAGCTCGAGCGCTACGCGAAGGAGTGCCTCGCGGAAGGCCGGACGGTCCTCGACGAGGGGGAGGAGGAGTTGCTCGCGCGGGCGGTCTTCGACCGGCTCTTCCACCTGGGCCGGCTCCAGCCGCTCATTGACGACGAGCGCATTCAGAACGTCGTCGCCAACGGCTACGACCAGGTGTGGCTGGAGTACGACGACGGGACGAAGGAGGCCGGACCCGCCATCGCTACGAACGACGCCGAGCTCATCGAGATACTCCGCGAGATCGGGCGTCGCTACGGGCTCTCGGAGCGGGAGTTCAACCCGGGCCGGCCGTCGCTGAACCTCCAGCTTCCCGACGGGAGCCGCCTGTTCGCGGTGGCGTGGGTGTGCGACCGCCCCTGCGTCGCCGTTCGGAGGCACCGGTTCATGAAGGCGACGCTCGAGGACATCGAGCGGCTCGGGACCATCGACCGGGGCCTGCAGCGGTTCCTCGCCGCCGCCGTCCGTGCCCGCAAGCAGCTGATCATCGCCGGTGCGACGGGGGCCGGGAAGACCACCCTGCTGCGTGCGCTCGCCAGCGAGATCCCGCCGGAGGAGCGGGTCGTCACCATCGAGACCGAGCTGGAGCTGGGCCTCGACCGCTTCCCGGATCTCCACCCCGACTGCGTGGCACTCGAAGCCAGGGACGCGAACGTCGAAGGGGTTGGCGGCGTGACGGCCGCCGAGTTGGTCCGCATGTCGCTGCGCATGAACCCCGACCGGGTGATCGTCGGCGAGGTGCGGGGTGACGAAGTCATCCCGATGCTCAACGCCATGAGCCAGGGGAACGAGGGCTCCATGTGCACCGTCCACGCCGACTCGTCGGCGACGGTCTTCAACAAGCTCGCCCTCTACGCCATGCAGGCCCCGGAGCGCCTCTCGATCGAGGCCACCAACCTGCTCGCGGCCGCCGCCATCGACCTCATCGTGTTCATCTCCAAGAAGAAGCACCTCCGCTACGTGTCGAGTGTCCGGCAGATCGTCGGCGCCGATGGCGGCCGGGCCGTGAGCAACGAGTTGTTCCGGCCGGGCTCGGACGGGCGCGCCGTCCCCGGCGTGCCAATCCCCGCCGAACTTGGGGAAGCCCTCGCCGCCGAGGGATACGACCCGGACCTGCACCGCCGCTCCGAAGGGTGGTGGAGGGATTGAACATCCTCGCCGCGTTGACTGGCATGGGGATCGCGCTCGGGCTGATCCTCGTCGCCAGCGGGCTGCGACCGCGGCAGACCAGCGGAACGAGTGCGCAGCGCGCTCCGTTCGTCTCATTCGACCGGACCCGGCTCCTTGCCGCCGTCGCCCTGGCGTTCCCCGCCGCGCTCGTGACCCGCTGGCCGGTGGCGGCTCTCGGAACGGGAGCCGCCGGATGGTTCTGGCCCGAGTTCTTCGGCGGCCAGGGGACACGCGAGCGCGACGTCGCCCGCACGGAGGCGATCGCCTCGTGGACGGAGATGCTCCGCGACCTACTGGCCGGCGCGCACGGCCTGGAGCAGACCATCGTCGCCTCGGCTGACATCGCCCCACCCGCGATCCGGCCCGAGGTGACGGCGCTCGCGGTCCGCATCGAGCGGGAGCCACTGACATCGGCGCTCGACAAGTTCGCCGACGAGCTGGCGCATCCGACGGGCGACCTCGTGGTCACGGCCCTGAAGCTCGCTGCGCAAGGCGCGACCGGAGACCTCGCCGAACTCCTCGGGACCCTCGCCGTCTCCGCCCGCGACGAGGCAGGCCTGCGGCTCCGGGTCGAGGCCTCGCGCGCCCGGCTCCGGACGGCAGTGCGGGTCATCGCGACGGTGACAGCGACGACGGCATTGGGCCTGCTCCTGCTGAACCGGCAGTACCTAAACGTCTACGGATCGGCTTCCGGCCAGTCCGTCCTCTTCCTCGTGGCCGCGGCCTGGGGCCTTGCCCTGTGGTGGCTCGCCCGCATGAGCCAGTTCATGGCACCGGAGCGGTTCCTCGTGCGGTCTCGCGATGCGGAGGCTGGGTCGTGACCGCCGCGCTCCTCGTCGGCCTCGGGGTCGCGGCAGGCATTCTCCTCACCGCGAGCGGCCTCGCCCCCGCCGCCCTGCCCCTCGATCGAGCGCTCGCCCGCCTCCACCATCGGCCCGAGCCGCTCGTCATCGCTGAACGAGCGCCCGGCTCCATCCGGGCTGCCGCGGCGCTGCTCCGGCGCTCGCCCGCGGCTGCGCGCGTGGTGGAGCCGTTCACCGCGGACCTGCGCGTGGCAGGTGTCTCGCCCGCCGAACACCTGGCGCAGCGTCTGGTGCTCGGGATCCTCGGATTGGTCTGGGCGCCGGTCGCGACCGCACTCTTCTGGGCGGGCGGTGTCCGTCTCGGGTTCGCTCTTCCCCTGTGGCTCTCTGTCGTCCTCGCACCTCTCGGCTTCTTCCTGCCGTCACTCATGCTGCGGTCAAGGGCAGCTGAGCGGCGCCGGGCCTTCCGGCACGCGCTGAGCGCGTTCCTCGACGTCGTCGCCGTCAGCCTGGCGAGCGGGCGCGGTGTCGACACCGCGCTCCACGACGCGGCGCGCGCGGGCCAGGGCTGGCCGTTCGTCGAGATGAAGCGGGCGCTCTTGGAGGCGCAGCTCACGGGTGAGACGCCGTGGGCCGGGCTCGGCCGCCTCGGCGGCGAACTCGCCATTCCGGAGCTCAACGAACTCGCCGCTAGCGCCGCCCTGGCCGGTGCGGAGGGCGCCCGCGTCCGGTCCTCCGTGGCGGCCAAGGCGAGGGCGCTCCGGCTCCGGGGGCTGACCGAAGTCGAGGCGGCGGCCCACGCCGCCAGCGAGCGGATGTCGCTCCCCGTGGTGGTGCTCATGCTCGGCTTCATCGTCTTTCTGGGCTACCCGGCGATGGCGGAGGTGATCGGAGGGATCTGACAAGTGCATGAGTTCACGAATGCTGACAGGAGGATCGCATGGACGAGTTCGCGCTGCTGCAATACGCGCTGGTCGCGCTGCGGTCGCACCTTGCCGGCCTGCGCCGTGACGAGCGGGGGATGACCACCGAGACGGTCATCATCACCGCCGTTCTCGCGGCGCTGGCGCTGACGGCGGGGGCGATCATCGTGGCCAAGGTCACGGGCAAGGCCAACAGCATCCCCACGGACTGAGCTGTGTCTCGCCGATGCCGTGGCGATTCGGGCCAGGCGACCACCGAGGTGGTGCTGCTCATGCCCGTGTTGCTCTTCCTCGTGATGCTCGTCATCCAGTTCGGCCTTTGGTACCACGCCCAGCACGTCGTCCAGGCCGCGGCCCAGGAAGGGGTCCGCGCCGCGCGGGTCGAGGGCGGGACAGCGGGAGCGGGCCAGCAACGCGCCGAGGCCTTCCTCGACTCCGCGGGCTCGACGCTCGTGCGCGATGCGGGCGTCACCGCGACGCGCGACGGCGAGACGGCGACGGTCCGGGTCACCGGGCGGGTCGCCGGCGTGGTCCCGGGTTTCAGCCTCCCCCTCGATGCGAGCGCCGAGAGCCCGGTGGAGAGGTTCCGATCGGCCGCGGAAGAGGCGGCGCCGTGAGGCGCGAGCGCGGCTCCGCGTCCCTGGAGCTGGCCCTGGTGACGCCCGCCATCCTCGTCCTCCTCCTGTTCGCGGTGGGGGTCGGGCGGCTCGCACAGGCGCGCGCGGAGGTGGACGCCGCCGCCCGTGACGCAGCCCGGGCCGCTTCGATCGCCCGATTTCCCGGGGCCGCGTCGGCCGACGGGGCCAGCGCGGCGCACTCCTCGCTCGAGGAGGGAGGAGTCTCGTGCCGGGACCTTGCCGTGAGCATCGACACGTCCGGGCTCACGCCCGGCGGGTTGGTGGGAGCGACGGTCACCTGCACGGTCGATCTCGGTGAACTGACCCTCCTCGGCGTCCCCGGGTCACGCACGGTCACTTCCCACTTCGTGCATCCGGTGGACACGTACCGGGGTGAAGTCCGATGACCGACGAGCGCGGGATGGTGACAGCAACCGTGGTCATCTTCACCGTGGCGCTGTTGGCCGTGACAGGGCTCGTGTTCGACGGCGGCAACGTGCTTGCCGCCCGGCGGCGAGCGTTCAACGAGGCCGAGGCAGCGGCACGGGCCGGAGCGCAGGCGGTCGATGTCGACGTGCTGCGGGCCGGCGAGGGTGTCGTCCTCGACGCCGAGGACGCCCGGCAGCATGCACTCTCGTACCTGGCCTCCATAGGGCGCAGCGGTGAAGTGTCGGTCGCCGGTGATGTCGTCCGCGTCCGGCTTGCGCTGCGCCAGGACCTGTCCATCCTGGGAGCCTTCGGTGTCGGCCCGCTCACGGTGACGGGCGACGCCGAAGCCAGGGCAGTGAGCGGGCTCTTCGAAGGGGACGATTGATGCGGCGCCGTCTCCTGTCCGATGCCGTGCGGGCGCTCGGGGCATTCGTGGCCCTCGCCGCCCTCATCGTGGGAACCCCGTGGGTGCTGGCCGCGTTGGCTGGGTGGCCTCTTCCCACCGAGGTCCCAAGTCTGTCTGCAATCCGGGAGGCGCTCTCCGGAGCCACCATCGCCGACAGCACGATCGTGAAGGGCGTCGCGATCGTCGGGTGGATCGGTTGGCTCCAGGTCGTTGGTTCCGCCGTATTCGAAGTGGGCGCCTGGGGTCGGGGACGCGCGGCCCGGCGGCTGCCCACGGCGGGCCTGATCCAGCCGCTCGTGCGCCAGCTCGTTGTGTCGTCGCTGGTTCTCGTGGGCGGGCTGCGCTCCACCGGCACCGCTCCGGCATCACCGGCGGTGGCGGTCGTGGCGACATCAACCGTCGAGCCCGCGGAGCCTGACCGGGCGGCTCCTGTGAACGAGTGCGCCACCGCTCCGTCGCCCTCTGGTTCAGAGGCGCCCATTCGTGCACCGACCTACGTGGTGCAGCCGCGCGACTCCCTCTGGAGGATCGCCGAGCGGCACCTCGGTGACGGGTTCCGGTGGCGGGAGATCTTCGAGTTGAACCGGGTCGCGCCCCAACCCGACGGCTGGGTGCTCACCGACCCGGACCTCATCCAGCCGGGCTGGGTGCTCACCCTCCCGCCGGATGCCGAGGGCATCGGGGCCCCGGCTCGGACCGGCAACGGGCAGCGAGGTGAGAACCCCGCGCGGTCCGTGCCCGATCCCGCTCCCACGAAGATGCATCAAGACGGTGCGGCTGCGGCGGCGGCGCCATCGACCACCGTCGCCTCACCCGAGAACCGAGGACCCGACCGCGAAGCGAACGTCAACGGGCAGGACGAGGGAGGAGCACCACTCCGGGTCGGGATCGCCGGCGCCGGGCTGTTGTCGGCAGGCGTCGTTGCGGCGCTGGCCCGCCTTCGCCGAGCGCAGCAGCACCGTCGCCGTCCGGGAATGCACGTCCCGGCGGTTTCTCGCGAGGTGGCTGTGACGGAGGCGGCGGTGCGGAGCGCCGCGTCGAACGCTCCCTCCGGTGATGTCGCTGTGGCAGTCCGTGCCCTCGCCGCGCAGGTCCGGTCTGGCCGTGCCGGTTTCATGCCTGCCATCGAGGCGGTCTCGGTCGGCGACGGCACCGTCGAGATCCTCTTCTCCGAACGCGTGGCCGCCGATCCCGGCCCGTTCCGCACCGAGGGTGAGGGACGGGTCTGGATCCTCGACGAAAACGTACGCGAGGCAACCGCGGAAGGGCTGGCGGCGGGGGGAGCGGCACCCGCACCCGCGCTCGTCGCCGTCGGGCGGACTGGCGGGCGCGAGGTGCTCGTCGATCTCGAAGCCCATTCCCGGACCGTCCTCACCGGCGACGAGCACGGCGCCCGGGCCCTCTTCTGGATGATCGCGTGGGGCCTGGCGACGAGCGCGTGGGCCGACGATCTCGAGGTCGTCGTCATCGGAGACGCGCCGCGAGGGGTCGCCCTCCTGGATCGAGTGCGGACGGCCGACGCGATCGCAGAGGTGATCGACGACCTCGAGGCCGGCGCCGAGTCGATGACGCGGGAGCTGACCGCCGCGCGGCGGAGATCGACGCTCGACGCGCGATCGGCCGAGTCCGGGGACGCGTGGACGCCCACGGTCGTGCTCGTCGCGCCGGGCGTATCCGATCCCGGCCTGGACCGGCTTCTGGACGCAGCCGCGGCGAATCACGGGCTCTGCGTCATCTTCGCCGGAGGCCGGGATGTCGATGCCGATCGCCAGCTCGTGATCGCTGACAGCCAGGTCAGCGTCCAGCCGCCCGGCATCCGCCTCGACCTCATCGACATTCCCGACGAGATACGGGAGGGGATCGGCGCACTCCTCGAGACCGCCCTGGAGGACCCGATCGACGATGCTGCGCCGAGTGTTGAGGGTCGACCAGCGACCCTGAGCGGAGACGCCGTGAGGCCAGCGTGGGAGGACCCAGCCGTCATCCGGGTGAGGATGATGGGGCCGGTCGAGGTCGATGGCGGCCGGACCGCGATCGACCGACGGAAGTCCATCGAGGCCGTGACGTACCTGACTCTGCACCGCGAGGGCGTGGACGAGAGCCGGTTGAAGGCTGCGCTCTGGATCGACCTGTTACCTGCTGAAGGTACGTTCAACCAGACGATGAGCCGGGCCCGGTCGTGCCTCGGCGTGGCGCCCGACGGCACCCGACACGTCCCGCATGTGACCGACGGCCTGTACCGGCTGAGCCACTTCGTCGTCACGGACTTCGAACTGCTTGAAACCGCGTTCGACCGAGCCCAGGCGAACCGGAGCGATCAGTCGGTGCACGCCGTCGTCGACGCGCTCCGCCACGTACGCGGCCTTCCATTCGAGGGCACGAAGGCCGGGTACGAGTGGGCGCACACCGAGGGGATCGTTGCGCACATCGAGACGGTCGTGGCCGACGCCGCCCACCTGGCCGCGGAGTGGTTCCTCGAGCGCGGCGAGGGAAGCAGCGCCCTCCTGGTCGCCGAACAGGGGCTGCGCGCGTCCCCGGCGTGCGAGATCCTCTACCGCGATCGAATGCGCGCGTACGACCTCCTGGGGAACCCGGCCGGGATCGAGTCGGTCATGAGCGAGTTGTGCCGGGTGCTGGAGACGGTCGAGCCGTACGAGACTCTGCATCCCGAGACGGTCGCTCTCTACGAGGAACTTGCCCGCCACCGGCGGCGAGTCGGATAGTCCGTCCGGTCCGCGACCGTCCTGGGTATCCTGATCGCAGCGCCGAGAGGCCGCTTCTTCGCCCCTCCTCTGGAGACTTCTCCGCGAGGAGGTATGGCATGCAGAGCGAGCTGGATCGTTTCCTCACCGAATCGCTGCTCATCGGCGCGAGCGAAGCCATCGATGACGTGGGCTTCGAACTCGCCGCCCTTCGAGACGGCTGGACCGCCATGGGAGCGTGCGATGGCACCATCGGCTGGCTCGACGGGCTCATCGGGAAGCTCGGCTGGTGGAGTGGCCGCCTCCTGGCCAGTGCGACGGGCGAGGAGTTAGACCATGAGTGACCGAGTGGAGCACTGGGTCAACGCAGGCGGCGTCGGGATCGAGTTGTGGGTCTTGGAAGGTACGCCCGACTCTGAGGTCGAGGTGCTCAGTAGACGGCTGCTCTTCGAGGTTCAGGCTCTCCAACAGCGCATCAGCCAGCAAGAACCGACGCGGGCGCTGTATGAGGTCGAGCGATGCTGAGGATGCGCTGACGGGTGTTCGCCGATTGGCTCGATCCAGTGTGGCTTCTACCTCTACGCGACGAGCGCTGGCTGACGGGGCACTCCACGAGCGGCGATCGGTGTGCGAGGGGAGCCTACCGAGCGGCGAGCACCAAGCCGGTAGAAGCCCGCACCTCACTTCCGCCGACCCCGACCGCCTCGGCGACACTCGAGACGAATAGAGCGGAATCCGTCAGCGTGAGATCGATCATTGCGACCGCTGCGACATCTGCATCAATGCGCCCGATGGCAGCAAGGTCAAGCACCGCGCGAGCGAGTTGAACGCGACGGGTGGGGCTGTCCAAGCTAGCCACTACTGGGCCGAGCGCAACATCGAAGTCGTGAGGGTCATCCAAGGCCGCCCGAGCTCTCAACACCTCCGGTGCCGACGGCGCCGGTAACCCCGCGTGAAGAACCCGATCGAGCTCAGGAAGGTGAACCACCTGACGGAACAGCTCTTCGAAGTCGGACCTGGTGATCGCAGCCAAACTCATCGCCGCCCTACGCCCCTGCTCGGTGAGAAACGCCTGAGCCGACTCTTCCGCGCCGTGGGCCCGTGCCGCCCCGCAGCACCGCTTGGTTCTGCGACCCGAGCCGCACGCGCACGAGTCGGTTCGACCAAGACGACGTTTTCCTAGTCTTGCGCTCATTCTCATGAATTGCATCGTTGCACCAGCGTCCGATCGAGGCGCGGATGGCCCTGACGCATCGAAGCCGATTGAGAGCGCCTGCGGGCCTGCCATGCGTGATCACGCGGCGTCGGCAGATTGGCACGTGTGCCCCAGGAGCGGTCCCGTCAGATGCGTTCTTGCACGCTG
Organism: Actinomycetota bacterium; assembly: GCA_016179865.1. Taxonomy (GTDB): domain Bacteria; phylum Actinomycetota; class Acidimicrobiia; order IMCC26256; family JACPCJ01; genus JACPCJ01. The sequence continues at coordinate 16,870 of JACPCJ010000094.1, read as the reverse complement.
TTTACACAGGCGTTGTCCTTGATACGAGCACGCGGTCGGTCAGGGCGTCGATGCCGACAGTCCGCACGTCCGAACGCACGCGGCACGTGCCCAGGGATCTAGCCACCATCTTTTCGCCGGGGATCCGTCTGCTTCCGCTTGCGCGAACGGCGTGGCCGAGAGCCGTCATCAGGCCTTCCGAAGGCCTCACGGTATTCCTCGTCGTGCACAAGCGGCCACGGCCGCGGCGGGCCGGATGTTCCGCCGGAGGTGGGGGTCGGCGCGTCCGGGTCGATCGGAGCTTGGGCCGGCGTGAGATCGTCGTCGGAGTCGGCCGCCACCGCGCTGCGACGGGCGTCGTTCACAGCCCTTTCGATCTGGTGGAGGCCGAGCCGGATACGGGCCTCGATGATGGTCTTCTGGAAATACTCGCGTCGCCACTCCGTCAGCTGGGTTCTGACGCCAGCGAGACGAGCCTCTGCGTCGACAACAGCCTCCTTCCGCCGCTTAGCCACCTCCTCGCGTGCTTCCGCTTCAGCCCGCGTCTCTGCGATGTCTGCAGAGACCAAGTCGTAGTAAGTCCGTCGTCGGAAGATGGCAGTGAGCCACTTCGATAGGACCGGAAGCGTGTCGATCCCAATGAGTGCGAGGCGCAGAACCATCTTCGTATCCCGTAGCGCCTTCGCTTCCTGTTCCACCTCTGCGCGCGTGACGTCCGTCGGACCGTCCGACGCCGCGAACTCGGCGCCTGGTGAGCTGCCGAGTCGCTCAAGCGCTGCTCGCTCAGCCAGCAGTCCAGATCGAAGCCTGAACCGCAGCTCACCGTCAGGACCGTTCTCTGTGCGGAGGCGCTTAACCAGATGAGGCAACGGTTCCTGAAGGATCAGTGACGCGTTGTTCCGTTGAGTTTGCAGACCGGCTTCTTCGTCGTGCTCGGCGTTGAACTCGAGCAGCCGGTCATTTCGGTCCTGCTCCGCGTCCCCGATGAGTTGGGTGATGTCCTCACAGATCGGTCCGCACGTCCGCTCGGCGCTCGGGTTCAGACCTTGGACCTCGCGGCGGAGGTCCTCCTGCAGGACGGCGAGTTGCTCGTCGGACGGCTTCAACGCGGTTGCTCGGTCCGTTTCGATCTGTTTCAGCGCAGCGTCTGCGCTGTTGAATGCGGCCTGGGCGCTCGACCGGACTTGGATAGCCTCCGCCCGGATCTCTTCTTCGCGGATCTCCTGGAGCTCGGCCTGAACCTCGTCCCGGAAGAGGAGAAGGAGTATCGGCTCGGAGAACATGAACCCGAGCACGATCGCGAGGACGATGCGCGGGACGATCTTGACCGTCTCGCGCAAGAAGTGAGCTAGATACTGCACTATGCCCGGCGTCTGCGAGTCGCGGTTGACGCGAAACCCAATCACATCATCCGCGATGAGAAACTTGTCGAGGCTAAGGATCGCGAGGCCCCACAAGGCCGCCATCGGGGCGACGACAACTAGCGCTGGTCGGTCGAGCTCGAACGCGATGGTGGCCGCGATGGCGGCGCCAAGTGCCGTGAACGTCGCGGTGATCACGAGTGTCACACCTTGGAACGTGAAGTAAGTGACATCCGACGGACAGTGCTGCAGATATCGCCTTTCGGCGTTGGATATCTTGATGAAGAGCCCTCGCAACGGGCCCCATCGAGCTCGACCGCTACCGGCTACTCGGCGGTACGGTGAGATCAGGATGGATTCGAGGTTGCGCTCAGCCTGTAGCAGGTTCTCGTGGACGTCGAGGTCGGGGGACGCAGATGGGCCTGCTGGGTCTTCTGTTCCCTCCGGACGGCCGAAGTCTTCCGTCGCTTCGCCCTCAGCATCAGGTGCGCCGTCGTGAGGTTCAGGCATTGGATTGGCCCGGTACGTGTTCGCGCCAGACCGTGCGGTGCTCGGCGTCTATCTGTGCCGAAGTGACTCCGATGTGTCGGCCAGCATCAACGAGGATGCCTTCGCCCGCCGCGTAGCGAGTACCTGGTCGCTGCATGAGCGCAGTTTGGATGACCTGAGTGCCGTCATCCTCATCTTCACTCTGACGAGGCCGCAAGAACAGAACCTGTTCGCTTGGGTTCTTGACGTAGTCCCAGCCCTGCCAGCGAGTCGAACGAACATCGGCGGCGACAACCAAGCACAGCGTGCCGAGGCGAGCTAGGAGGTCGAGACAATGCTTCAGGATGCCGTCCTTGTCGGCGACGTGACCGTCATCGATGAGCAGGATCGGCTGTCCGTTCACATTGCATGTTCCATCGAGGAGCGCGACGACTGCATCCGAAAAGGCGAGCTCATGCTGGGGGGTTTCGCCACCATGTTGCGTCCATAGTTGCCGCAAGTCGGTGGGCTGTATCGATCGCATGGGTGGACGGTCTTCGCGGGGACGCGGACTCAGGTCCAGGAGGGCTGGAGTGCCATCGGCGGCGAGGTTGTTGGCGATGATGTCGAGCACTGAGCTCTTGCCGGCTTGTCGGCGCCCTACGACGAGAAGATGACGGTCGCCGAGATCTACCGTTACCGGGGAGCGGCTGACCTGTTCGGTGCCGATCGGTACCGAGAGCGACCTGCCATCGGGACTCAAGGTGGTCGGCGGAAGAGAGCCGACGGCGACGCGGACGTCATCCGGGAGGAGCCACGCGAGGAGCGCGCCATCAAGAGGCGAAACGGTGAGGTGGTCGGTCGCGAAGAGTTGGATCTGATCTCCGCTCGGCAGGAAGCCCCTTCCGGGGTCCAAGGAACCGCCCGCGATGGTCTCCCCATCATCGCCGACCGACCCAAGCGCCACGCGGTTGCGAAAAGCGGATCGCAGCTCGAGCGGAAGCTGTGACCGGTCATCTGCTGCCGCAACTGCGTAGACGCGCTCGGTCCTTCCTTGCGTCAAGACCCTCAGCAGCACCTCGTACCAACGGCCGCGGCCGAGCCTCGCGAGCCCTTGGACGAGAGCGCCCAGGTCGTCGATCACGACCAGCACGGGGTGCCCGTCGAAGTCAGGCGCTTCCGTCTCGGCGTTGCCTCGGCGCGCCTGCACGAGGAGATCGAGCCGGTCCAGTACGACCGTGAGGTCTGCCAGCGCGGACGTGCTCGTGCCGGCACACAGTCCGACCAGGTCGCGGATGGAGCCGATGAGGTCACCTCCGGCTCCGTCGAGCGCGGCAACCGCGGGCATTGACGCTGAGTTCGCACTCGAGAAGACCCCCGCAGCGAGGCGCAGCGCTGAGGTGCGCCCAGATCCCATTGGGCCGCGGATGAGGAGCGGGCTCTCCGCCAGGTCCACGAAGTGAGTTTCCTGCCGTTGCTGTCGCGGGCTGTCGCGCATGCCCACCGCGAGCGTGCCTAGTCCGGACTGGCGAAGCGCTGTCTCAGGAACCTCACGTCTCGTGACGGCTGACAACGGGTCCCCGAGCACGCGGGTTTGGCGGTCTCTGTTCCCTCTGCGGCCAGCCTGTGTCAGGGCGAAGCTCAGATCGGTTGGCAGCCGATCGGTCTCGGTGCCCTCCCTGTTCTGCTCGCCCTCGCTGGCCGCCGATTCAGACTCGTTGGCTTGCTCCTCCTCCACAACACCGAAGATGAAGTCCTCGAGCCGAACCCCCCCAGCGCCCTCGGCCGATTGACGAACATGGTGATCGCCCCCGGACCAAGCCGTCTGGAATTCGGTCAACGCTTGCTCGATGCGGAACAGAGCGCGACCTTGAAGCGACCGTGGGATCAGGGCGGCTTCGGGAGAGTCGATGATGATCTCGGAGTTGCTCGCGTCAAGCGTTCTCAGAGCAATGCGACTGCCGACGTTGGCCTTGACCTTGCCAGTAACGACATCGGACGAGGGCTGCTGCGTCGCGAGAATGAGGTGAACACCGAAGCTGCGGCCTCTCTGCGCAATGTCGACCACGCCGTCCATGAACAGCTTGTGCTCCTGAATGAGCGTTGCGAACTCGTCGAAGATGACGACGAGGCGCGGCATGTCTCGCGCGCCCGTTCGAACGTAGTCGGCGTAATCCTTGACATTGCCGCCGTCGGGTAGCGATAGCGAGTCGAACACCGAGCTGCGGCGCTTCAGTTCGGCGCGCAAGAAGTCAAGCGCCCGACTCACGTCTTCGGGAGTGAGATCGCTGACGAAGCCGATCGTGTGCTGGAGCTCGCGGAAGGCTGTGAAGGTCGCGCCCCCCTTGAAGTCGACGAGGAAGAGCGTCACCTGGGTGGGCGCATAGAGCGCAACGAGTGACGCCGCCATCGTCTGTAGCAACTCACTCTTTCCTGATCCGGTAGTGCCGCCGATGAGGAAGTGCGGTCCTTGGGCAGCAAGGTCGAGGTAGAAGGGCCCCGTCTCGGTGACGCCGATCGGGATACGCAGGGATTTGCCCAGTCGCTTCCAAGGAGTCGCACCTACGGGAGCGTCCAGGTCGAGGATCGCGCCGAGCGGTGCGATGGGCGGAATCCCGCCGCTAGCGCCGGCTACGCCAGGGTCATAGAGGGGTGCGAGAGCTTGTCCAACTCGTCCTCCGCGCGCGATTGGACTTCGCAGCGGTCGGAACACCTCCCACTCGTGGATACCGCTTCTCGCCTCGAGCGTCGCGACGTCACCTGCCTCAGCGAGGCTCACCGTCACCAGATCCAGGAAGGGCGGCCGACGAGATCGACCAGACCCGAGCCAGAGTACGTGAACTCGCCCTCGACCGATCGTGACCAGTTCGTCGAGCAGCTTTCGGTCGACCTCTGACTCCTCATGAACAACGAGGAGTGCATGTGAGCCGGTCGGTTCCGGAACTCCCGCTTGGTGTTCGAGGCGCTCCTGCAAGCTTGCGACTGCCTCAGTGATCAGACTGTTCGCTTGTGACCGGCCTACCGCGACTGGCCGTGGTGGTAGGACGCGTGAGCCGAACTGGAAGTGTGGCAACCACTTGAGCCAGTCGTAGGTCCTCCGTCGCTCTTCGGCCCTCGGCAGGATGGCGCCGATGGCGAGGTAACCCGGGCTGTGTAGGCACGCCGCCTGGATGATCAGGTCGGTTGCGAGGCGCTGGACCAGTCGCTCATCTCCGATGAGGGCGACGTGCACCTGCTTCATGTCAACCAGTGCAGGGACGTCCGTCATGAGTCTGGCGCGGTCGATGCTGCCCACAAGTTCAGCATCATGACGGTCGTCAATCTCGATGCTCAGCGCGCTACGTAGGTCTCCGATGCCGAGTTGAAGCACGAGGGCATCGGGATCCTCGGCCCGCCGTTCCCAGAGCTCCGGCAGCCGATGCACGGCGCGGTCGACAAGCACGCCGGTGTCCGGTGCAGAGTCACGACGTTTCTTGGCCTCGTCGACGACGAGTGCCGCAAGGGTGTCGACGAGTTCCTCCTTACGCGTGGTCCACTTCTCAAGTGCCTCGCCGTAGCGTTCCTCGTCGTCGCGGATCGCGCGGCGATGCTGAATGACACTCACAACGGGCTGGATCAGGAAGATCAGGATGAAGATGGGGTTCCGGCTCGTCGACAGGAGGGCCGCAGAGATCGCGACGGGAAACAAGAGATTCTCAACCGGGAACCGTCGCGGCCGAGGCTGTTCGGGTCTCGGGCCGAGGGACTCGGAGAACTTCGGGAACCTGGCGAGCGCTGCTCTTGCTGTCGTGTCGAACCGAACCTGTCCGAACGGGCTCCTTGCCTCGAGCCCTTCGGGAGTCGTTACGACGAACGCCACACGTGGATGGTCCGGTTCATCGGACGGAACGATCTCGATGGAGGATCCGGGATAGACCCGATGCGCGACGTCGCCCTCCACTGGCTGCCCGCTGACACGCAGGAGCGCGACTCCGACAGGCGTTACCTCGGCGTACGTGACCCCACCGTCTAGCTGAGGTGGTACTCGGATCGAGAAGGCCGCGGGCACCGCTCGGTCTTGGTCGAAGAGAAGGAGGTTCGCGTCTCCCTCGCTCGACAGACCGACAGCGACCTTCACGCCCGGATGCAATGGAGTGGCGCGGCCACGCGCTCCGCCGATGTCGTCGACGAGGTACAGCGTCCCGACGTCGGGTTCGAGGCCGGCAGGCACGACCTCATCGTCCCCATCCGAGGGCGGGCGGATCTCGACTTGGGCTCCGTTGACGAGGCCGCACTCAAGCAGCCTGCGTTCGTCTTCTAGCCGGGACGTCTGCTGACTGCGAACGGATCTATCAGCGAATGCCCTGAAGGCCGCAAGGCGGTCGTCGGCGTCATCAAGCGGGATCTCGTAGCGGCCTGCGCAAGCTTCGACCAGATCGGCAACGGTCGCCATGTCATCGAACGAAACGTCAACGTCGACGATGCGCGTGCGCGCTTCGTGATCACGGAACGAGATCGAGAGCGTGAGTGAGTAGGCGATGCGCATTGGCTGAGGTGGTGGCTGGACGTCTTACGCGTGCAGCGCGCGGCGCGGACGATGTGTCGTCATGACGCCAGCCTTGCGAGGAGGTCAATGAATTCGTCGCACGTTGTCAGGAATCCCTTGGCATCGGGACCTGGACTAATGGACAGCTGGCCGCCACGATCGGCGGCCAGGGCGAGCACCTCCTCAAGCGTCGCTTCGCGCGCCTCGAGGTCCGACCACTCACCCTGGCAGCACAGTGACGCGACCGTGAGGTACGGCCAAACGGCGAGCCCCTCCTCGTGGCCGTCACTAACCCACGCCAGCGCTCCGTCCTCCCCCACGAGCACCGCCAGGGTGCGGGTCTCGGCAACGGCCGTCGCGAGATCAAGCTGTCGTTCCGCTGGCGGAGCACTCAGCACCTCAATGGCGGCGGCTCGCTGCTCGTCGTTAAGGCCCACTGTTGCCGCCGATCAGCTGGTCGCGCAGGGACTCAAGGTAGTCTTCGAACGGGGTGTCGGACATGTTCGGGTTGCGACGACCCCACCAGTCGTGTCGATGCTGCAAGCGGTGTAGGTCGCGATCTTGTAGCCGGGAGAAGCGGTGGTCGACCCCCTTGGCGTTCTCAAGGCCGCGCATGTGGACAAGGTCGCTCCCGGGTGGGTTGCGGAGATAGCTCGCCTGGCCCCGAGTGCGCCGTGTGAGTTCTTGCTGAATCCAGCCCTTATCCACGCGTGACGTCAAGGGATCGCCGAGCAACTCTCTGAGTCGCGTGGCGCGGCTGATCCGTGCAGCCCGGGCAGCGTCGTCTGAGGCTCGCAGTGCGGTGTTCCCGAGGCCCGATGCGATTCGTGCTCCTCTTGTGCCACCTTCGATCGCAGTTCCTGCGCCAGTGGTTGCGATCGCGAGGATGACGTCGGGCACTGCTCGGCCGACCCATCTGGCTGGGTCAGAAGCGAGCAGGTCGAGATCCAACGTGGCGGAAAGCATGGCGCCGGGGTCTTGCCTGAAGGCCGAGTACACGTTGGCGACGGTGGTCGCGGTGGACTCGGCATCTGCCAGAAAGCCCTCTGGATCGAGCAGCAATCTCGCTGGGCTTAGCCGGACTCCCAACTCAAGGATCCCGACGACACCTGTGATGAGGCCGACCGTGCCCTCAACGAATCCGGTGGTCAAGCTGGTGGCCGTGTCAGTGAACGCGCTGCCGAGCTGCACGAAGAAGTTGTTGCGGTGTGCTTCGTCACCCGCTCTCTGAGCCGCTCCGACGGCGTCTCGGATTCCAGCCGCAGCGTGAGCCATCTGGCTTCGGACAACGCTCTCCAACTGCCGGAGCTCGCGATCGAGGGAGTGAAGACGGAGGGCTTGCTCGACCGGGTTCGACGCGTGGAGCGATCCGATTTCACTGAGGAGAGTTCCGTGCCGCCCACGGACACGTTCGACGGCCGCGGCAACAGTCTCCAGTCGCCCAGCGACATCGTCCATGGTGTCGTGTGCTGTGACGACCTCCCCGAACATCCGCTGGAGCACCGTTCGGCACGCCTCGGCCGGGGGTCCGGTCCAGCTGCCGTCGCCGACCGCGTTGGCGAGTGACATCGCTGAACGACCGATGTCCCGGTAGTCGTCCGCAAGGCTCCGAAAGCTCGACGCACCTAGCCGCAGCCCGGCCGGATCCGGAAGGACGAACACGGGTCTACATCGACTGGTCGAGTTGCACGGAGGCGCCCTGGTCTGCCGCCCGTAGGAAGCCGACAAACTCGTTTACGGCTGAGCCAACCTCTGACAGAGCTATGCCAACGAGTTGTGTCTCGCGTGCCCACCGATCGCTGAGGCCTCGAAGGGCATCGTCAAGATCAGAGGGAATCGTGCCGAGCGACGTCAGCGCCTTGTTCGCGGAGGATCGGACGCGTTCCTGCAAACCTGAGTAGCGCCCTCCCGTGACGACAAGCGCGTGGCTCTGGGCCTCGATGGCTTCGGAGTCGATCGAGAACACGTCCATCGGATTAGGCCATCATCTGGTCGAACATGCCGGCACCCTGCATGTTGATCTGTTCGAAGTTGTCCTTGATCGTGGTTACGGCAGTTGAGAGCTGCTGGAGTGCCGCCTGCATCTCCTTCTGCGCGCTGTCGTAGCGCAGGTATGCCGACTCGTAGGATTGGGCAGCGTTTCCTTGCCAGATGTCGCCAGGTTCGGCTTGGCTCTTCAACCTAGCCAGCTCCTCGAGGTTGCGGGACGCAGCGCTCGAGAGGTTCGAGGCGAGGTTGCTGACCTCGGCGAAGGACATCTTGAGGAACGACACGGCGCCTCCTTCGGCTCAACTGTGAGCATCACGATACAGGGGTCGAGTCGTCCCGTTCCATACGATGTGCGAAAGTTCGCCTGTGTCTGAAGTGGCACCCGAAGCACGCCGCTCGACGCTCGCTGCCATTATCGAGACGGGCGTCGGCGTCCCCTACGTCGCGGCTCGCTTCGACGGTCCGACGAGGCGGCTGTCTCTGAGCCTGTGCACGCTCGACCGAGCTGGCACGAAGTTGGTCGTGGCGTTTACGACGCTTGACCGCCTCAACGCCATCTTGCCGCCCGACAGCTCAGCCGTCTGGATGAGCATCGCTGAGCTGGAACCGTTCGTGGATGAGGCCACCATCCTTGCGGTGGACGTGGGCACTCCGGGTGTCGTTCTTCTCGACGCAGCTCAGCGTCGGAATCTCGCGGCACTCCGGGATTCCACGGAGCGCCAGACGTGAGTCAGAGATCCGCTTGCGGTGCGCAGCGAGACTGTCGAGGAACCCGTCGGCGGCCTTGCGCCACCCGAACGGCGTGCCGTTGACGTTCCATTTGGTGATCCACATGCGCATCGAAGGGTCACTCGGTTGGCATCGGGGTCTCAGACGATCCTCCGCGCCGCCTGCATTGCGCTGGCTACGAGCGGTCTCACCATGACATCGTCCCCGGTTCGTGGGGCCACGAGGACCTGGCCGCCACCCGCGTAGATGGCGACGTGGCCGCGGTCGACTCGCTGGCCCCCAGCCCGGACGCTGAGGGAAAAGACGAGGTCGCCGGGCCGAAGGTCGTCGACGTCGACGGGCACGCCGACGAGAACCTGCTCGGCCGTCGTCCTGGGGAGCGCGACGCCGATCTGTGCGTAGGCCCACTGGACGAGGCCGGAACAGTCGAACCCGACGGACGGGGATGCGCCGCCCCACACGTACGGGACCCCGAGCTGAGTCATGGCCGCGAGCACGACCGCTTCGCCGGAACCGGGGAGGAGCGCCTCCTCTGCGGGTGACGCACCGAGGCCGTACTCCTCGGCCTTGGCGAGCACCTCCTCCACGTAGGTCTCGCTGCGGTTGTACGAGAACAGCGCGGCGCGAAGGTCGGTCACCTCAGGGCGCCCGCCGCACAGCATCCGGGCGGCCGTGTAGATGGCGTCCCAGGCGTTGTGGACGTCGGGCTCGGTACCGGGCGGCCGGTCCGGGGCCAGCGTCGCCCAGCGCGACCAGGTCGAGCTGAGGAACTGCATCGGCCCGAGCGCGTGCGCCCAGCCGTCGGGTTGTGTCGGATCTGGGATGCGGGCGAACCCCGGCCGGCCGTCGATCGGCGGCCCGACGATAGGCGGCCGCACATCGCCAGTCTCCGGGTCGACCCGCCCTCGGCCGTGGCCGGACTCGACCCACTCGATCCCGGCGAGCACCTGCCACGGGAGTCCCGGACACGTGAGCGCGGCGCTCCGGTAGACGGGCAGGAGGTCGGCCGGGATCTCCTGCCGAGCCCTGGCGCTCGGCGCGCCGTCCGCTCCCGCTGTCGGGCCGCTCAGAAGCGCGGCCAGCGCCACCGGCGCCATGAGCGACGTGACCGTGGTCAACACGACGACGCGGATCAGCGAGTCGTGCTGGCGACGTGAACCCATTCCGTGTCCACCTCCTCACGGTCTCTAGGTGCATCCCGACCGAGGAATCGCGCCCTTCGCCAAATCGGGGGGCGCGAACGCGGCACTCGCATGCACCTAGAGACATCGAGAGGCGGAACAGCCGCCACCGACGAAGGAGGGGATCTTTGGTCTGGAGGCTGGTCCTCGTTCTCGCCAACGTGGACGCGACACCGACGACCGACGGGATGCCCGGCGCCGAGCTGATCCAGAAGCTCCTCGACTGGCTCGCCCAGCTCGCGCTCTGGGGCTCGCTCGCGAGCATCCTCGCCGGCGCGGCCATCTACGGAATCGCGTCGAACACGGGTCACATCTCCGGGGGCTTCCGGGGCAAGCAGCTGGCGGCGGCAGGTGTCGTCGGTGCGTGCCTGGCGGGACTCGCTCCCACGGCGATCAACCTGCTGTTCCGCGCTGCCGGGGGCTGAGGGATGCCCGCGGACGCGCACGCTCGGTCGGGGATCAGCCTCAAGGCCGCCCTCCTCGCGTCGGCCGTCGCCTTCCTGGCGGGCCTGGCCGCACCCTCGCTCGTCGGCTCGGGCTCCGACCCGGTCGCGCCACGCGAGCGGGTCGGCGTGCGGTCGACTGGGCCGACCGCCGAGCCGCACCCCGGGCCAACCACGACACGGGCCGGGATGCCGGCGGGTTTCGCTCCGACCGAGGCGGGCGCGGTGGCCGCCGCCGCGAGCTACGTGACGACGGGCCAGGCCCTCATCGACATGGATCCGATGAGCGTCGAGGATGCGATCCGGCAGATGTCGGCAGAGGACTCGGCCGAGGCCCAGGTGGACGACCTCGTCGGGCAATTGCGCACGGTGCGGGAGACGCTGGCACCCGGGACCGGCCCGATCGTCTACCGCCAGGCGGTGGTCGCCTACCGCGTCGAGGCGTGGTCGCCCGAGCGCGCACGGGTGGCCGTCTGGAACGTGGGGGTGCTCACCAGGACGGGCGTCGCTCCGCCCCAGGCCGGGTGGGCGATCTCGACCTTCGACCTCGTCTGGGAGCGTGACGACTGGAGGATCTGGGCCGAGACCATCGTCCCCGGCCCGGCCCCGACACTCGACGCCAGCACCGCCCCGGCGACCGCCGAGCAGTTCACGGCGTCGCTTGAGGGGTTCACCGACTTCGGGGCGCCGCGGTGAGACGCGCGCGTCTCGCAGGCCGCTTCGCCGCCGTGTTCGCGGCCGTGCAGCTCGTCTTCCTCGCGGCGTCCCGGCCCGCGGGGGCCGACATCCCAGGTGCCGGGATCATCACAGACCTCATCGGGGGCGCAGCCGGTTGGGCGTTCGACAAGGTCGCCGAGGGGATCGCCAAGTGGATCCTCGGTGCCGTCGGCTTCTTCGTCGAGGGTGCGGTGGGGTTCCTGATGAACTCCTCGGCTCCGAACGTTCAGGCGGACTGGTTCGCAGGCTCAGGGTCGCCGTTCGCGACCGTGCGCAACCTCGCCGGGGTGATGCTCGTGGGGTTCGTCTTCGTGGGGCTCCTCCAGGGCCTGATCCAGGGCGACCCCGGCGCCATGGTCCGCCAGATCGCGGGGAAGCTCCCGGTCGCCGTGGGCGGGATGGTGGTGACGACCGCCGTCGTCGCCTACCTCCTCGAACTGACCGACGCCATGTCGGCCGCCGTGTTGACGAGCACCGATGAGCAGGCCGTCCGGTTCCTCTCGGGCTTTGGAGTCACCGTGAGCGGAATCACCGCCGGGTTCGCGGCGGTTGTGCTCGGGATCATGGCCGTGCTCGCGGCGTTGCTGCTGTGGGTCGAGCTCATCATTCGGTCCTCGCTCGTCTACCTCCTCGTCGCCGTGAGCCCTCTCGGCTTCGCCGCCCTCCTGTGGCCCGCGGCTCGCGGTGTGCTCCGCCGGACGGTCGAGCTGCTCCTCGCCGTCGTCCTCTCGAAGTTCGTCATCGCCGTCGCACTCTCCATCGGCGTCGCCGCCCTGGCCGGGGCCGGCGACACCGGACAGGCGCAGGGCTTCGCCGACTCCGCCAGCGCGGGGCTCGGGACGCTCCTCACGGGTGCCGTTCTCCTGGGCCTGGCGGCGTTCGCCCCGTTCCTGGTGCTCAAGCTCATCCCACTCGCCGAAGCGGCGATCGTCGCCCACGGCGTGTCGCGGGGACCGCTCCGCGCCGGCCAACAGGGCGTGAGCACCTACTCCAGTGTCCAGATGGCGCGGCGACTGTCGGGGAATGGGCAGGGAGCATCCGGTGGCGGAACCTTCCGATTCGACGCGGCCCAGGGCGGTCCGGGTCCGGGCGGTCCGGCGGGCGGCGGACCCGCGGGAGGCGCCCCTGGGCCCGGGGGCGGCGCGGCCGGAGGCGCCGGTGGAGCGGCCGCAGGCGTAGCCGTGGCCGCGGCCACATCGGGGGCACGCGCCGTCGCCCGCCGGGCCACCCGACAGCCCGACGACGTGTCGGAGCGTCGCGGCCCGGAGCGCATCGAACCGCCGCCGCCTCGCAAGGCGGGGGATGCCAAGGAGGGCTCGTGACGGGAGCCGAGGCGTCCGCCCGCACCTACCGCTTCTCCCCGCTCGACCGCACGGGGTGGATCCTCGGGTTGGGGGCGGCCCAGTCGATTGCACTCGGGATGGGGATTCTCGCCGCCGGCCTGCTGGTCCGTTCCGGCGCCCCGGCGCCGCTCGTCTTCGTGCCGGTCGTGGGGGCACTCGCGTTCGCCTTCGGCGCGGTGGACCGCCGCGCCGTCCACGAGTGGGCCCCGACCGTCGCCCGGTTCGTCTGGCTGCGCGCCACGAGGCGGCACCGGTGGTTTGCGGAGATCCCGCTCCTCACCGCGGCCGACGCGGGGTCTTCCCGGGTCGATCTCCCTCCGTTCCTGGCCGGGCTCACGCTCGTCGATGCCGGCCCCGTCCCGTGGGCCGCCCGGTCCGCGGGCGTGGCCGTGGTGCGCGACCGTCAGGACCGCACGCTGTCGGCGTCGTTGCCCGTCCAGGGACGGGAGTTCACGCTGCTGGAGCGTGAGGAGCAGGACCGGTTGGTGCAGCTGTGGGGCGACGTGCTCGCCGCCTTCTGCACCGAGCGGGGCGCCGTCTCCCACGTGCGCTTTGCCGAGTGGGCGGCTCCGGCGGGACTGGCCGGAGAAGGACGCGCACTCCCCGCGCCGGGAGAGGAACCGAACGCTGAGGCCGTCGACGACTACCGGGAGGTGCTGGCCGCGGCCGCGCCGATGACGGCGCGCCACGAGGTGTTGCTGACCGTGACCGTCGACGAACGGCGTGCCTCCCGCCGCGCCTCGCCCGGCGAGGACCCGCGGGAGTCGGCGACCGGGGTCCTGCTCGAGGAGCTACGCCTCCTGTCGGCGCGCCTGGAGGGCGCGGGCCTCGTCGTCGGTCCGCCGCTCTCGCCGGTCGAGTTCGCCGAATCGCTCCGGGTGCGCCTCGACCCGGCGTGCGCGAAGCGGCTGGCGGCGCGGGCGAGCGCCCTTGGCGTCCTCTCCGGCGTCGCCAACCCCCACGCCTGGGGGCCGCTGGCGACCGAGAGCCATAGGTCGTTCGCCCGGGCCGATTGCGCCGTCCACCGCAGCTACTGGGTTGCGGAGTGGCCCCGCCTGGAGGTCCCGGCGAGCTGGCTGGAGCCACTCCTCCTCCACGCCTCCGGCGTCCGGTCGTTTGCCGTCGACCTGGAGCCGGTCCCACCGTCGCGGTCACGTCGGCAGGTCGACCGCGACTCGACGAGGCTCGCCGCCGACGAGGAGCAGCGCACCCGCAGTGGGTTCCGCGTCGGCGCCCGGCACCGTCGCGTCCAGGCGGCCGTCACGGAGCGGGAGGCGGAACTGGTCGCGGGCTACGCGGAGCTCGGCTTCGCCGGGTTCGTGTCGGTCAGCGCCCCCGACGAGTCGGCGCTCTCCGAGTCCTGCGCCGAGGTCGAGCAGGCTGCGGCGCAGGCCGGGCTGGACATCCAAGCCCTTGAGGGCCGGCACGAGCTGGGCCTCGTCTGCTGCCTCCCCGCCGGCCGGGGCCTGGCCCGGCGGAGGTCGCCGTGATCGCGCCGGTGCTCCACCGCCTCCGGCTCCCGCGCCACCGGGCGACGACGGCGCACCTGTCGAGCGTCTATCCGTACGTCGCGGAGAGCGGGCTGGGTGCGGCGGGCGTGTACCTCGGCATCAATGTGCTCTCGGGAGGGGGTGGCTTCGCCTACGACCCCTTCGAGGCGTACCGGGCGGGACTCGTCTCGAACCCGAACATGCTCCTGGCAGGGGAACCGGGGGTGGGGAAGTCGGCCACGGCCAAGTGCTTCGTCTACCGGTCGGTCGGGGTGTTCGGGCGCTGGGTGGCGATCGCGGATCCCAAGGGTGAGTACCTCCCGCTGGCGGAGGCGCTGGGCCTGAGCGTGGTGAAGCTCCACCCCGGGGGGACGGCACGGGTCAATCCGCTCGACCCCGGCCCTTCCGGCGCGGGCGACGGCCCCGACGAGCTGGCGAGGCGCCAGTCGTCGATGCTCGTGGCGCTCCTCGGCTCGGTCCTCCACCGTGACCTCACCCCCGTCGAGGACGCGGTGCTCGGCTGGACGCTCACCCACCTCGCCCGGACGGCCCGCGGCGAGGCGACCCTCGCCGACGTGGCGGCGGTCATGGCCGACCCGACGCCGGAGATGTGCGAGCGGGCCAGGGTGGAACGGGCCGACCTCGCCCGCAGCGTCGAGGCTGCGGTGTACGCGCTGGGCAAGCTGCTCGACCGCTCGCTTCGCGGGATGTTCGACGGCCGCACGACCGTCCGCCTCGACTGGGACGGGCCGGGCGTCGTGCTCGACCTCTCCGCCGTGCACCACGACCCCGAGGCCCTGACGGTGGTGATGGTGGCGGCGACCGCTTGGCTCCAGGCGGTCCTCGCCCGTCCCGCCGGCCCGCCCCGGCTCCAGGTGCTCGATGAGGCGTGGAGCCTCCTGGCCTCGGAGCGCACGAGTCGCTACCTCCAGGCGTGCTGGAAGCTCGGCCGCTCCTACGGCGTGGCCAACCTCGCCATCGTCCACCGCCTCTCCGACCTGCGGGCCCAGGCCGACGACGGGACGGCGGCGTCGAAGGTGAGCATGGGCCTGCTGGCCGACACCCAGACCCGGATCCTGTTCCGGCAGTCGTCCGACCAGGTGGCAGACGCCCGGGAGCTCCTCGACCTCACGTCGACCGAGGCGAAGCTCCTGAGCCGGCTGTGCCGGGGCCGGGCGCTGTGGAAGGTGGGTTCGCGGACGGCACTCGTCCAGCACCTCGTCGGGCCGCGTGAACAGGCCCTCTGCGACACCGACGGCCGGATGGGGGCGTGATGGCGCCGCTCACTTCGACACGGCCGGGATGGGCCGGAGACCTCTTCGACACGGTGCTCCTCTGGGTCGTGGGGGCACTTGCGGCTCTGGCCGTCGTCGTGTGGAGTGGCGCCGTCGTCGCCGGGATGGTGAGCGGCGCCACGTCGGGGATCACGTTCCCGGCCGCGGCCGAGGCGGTCGTCTCCCTGCCCGGCAACCTCGGCGATCCCGCCGCCGCCTGGCCCGAGCCCGCCCGCTCACAGCTCCCCGGCCCCTTCGTCTACTGGACAGGCCAAACCGTGGCCCTCGCCGGGTGGGCGTTCGCCGCGCAGCAGGGATGGCGGCTGTGGAGACGGCTCACTCGCCGCCGTGGCGCCCTCGGGATCGAGACCGAGGCCGGGTTCGCCCGGCCGTCCGACCTCCGACGGCTCGTCGTGAAGCGGCCGCAGGCGGGGCGCCTCACCCTCGGACACGCCGGCGGGCGCCTCATCGCCGCCGAGCCGCAGGCGAGCCTGGCCGTCCTCGGGCCATCCGGGTGTGGGAAGACGGCCGGGTTCGCCATCCCAGCCCTCCTGGAGTGGGAGGGGCCGGTGATCGTCACGTCGGTGAAGAACGACGTGATCGACGCCACCCTGCACCACCGGCAGCAGAAGGGGCGGGCGTGGATCTACGACCCGGTCGGGTGCTCGGGATACCCGAGCAACCTCTGGTCGCCGGTCTCCGGCTGCGGGCGCTGGCGGGAGGCGCTCCGCATGGCGGCGTGGATGTGCGAAGCGGCCCAACCCCGTCTCGACACCGTGACCGACGGCGACTACTGGTACTCGCAGGCGAGGAAGGGGCTCTCTCCTTATATATACGCGGCGGCGGTGAGCGGCCGGGGCCTCTCCGACCTCGTGCGTTGGATCGACGGCCGCGAGGTCGACGAGGTCGCGGCCGCCCTCAAAGACGCTGCCGAGCCCGGCGGTCCGGACGGTGCCCGCTGGGACGAGCTCTGGGCGTCCTCGGTCGAGGTCTGCCGCGACCTGTTGAGGCGCTCCGGCGGTCCGGTGCCCGGCTACGTGGACGCACCCGTCGAGGACTGGCCGCCCGAGGTCGTCGCCCAGGTCGAGGAGACGGTCGAGGCCGAGTGGCGGGCCGAGCTGGAAGCGTGTGGGCACGGGGGCGACGACAGCCTCTTTGCGCTGGGCTCGGCCCGGGCGCTCTGGGTCAAGGGAGAGCGTCTCCGGGACTCCGTCTACGCCACCATCGAGAACGTCCTCGCCGAGTGGGCCGACCCTGGAGTCCGGGCTGCTGGCCGGGGGAGCGAACTCGACCCGCGCGAGTGGCTCGGCGGCGACAACACCGTCTACGTGGCGGTCAGCGCGCATGAGCAGCGCCGGCTGCGCCCCGTCT
>JACPCJ010000080.1 GCA_016179865.1 Actinomycetota bacterium | reverse complement strand
CTGTCGCCGGGCACCCCTGAGGGGTCCCCGCCCAGCGCCAAACGGGCTCGCGGCGGAGCGTTTGCGAGGCTACCACCGGGGCCCGAGCAGCCCCCGGAGTGGGCCTCATAGACTCGGGCCGAGAGCAGCCTCCAGAGGGAGCCCGATGAAGACCTTCCCCTCCACTTCCGTCCGCAACATCGCCCTCGTGGGCCACGGTGATGTCGGAAAGACCTCGCTCGCCGAAGCGCTCCTGTTCGCCGCCGGCGCCATCAACCGCCTGGGCCGCGTCGAAGACGGCACGACGGTGTGCGACTTCGACCCCGAGGAGAACAAACGTGACATCTCGATCTCGCTGGCCCTGGCGGCGTTCGAGGTGGACGGGCACAAACTGAACCTGCTTGACGCGCCCGGCTACGCCGACTTCGTGCAGGACGCGATCGCCGCCCTCGCCGCCGCCGACCTGGCGCTGTTCGTGGTCTCCGCCGTCGACGGCGTAGAGGTCCAGACCGAGGTGCTCTGGAAGGAAGCCGAGAGTCGTGGCCTGCCCCGGGCGATCTTCGTCAACAAGGTCGACCGGGAGCGGGCGTCCTTCCGCAACGTCCTGTCGCAACTGAAGGACAAGTTCGGCGCCGGCGTCGCCCCTCGCCACTTGCCCATCGGCGAGGAAGACGCTTTTCGAGGGGTGGTCGATCTGCTCGATGATCGGGCCTACGTCTACGAGGGCGGCAAGGCCACGCCGGGCGAGATCCCCGAAGAGCTGAAGGCCGAAGAGCACGACGTGCACGACGCCCTGGTCGAGGGAATCGTGGTCGCCGACGAGGCACTCATGGAGCGCTACCTCGGCGACGAAGAGATCTCGACCGCCGAGCTGACCACCACCCTGGCCCGGGGGGTCGCCGCCGCCGAGGTGTTTCCCGTCCTCTGCGGGAGCGCCACCAAGCAGATCGGCATCGATCGCCTGGCGACGTTCCTGACCGACGAGGCGCCCCCACCGGCCGAGGCTGACGGAGAGACGGCGGCGCTGGTGTTCAAGACCCTGGCCGACCCGTACGTCGGGAAGATCAACTACTTCAAGGTGCTCCAGGGGACCCTCAAGACCGACGCCGTCCTCCGAAACCGCCGCGCCGGAAGCGACGAAAAGCTCCACCAGATCTTCACGCTCCGGGGCAAGGAACAGGACTCCGTCAGCGAGGTGCCGTGTGGCGACATCGCCGCCGTCGCCAAGCTCAGCGCCACCCACACCGGCGACCTCCTCGGCGGCGAGGTGGAGGCCCCGCCCCTGGAACTTCCCGTCCCGGTACTGCCGGTCGCCATCGCCCCGGCGTCGAAGGCCGACGAAGACAAGCTCGCCAACGCGCTGCACAAGGTCGAGGAGGAGGACCCGGTGCTCCGGGTGGAGCGCAACTCCGAGACGCACCAGACCGTGCTCTGGGGCATGGGCGAGACCCACCTGTCGATCGTGAGGGAGAAGCTGCACGTGCTCGGCGTGGACACCGTCGACGAAGAAGTCCGGGTGCCCTACCGCGAGACCGTCCAGAACACCGCCGAGGCCGAGGGCAAATACAAGAAGCAGACCGGCGGGCGAGGGCAGTTCGGCGTCGCCTTCCTCAGGGTCGAGCCTCTCGAACGCGGGGAGGGCTTCGAGTTCGTCGACAAGGTCGTCGGAGGGGTGATCCCCCGCCAGTTCATCCCCGCCGTCGAGAAGGGTGTGATCGGCACCATGGAGCGCGGTGGCCCCCTCGGCTTTCCCGTGGTCGACGTGCGGGTGACGTGTTACGACGGGAAGCACCACCCCGTCGACTCGTCGGAGATGAGCTTCAAGATGGCCGGCTCGCTGGGTTTCCGAGCCGCCGCCGGGAGCGCGCAGCCCGTACTTCTGGAGCCCATCAGCGAGGTGGTGATCACCGTTCCCGAGGCCTACCAGGGCGACATCATGGGCGATCTGAACTCAAAGCGGGGCCGGGTCGAAGGCTCGACTCCCCTCGGCGGCGGTGACTTCGAGATCCAGGCCAAGGTGCCGACGGCCGAGATCCTCCGGTATTCGATCGACCTGCGCTCGATGACGGGGGGCCGGGGCCGCTTCACCATGAGGCACTCGCACTACGACCCCGTCCCGAGCCATCTGGCCGACAAGATCGTCGCCGAGTTCGGCCACAAGCCCGCCGAGGAAGACGAGGGCTGACCCGGTCTTGGGTCCCCGTTTTGGGTGCAGAACTGGCCCTCACAGGGCCAGTTCTGCACCCAAAACGGCGAAGCGGGCTAGCCCGATAGATCCGACCAGTCTTCCGGGTTGTCTTCGACGTGCTGGCCGAGGACGGCGCCGTCACGGGCGTCGAGCTCCACCAGTCCCCGCTTGGTCGGGGGGTCGTCGGCGCTGTACAGGAGGATCCGCCAAGTGGGACGGCTCCGAAGCCCCCGGAACACGAGCTGGGCCGAAGCGTGGCCGACGGGGAACCCCACGGCGCGGGTAGCCGCCACCAATGCTTCGGTCTCGCGCACCTTGAGCGGCCACCCCGTCAGCAAATGAATGACGGCCACGCCGGCAAAGAAGGCGGCGGCAGCCCCGATGGCCCCCGGCCCGCCAGCGAGCCAAACGGCGCCACCGGCCAGGGCCGCCAACCCGAACGCGGCGCCGATCCAACGCCGGCGTAGCGGATTGGGAAAGGTGTAGGGCCCGACATAGGCGGTGACGTCGAGATCCTCGGGCAGTTCGTCGGTCATCACTCGCTCAGCTCGCGGGCCCGGGCCACACCTCGCGCAGGCGACTCCATGTCGTGCGCAAGTCTTCGGGCAGCACCCGGGCTTCAGCGACGGCGGTTATGAAGTTCGTGTCGCCGGACCAGCGGGGCAGGGCGTGAAGGTGGACGTGCCCGGGGACGCCGGCTCCCGCGGGGCGCCCGATGTTGGCTCCAAGGTTGACGCCCTCGGCGTTGAAGGCCGCCTTCAGCGCTCCGACCGTGCGCTGAAGTGCAGCGAAGAGCGCGGCGCCTTCCTCGCTGGTGAGTCCTTCGAAGTCCGCCTCATGCCGGGCCGGCACCACCATCACGTGCCCGCTCGTGTATGGGTAAGCGTTCAGCACCGTGTAGGTGAGCTCCGTCCGTTCGACGATGTACGCCTCGTCGTCGCTGAGGCCCGGCAGCGAGCAGAACAGGCACTCCGGGCCTGAACCCTCTAGCTCTCCCGTCTCGCCGGTGACGTAGGCGGCGCGCCACCCCGACCAGATCCGCTCCATGGGTGGTGTCATGGCGCCGCCCCCTCGGGCAGGCGCCGCTCATCGATCTCCGCGAGCAACGCGGCGAGGAACGAATCCACGGGGACTCCCCGGTCGGCTTCAGCGCTTCCCCGCCGGTTCACGCCCACCGTCTCCGAGCTGACGTCGTCGTCTCCGACGACGAGCACGTAGGGCGCCTTCTCGAGCTTGCCTCGACGCACGCGAGCACCCAGCGTGTCGTGGGTGGCGTCCCATAGCTCGCCGCGCACCCCCGCGGCCCGCAGCTGGGACAGCACCTTCTCGGCGTAGGGCTCGTGCCGGTCGGCGACCGGGAGCACCAGGCACTGCACCGGGGAAAGCCAGGTTGGGAAGGCGCCCGCGTAGTGCTCGATGAGGATGCCGAAGAACCGCTCCACCGAGCCGAAGAGCGCCCGGTGGATCATGATGGGGCGGTGGCGCTCGTTGTCGGCGCCCACATACTCCAGCTCGAAGCGCTGCGGCTCCTGGAAGTCGACTTGCAACGTCGACAGCTGCCAACGCCGACCGATGGCGTCGCGAACGTGGATGTCGATCTTCGGGCCGTAGAACGCACCTTCACCCTCGGCCACGTCGTAGCTGAGGCCCGACCCGTCGATGGCCTCGAAGAGGGCCCGCGTCGCCATCTCCCAGTCCTCGTCAGAGCCCACCGACTTCTCTTCCGGACGCGTTGACAGCTCAGCCTCGAACTGCTCGAAGCCGAAGGCCCGCAGTACCGACAGGACGAACTCGATGAGGGAGGACAGTTCAGGAACGAGCTGATCCGGCGTGCAAAAGATGTGGCTGTCGTCCTGGGTAAATCCCCGGATCCGGAGGAGGCCGTGGAGGACCCCGGACCGCTCGTAGCGGTAGACGGTTCCGAACTCGAAGAAGCGCAGCGGCAGCTCCCGGTAGGAGCGGATCCGGCTGCGAAAAATGAGCAGGTGGAATGGGCAGTTCATCGGCTTCGGGTAGTAGCGATGCCCTTCGTCGAGTTCCATGGGCGGATACATGCCGTCGGCATAGAAGTCGAGGTGGCCGCTTGTCTCCCAGAGGTTCGACCGGGCGATGTGGGGCGTGAACACGAGCTCGTAGCCCGATTCCCGATGCCGCGCCCGGGAGTAGTCCTCCATGACGGAGCGGATCACCGCCCCCCTTGGATGCCAGAGGGCGAGCCCGGCCCCGAGCTCTTCGGGGAACGAGACCAGGTCGAGTTCGACGCCGAGGCGGCGGTGGTCGCGGCGCTCGGCCTCTTCGAGGCGATGCAGGTGTTCGTCGAGCGCCTTGGCCGACTCCCACGCGGTGCCGTAGATCCGTTGCAGCATGGGGCGCTTCTCGTCGCCCCGCCAGTACGCGCCCGCGACCTTCATGAGCCGGAAGGCGCCCAGCCGCTTGGTCGAAGGGACGTGCGGGCCGCGGCACAGGTCGACGAAGCCCTCACCCGCCGGCCCCGGATTCCGGTACACGGAAACCGACGAGTCGGCACCGACCTCAGACGCATCGACGCTCTCAATGATCTCTCGCTTGTAGGGCTGGTCACCAAAGAGCGCGAGCCCGTCCTCCCTTCCCATCTCTTCGCGCACGAAGGGCTGGTCGGCGGCGACGATCTCGCGCATCCGGGCCTCGATGCGGGCGAGGTCGTCGTCGGAGAAATGGACCCCGCCCGGCAGCTCGAAGTCGTAGTAGAAGCCATCCTCGATCGGCGGCCCGATGGCGAACTTCGCCCCCGGGAACAGATCCAGCACGGCCTGGGCCATCACGTGGGCTGTCGAGTGACGCAATACATGGCGGCCCTCGTCGGAATCCGAGGTGACGATGGCCAGGGCACAGTCGCGCTCGATGCGCCGCCCTAGGTCGACGGGCTCCTCGTCGAGACGTGCGGCAACGGCGGCCTTGGCGAGCCGCGACCCGATCGACGCCGCCACCTCGGCGGCCGTGGTGCCAGGCGACACCTCTCGGGTGGAGCCGTCGGGGAGCGTGATGGTGAGCTGATCGGACATGCGCTCGGGAGGATACAGAAGGCCGCCTACCGGCCCCCGTTCCAATCGCTCTGAAAGGCCTCGAAGCCCTTCCCGTAGACCTCGGTCAGCGCCTGGTCGAGGTGGTACTCCCACGTCCCCGGTTCGAGCCGCCGATCCCCGAGGGCCTCGAACACCCGGGTCGGCCCGTCGTCGCCCTTGGTGTCGGCGAGATACGACACCGCCGACGTGCTCTCCCGGTACGCCAGGAGGATCTTGGCCCGCCCCCCCGTGACGAACTCGTAGTCGAGGGGAAGCCGGCCGTCGCTGCCCGCGACCGCGCTGGCTCGGGGCTGATCCAGGGCGAGGTAGTCGGCGTGCCCTTCGTGGACCCAATTGGGGATGAAGGGCCCCGAGCGGTCGAAGCCGAGGGCATGGACCAGCTCGTGGTGCAACGTCTCCACCTGGAAGTCGCGACTGTGCCGCGTGAGATTCGCCTCCTGGGCGTAGATCCGCGGTGCCGTCCACGCCCATCCGCCCGCCTCCTCGCCGCGGTCGACGTCGGCCGAGGCGAAGGCAACGAAATTCGTGAGATCGAAGTTGGTCTGGAGGATCTCCTCCAGCTGGGACGTCGACCCCGGCACCATGACCGCAACCTTCGGCGGCGCCGCCCAGTCCAAGGATTCCCGCAGCCGAACCATCCCTTCCTCGGTGATCTCCAGGAGGGCCCGCGCTCGGTCGGCGTCAGCCGGGGCCGACAGCACGGCGACGTTTGATCCATCGGTGACCGCCACCTCACCAAAGCTCCAGAGATGCCGCTGTGTGAGGAGACCCAGGTCGGAGACGTCGTTGTCCTCGTTCAGATACCAGCGGTCGCCCCGGCGTACGAACGTGTACCAAAGGTCGTGCACGGCGTCGACGGCGTCGATCCCCGCCAGGCGGAACCGCTCCTCGACCAGGGGAAGGTGCATCTCATCTTCGCCCCGATCATCGGGCACGGCGGCCGACAGGTCCTCAACCTCGTCGGCGCGAACCTCCAGTCGGTACGCCTCGAATGGCACCGACGACATCCCCGTGAACAGCGTGTCCTGGGCGCGCCGGAACGTATCGCTGGCGTCGGGGTCGACCGTGGCCATGAACGCCTCCCGGTCGCGGGCGAGCACGGCCGCGGCGCGGGCGTCGAGCAGCGCCTGCACCTCGGGCACCCACCCTGGCCCGTCCTGCGCCGCCGGCGCCGTCACGCTCGCTCGGGCCGGGACTCCCGCGAGCGACCCCAGCGCCAGCACGAGGGTCAGGGCGCGGGCGGCGGCGCGGTGCCTCAGGATGCGTCTCCTAGAGGTCGGCTGAGGTCGACACCGAGTAGGAAAACCAGCTCGCGCAGCACCCCCGGGGCCTCGGAATGAGACCCACCCGAGAGGATGGCGCTGGCGAGGTCGTCGAGGGCGTCGAGGGCGCGGGGCACGTTCAGGTCGTCGTCGATGGCGCGACGGACCCAGGCTGCGAACGGCGCCGGGTCGGCACCGTCGGGCGACTCCGCCGCCGCCATCAGGCGGTGCAGGAGCGCCGTTCCCTCGTCGAGGTCGGTGTCGTGCCACTCGAAGCCGTGGCGGTAGTGGTGCCGAAGCAACGCGAGGCGGATGGCCCGCGGGTCGGCCCGCTTCAGGAGGTCGCTCACAAAGACGAGGTTGCCGAGGGACTTTGACATCTTCTCGCCCTCGTACGCCACCATCGCCGAGTGCACCCAGTGCCGTGCGAACGGCCTACCGGTGACCGCCTCGCTCTGAGCGATCTCACACTCGTGGTGGGGAAAGATCAGGTCGGTGCCCCCGCCGTGGAGGTCGAGGGTGTCACCGTGGGCATGGAGAGCCATGGCCGAGCACTCGATGTGCCAGCCCGGCCGCCCGGCGCCAATCGCCGCTTCCCACGCCGGCTCGCCGGGCGCGCTCGGCTGCCACAAGACGAAGTCGAGGGGATCGCGCTTGGCCGGATCGTCGGGCTTGCCTCCCCGGGCCGCCGCCAGGCGCAGCATCTGCTCGCGCGGATACTGCGAAAGCTTTCCGAAGTCGGTGAACGTCGCCACGTCGTAGTAGATGGCGCCGTCGACCGAGTACGCGTGCCCGGCGTCGATGAGCCCCTGCACGAGCTGCACGATTTGATCGATTGACTCTGTGGCGCGGGGCTCGGCCATCGCCGGGCGCATGTCGAGCGCCTCCATGTCGGCGGTAAAGCGAGCGAACTCGGCTTCGGCCAGCTCGAGATAGTCGACACCCAGCTCCCGCGCCTTGGGGAGGATCGAGTCGTCGACGTCGGTGACGTTGCGCACCATGCGAACCTCATGGCCGAGCTCCTCGAGGCGGCGCGTGAGAACGTCGTACGTCAGGTAGGTGGCGGCGTGGCCGAGGTGGGTCGAGTCGTACGGGGTGATGCCGCAGACGTACATGCGCACGACGGGACCCGGCTCGAACGGAACGACCTCTCTTCGGGCCGTGTCGAACAGCCGGATCCCCTCGCCCATGTCTCTAATGACCCTCCCGCGGAAGCCCGACGAGTCGGATGCTGGAGCGTACGCGGAACCGCGTGTTGGCGGACAGCATCACGGCCGTGAAGGCCTCGATGCCAACGGCGTTGCCGAGCCCGCCGACGTCGAAGGCTTCGAGGTTTGGAATCCGCCGCACGAGGTCGCACACCGCCGCCGCCGCTTCGCGGTCGTCGGAGCAGACGAGGACGTCCCCCTCGATGGCTCGCTCGAGATCGCCCAACGGCTTCGCCGGCACGTGTTGGAACGCGGTGGCCACTCGACTCTCAGGCGCCGCCTGGGCCACCGCTCGCGCAATCGATCCCTCGGGGGGGATGATCGCTACGAAGTCGTCGCCCTGCCGCTCGAGCGCGTTCGCCATCGAGACGACGATCTTCCCCGCCAGCGTCGGCGCCAGGTCACCAGCCACCTTTCCGGCGGCCTCGGGTGGGACCGCCAGCACGACGAGCTCCGCCTCCCGGGCCGCGTCCTCGTTGCCGACGCCCACGATGCTCTCCACGCGGGAACCCCACTTGGCGTGGATCTCACTGACGATGTCGGCGGCCCGCTGGGGGTCACGCGAGCCCACGAACACCTCGTCCCCAAAGTCTGCGAGCCGAGCCGCGAGTCCCCGTCCTTCCGGTCCCGTCGCTCCAAGGATGCCGATCTTCACCTGCGCTCCCTTCCGACGGCACCCCCGGTCTGGGGGCGCGCGCCTCTTCCGGCAGGCTGGGGCCCCCTGGCCCGGCCGTTTCTCGTGGGCCAGCATGTCACGACCGCCACCAGACACCTCGCACCAGCGCCGGCAGCAGAGCCGTCCTCCCAGATCCCCCCAGACCGAGGCCCGTAGACTCGCTATGACGTGCGATTCCGGGTGACCTGTCGCTTCGCGTGTGGCGTCGCACTGTGCGGCGCGACCGCGGCGACTCTGATGGCCGGACCGTTGGCCCCCCCAGCCACGGCCCAGGAGACGCCGGACTCACCGCCCGCCACGGGAGAGGCCGCCTTGCCCCAGGCCTTCCACGGCACCCTGAAGCACGAGGGCGAGCCGGTCCAAGGGGTCCGGATCACGGCCGCGCGTGACGGGGCCGTCGTCGGGACCGTTGTCACCGACGGCTCGGGGTCCTGGCGGATCGAGGTGCCATCGCCGGGCCCCTACGCGATCACCATCGACCTCGACTCGTTGCCCGCCGGGGTCGCCCTGCGGGACCCGGCCCTGGAGAGCCGCACGGTCGCCGTCGGCGGGGGCCAGGAGCGCACGATCCTGTTCCCTCTCGGGGAGGGAACCGCGCGGCGCGAGCCCACCTTCCTGGATCGCCTCGGTCAGAGCATCGCCAACGGCGTGAAGTTCGGGCTCATCATCGCCATGAGCGCCGTGGGCTTGTCGCTGATCTTCGGCACCACGGGGCTCA
The DNA here is from genome assembly GCA_016179865.1 of Actinomycetota bacterium. GTDB lineage: Bacteria > Actinomycetota > Acidimicrobiia > IMCC26256 > JACPCJ01 > JACPCJ01. Next base: position 5,488 of record JACPCJ010000080.1, on the reverse strand, counting down.
TCAACTTCGCCCACGGCGAGCTGGTCACGATGGGTGCGGTCGTCGCCTGGTACTTCAACCGCAGCGGTCCCCGCCTGCACCTCCTCCTGGCCGCTGCTCTCGCCATCGCCTTCGCCGGGGTCGCCGGCGGCGTGCTCGAGCGCGGCCTGTGGCGGCCGCTCCGGGAACGACGGGTCGGGAACTTCCAGCTCTTCGTGATCTCGATCGGCTTGGCCCTCTTGACCCGCCACGTCATCCTGCTGTTCTTCGGGGCCGGCCGGGAGGTGTACCGGAACTACGCCATCCAGCGCGAGGTCGACCTCGGCCTGTTCGACATGACCCCTCGCGACCTCGCGGTGATCGCCCTCTCCCTGGCCATCCTGCTCGGCGTCGCCACCGGTCTCCGGGTCACGCGCTTGGGGAAGGCAATCCGGGCGGTGGCCGACAACTTCGACCTCGCCGAGTCGTCGGGCATCGACGTGCGGCGGGTGATCCTGGTCGTGTGGGTCGTCGGCACCATGCTCGCCGCCACCGGGGGGATCTTCTTCGGCGTGGTCGAGAACGTCGAGTGGCGAATGGGGTTCCGGCTCCTCCTGATGATGTTCGCCGGCGTCATCCTCGGCGGGCTGGGTAGCGCCTACGGCGCGCTGGTTGGTGGGCTCGTCGTGGGCATGGCAACGGAACTGAGCACCCTCTGGTTCGCGCCCGAGCTCAAGTCACTCTGGGCCCTGCTCGTGCTCATCGTGGTGCTCCTCGCGCGCCCCCAGGGCATCCTCGGGGTCCGGGAACGGGTGGGTTAGCGGTGGACTGGGGACGGGTCCTCGAGAACGGCCTGCGGTCGGCCTTCGGTCCCGAGGCGTCGGTGTTCGCGCTCGCCGCCGTGGGCCTCAACCTTCATTACGGGTACACCGGGCTTCTGAACTTCGGCCAGGTGGGCTTCATGATGGTGGGGGCGTTCGGCGTCGCCGTGAGCGTGATCACGTTCGGCTGGAACATGTGGGTCGGGGTGGCGATGGGCCTCACCTGGAGCCTGGGGCTCGCCCTCGTGATCGGCCTCCCGACGCTGCGCCTCCGGGCCGACTACTTCGCCATCACGACCATCGCCTCGGCCGAGATCCTCCGAATCTTCTTCCGGTCCAGCTCCGCCGAGGATTGGAGCGGTGGGGTCTTCGGCATCTCGGGCTTCGGGCGAGCCTTCCACGACCTGAATCCGATCCCCGCCGGCCGCCACGGCTTCGGGGCGATCAGCTACCCGAACTCGCTCCTGTGGACCGCCCTGGTGACGTGGGGGTTGGTGATCATCCTCACGATCCTGCTTGCCCTCTTGATGGGAAGCCCGTGGGGACGAGTGATCCGAGCCGTGCGCGAAGACGAAGACGCCGTGCGCAGCCTTGGGAAGAACGCCTTCGCCTACAAGATGCAGGCGCTGATCCGCGGCGGGCTGATCGGCGGGCTGGCGGGGATCATGTTCGCCCTCGGCCCCCAGGCAGCCCATCCCGACTCCTTCTCCCCCGAGATCACCTTCTTCGCCTACACCATCCTCATCCTCGGAGGCACCGCCACCCGGTTGGGCCCGATCGTGGGTTCCATCCTCTTCTGGTTCCTCCACTCGAGCCTCGAGACGTTCCTCCGTCAGGCCGACGACGTTCGGTTCCTCCCCGACTTCCTCGCCCAGGCCGACCGGGTCGGGGCCGTGAGCACGGCCATGGTGGGAATCGGGATCATCCTCCTTCTGGTCTTCCGGCCTCAGGGCATCTTCGGAAAACGCCGGGAGATGGTGCTGTGACCCCGCCGAACCGCGCCCTAGCGACGACATGAACGTTCCCGGATACCAGGTGCTCGAGGTCGTGGGGCGCGGGGGCCACGCCGTCGTCTACCGCGCCCGCCAGTTGGCCTTCGACCGCATCGTCGCCCTGAAGGTGCTGACCGGCATCGACGTGGACGGGTCCGCGCAGCGCCGGTTCGAGCGCGAGTGCAGGGCCGCCGGGGCCCTCTCGTGGCACCTCCACATCGTCGCCGTCCACGACGCGGGCACGACCGGGGACGGTCAGCCCTACCTCGCCATGGAGTTCTTCGAGCGGGGCTCGTTCGCCGACCGCGTCGCCCGGAACGGGCCACTCACCGCCGAGGAGACGGCAACGATCGGTGTCCAGCTCTGCGGTGCCCTCGAGACGGCTCACCGAGCGGGCACGCTGCACCGCGACGTGAAACCCGAGAACGTGCTCGTCAGCTCGTACGGGGAGGCGAAGCTCGGAGACTTCGGCATCGCCACGCTGCGGGCCGAGGGCACCGTGACCTCCGCCGGCGTCGTGACGGCCACCGTCGCCCATGCCGCCCCTGAGGTGCTCTCGGGGGCCAAGGCCACGGAAGCGTCAGACCTGTACTCCTTGGGCTCGACCATGTTCGCCCTCCTCGCCGGAAAGCCCGCCTTCATCGAACCAACGGACGAGACGCTCGCCACCGCCGTGGCGCGCATCATGACCGCCGCCGTTCCCGACCTGACCGAGTGGGGCGTGCCCGCCGATCTGGCACGCCTCGTCGCCTGGAGCATGGAGAAGGACCCGATGCGGCGTCCGAAGAGCGCAGCCGACTTCGGCTCCGCGCTCCAGGAGTACCAGCGCAATGCACGCTTCCCAGTAACGGACATGCGGCTCCGCCCGTCCGCGGAAGCCAGCCCGCGCGACGCGGCCGACACGGTCACCGTGAGCGGTCCACCGAGCCCGCCCGGAAGCGCCCCGGCGTCGACTCCTCCGTCCACACCAGCGCCACCGGCGGCGTCCAAACCGGCGCCGACAGGCCGGCGCTGGGTTCCCATTCTGATCTTCGTCTCGGTCGGCGTCCTGGCGGCTGCCGGGGGCGTCGTCGCCCTTGCCTCCGGAGGTGAATCGACATCCACAACCGGCCCGACCACTCCGAAAACGCAGGCCACCGAGCCCAAGCCCATCGAAGGCCTCATCCTGATCACCGGCTCCAACACGGTCCGACCGATCACTCAACGAAACATCGAGAAGTTCACGCTGGCGGAGCCCGGGGTTGAGATCGAAATGCTTCCGACCGCAACTGGCCCGGGCTTCGAGCAGTTTTGCCGTGGCCTGAGCGATATCAACAACGCCTCCCGGCCCATCGCCGAGGGCGAGATCGCGGCCTGCCAGGCCGGTGACGTGGACTTCATCGAGTTGCTCATCGCCCGCGACTCCGAGTCCCGTCCCCAGTTCATCTACGTGGATGCCGCGGCGGCGGATCACGTCGAAGTGTCGGCCTTCGTCGACTTCTACCTCAGCGATGACGGGCTGGCCTCGGTCACCGAGGCGGGCCTGTTCGCGCTGACTGACGCCGAAGTTGAGGAAACGCGACGGGTTTGGAACCAGCTTGAGATCGGCACCCGCGATGATTGAGAGCGTCGAGGCCCGTCTGAGCACACCGAAAGCGGACCCCATCCTGGTCGTCGACGGGCTCCACAAGGCGTTCGGGGGTCTGACGGCCGTCGACGTCGACCACCTGGAGGTGACCCGGGGAGCGATCACCGCCCTCATCGGGCCCAACGGGGCGGGGAAGACCACGCTCTTCAACGTCTTGAGTGGTTTCCAGCCCCCCGACCGGGGCCGCTGGGCCTTCGACGGGGTGGAACTGGCCGGTCGGCCGCCGCACTGGATCGCCCGCCAGGGCATGGTGCGGACGTTCCAGCTCACCCGGGTGCTGGCCAAGCTCAGCGTGCTCGAGAACATGATGCTGGCGGCGCGGGGACAAGCGGGCGAGCGCATGCGAAACGCGCTGTTTCGCGCCGCGTGGTCGGGTCAGGAGCGAGCCATCCGCGAGCGCGCCGCGCAGCTCCTCGAACGCTTCGGGCTCACGCGTGTGCGCGACGACTATGCGGGCGAGCTCTCGGGCGGCCAGCGGAAGCTCTTGGAGATGGCGCGGGCGCTCATGGTCGAGCCGGTGCTCCTCATGCTCGATGAGCCCCTGGCGGGGGTGAACCCCGCGCTCTCTCAGACCATCCTCGACCACATGGCCCAGCTCCGCGACGACGGCCTCAGCATCCTCTTCATCGAGCACGACATGGACGTGGTGATGGGGAACAGCGAGTGGGTGGTGTGCATGGCCCAGGGCCGGGTCATCTCCGAGGGTCAACCCCGCACCCTCGCCGAGGACCCGGCGGTCATCGACGCCTACCTTGGCGCTCGACGAGAGGACCGGGAATGACCGTCAGCAGCGCCGAGCCCCTGCTGGAAGCGGTCGACCTCGTGGCCGGCTACTTGCCCGAGGTCAACGTGCTCAACCGCGTGAGCCTCCGGCTCGGCGAGGCCGAAATCGTGGGCGTGATCGGTCCGAACGGGGCCGGCAAGTCGACCCTCGTGAAGGCCATGTTCGGGCTCCTCCTGCCACGCGACGGAATCGTTCGCTTCGCCGGCGACGACGTCACCGGCGAGCGCCCGCACGCCCTTGTCGCCCGCGGGATCGGCTATGTGCCCCAGACCGACAACGTCTTTCCCCGCCTGACCGTCGCCGAGAACCTGCAGATGGGCGTGTACCAGCGTCCGGAGAGCTGGGAGGAGCAGTTCGAGTTCGTGGCCGAGCTGTTTCCGCTGCTCCGGGAGCGCTCCCGCCAGCGCGCTGGATCACTCTCGGGTGGCGAACGCCAGATGCTTGGCATGGGCCGGGCGCTCATGATGGCGCCCCGGGTCCTGCTCCTGGACGAGCCGTCTGCCGGACTGTCGCCCATCCTGCAAGACGAGGTTTTTGACCGCATCGCGGGCGTGAACCGCCAGGGGGTCGCGGTCGTGATGGTCGAGCAGAACGCCCGGCGCTGCCTGGAGATCTGCGACCGCGCCTACGTTCTCGACCAGGGCCGCAACGCCCACGCGGGCACCGGGAAAGCCCTGCTGCACGACCCGAAGGTCGTCGAACTCTATCTCGGCACCCTCGCCAAAGCCCGCTAGTCCAGCTGGTCCGTGTCTGTGTCGCGTTACGAGCGCATACGCGCCGTAACGCGACACAGACGTTTGCGGTTCGGACCTACCCGGCCAGCTCGGTGACGTCGACGTCCTTCGAGTCGACGGCGGTCAGCGTGCCCTCGTCCTGGAATGTGGCGATGGAGTAGGTGACCTCGGTCGGGTCACCCGTCTCGTCGAGCTCCAGGGCCCCACCGGCGCCGTCGTAGTCGATGTCCTCACCGTCGGCGATCAGGCCCTTGCACTCCTCGAAGGTCGAGCACTTCTTCCCGTCCTTCGTGGCCTGGATCGCGGCCTCGACGATGGCGGCGCCGTCTTCGAGGTTCCCCACCGTTTCGACGGCCAAGGCCATGAGCACCGTGCAGTCGTAGGCCTGACCGCTGTAGATGAGGTTGTTCTCGGTGATGGGGGCGATCCGCTCCAGGAACTCCGCCGTCCCCGCAGCACCGATCGCCGACGTCCCGTCGATGATGGCCTTCTCGTCGGGGTCGACCGCTCCGGGTAGGGTCGGGTCGAAGATCCCGTCCGCACCGTAGAACTTGTCCGGAGTCATCCCGGCC
>JACPCJ010000012.1 GCA_016179865.1 Actinomycetota bacterium | reverse complement strand
GGGATCAGCACGACGATGCTGATCAGCGAGGTCATGAGGATGGGCCGGAGCCTCACGGGCGCCGCGGCCAGGATGGCCTCGTCGCGCGGCACTCCCTCGCCGCGCAGCCGGAGGACCAGGTCGATCATGAGCACGGCCACCGTCATCATCATCCCCGTGAGGATGACCACCGCGAGGATCGAGACCGTCGAGAACGTCTGGCGCGCGAGGAGCAGTCCGCCCAGGATGCCGGTGACCATGAGCGACAGCGAGAAGATCATGTTGAACGGCTCGATGAGGCTCCGGAACTGCGCCACGAGGAGCAGGAACATGAAGATGACGGCGAGATAGAGGCCCCTGAGGAGCCGCTGGAAGGACTCCTCCATCTGGGTCATGTCCCCGCGCAGCTCCACGCCGCAGCCGGGGGGGAAGTCCAGCTTCTCGTGGGCGGCCATGACCAGATCCATGGACAGCTCCATGCTGGGCGGGCCGCCCTTGCGGTAGTAGCCGAGCACCGAGACCACGCGGCGGAAGTTGTCGTGCTCGATGAGCGTGGGCCCGCGCCGCTCCTCCACCCGGGCCACCGAGAGCAGCGGCAGCACCTCGCCCTTCTTGCCGACGATCTTCACCTGCTCGAGGTCGGTCCGGTCACGCCGCTGATCGCCTCGATATCTCACCAGGATGGTGAACTGCCGCCGGTTGTCGAGCCGGTAGAACTCGTTGGTGAGACCACCCTTGAGCGCGTAGTAGGCCTGGTCCGCCACCTCGTTCACCGTCAGGCCGATCTCCTGGGCCCGAACGCGATCCACGACCACATGGAGCTGAGGCAGGCTCTGGGCCCAGGAGGTCGTCACCTGGTAGAAGCCGCGGATCTCCTCGGCCAGCCGCCGCAGGTCCCCGCCCATCTCGGAAAGGCGCTCGAGGTCGGGCCCGAACAGGATGACCTGGATGGGCGCGGCGCTGGAGGCCATGACATCCGCTCCCATCTCCTTGATGGCCAGCCTGCGGATCCCGGGGATGGTCCGTAGCGCCTCCTGCTGGACGCCATCGATCACCTGCCAGATGTCCCGTTTCCGCCTGGACGAGTCCACCAGGGTGATCATCATGAAGGCAGAGTTCACCGACCCCATGCTGTAGCCCGTGAAGTAGGTGCCGCCCGGCTCGAAGCCCACCTCGGAGGAGACCTTGACGATCTCGGGCTGCTTCAGCAGGAGCCGCTCGATCTCCGCAGCGATCTCGGCGGTGCGCGCGGAGGACGTCCCCGGCGTCGCCTCGAGCTGGGCGAAGGCCTGGGAGACGTCGGCCAGGGGCATCATCTCGCTGCCGATCTTGGGGTAGAGCGCCACCCCGACGAGGATCGTGGCCACGGCGCCCCCGAGCACCACGAAACGGTTCGCGATGGCCCAGGCGAGGCTCCGGCGGTACCCGGACTCGAGCCGCTCCAGCGCGCGCTGGCTCGGGTCCAGCAACCAGCGCGCGAGAAACCCGCGCCGGCGCGCGGCCTCTTCCGCATGCGGCGCGAAGAGGTTCGCCGCCAGCAGCGCGGTGAGCGTGAAAGAGACGAGCGCGGAGGCCAGGAGCGCCAGGATGATGGCCCACACGATCCCCTCGAACATGAACTGGACGATCCCCCCCGAGAAGGCCAGCGGCAGAAGCGCCACGCAGAGCATGAAGGTGATGGCCAGGACCGCCAGCCGCACCTCGGTGATGCCGTCCACGGCGGCGTCCTTAGGGGACTTGCCCATGCGCAGGTGGCGCTCGATGGAGTGGATATCGATGATCGAGTCGTCCACCAGGCGACCGATGGAGAGGAGCAGGCCGATGAGGGTCGAGCTGTTGAGCGTCATCCCCAGGGGCACCATGGCCAGGAGCGCCATGCCGAGCGATACCGGAATCGTGATGACGGAGATGAGCGTCCCCCGGATGGTCCCGAGGAAGAACAACACCACGAGTCCGGTGAGGAGCACCGCGATCACCAGCTCCTCCACCATGTTGTCCATGAGGAAGCCGACGAAGGTCGAGTTGTCGTAGGCGACGTCGAACGTCAAGCGCGGAAAGTCCTCCCGGATCTCCGCCAGCTTGGCCTTGACCTCCTGGATCACCCTGACGGAGGAGGCCTCCGGCTGCTGGACGATCGAGACCTCCACGGCCTCCTTCCCGTTGAGGCGGTAGAGGCTCCGCTGCTCCCGGGCCGCATTCATCACCTCCGCCACGTCCCTCACATAGACCACGCGCCCGTCCATGCTCGTGATCGGGTAGGCGGCCACCTCCTCGGGAGTCCGGGCCCGCGTGTCCGTCCTGACCAGGAGCTCGCGGTCCTGGAAGGTGAGCGTTCCCGCCGGCCGGGAGAGGTTCTGCATGTCGAGGGCGTTCTTGAGATCCATGAGGTTCATCTTGTAGGCGGCCAGCCGCTCGCGGTCCACCACGACCTGCATCTGCAGCTTCTGCCCCCCGAAGGGCACGACCGAGTAGACGTCCTTCACGGTCTTGAGCCGGTTCACCACCTCATTCTCGACCAGGGTCCGGAGCTGGACCGCGTCATAGCCCTCCGCCGTCACGGCCAGCGACAGCACGGGGATGTTCAGCGGGTCGATGGCCAGCACCCAGGAGGGCTTGAGATTGGCGCCCGTCATGGGCAGGTCGGCCTGCACCACGTTCATGAGCGACTGGACGTCGAAGAGCGCCTTCTTCATGTCCGTGCCGTACCAGAACTCCACGCTGACGATGGAGAAGCCCTCCTGCGAGGTGGAGCGGACGAAGTGGACGTTCTTGAGGTCCACCATGCGCTCCTCGACGGGCTTGGAGAAGTAGATCTCCATCTCCTCCGCCGACAGCCCCGGCATCATCGAGACGACGGCGACGATGGGGCTCTCCACGTACGGCATCATCCGCCTCGGCATCTGGAAGAAGATCACCAGCGCGGCCAGCAGCGCCACGCCCAGGTAGAAGGCGATGACGATGTACGGGTGCTCGATGGACCAGCGGCTGATGTTCCCGCGGCCCCGGCTACTTCGGGTGGTGTCCACGGCGTCACGGTTCAAGGCACTCTCCCATCACGCTGAGCTCGGTGCACTCCGGATACGCGGGCCGTCCGTTCGGATCCTCGGCCACGTCCACCGCGCCTCTCAGGTCGGCCTCCCGCCGCACGGAGAAGTGCACCACGTAGTGGTGGCGGCCGGGACGGTTGAAGACGGCCCAGATCTGCCCGGGCACTTGGAACACCCGGTGCCCGTCGCCGTGCCCCGGGAGGAACTCCACGTGGGCCGGGCGTCCCGAGCGGTTGACGAAGGTGACGCGCCGGCCCACCGTGGTGGCGAGGACGGAGGGGCGGAGCGCCGCCGTCTCGATGACGACCACCGCGGCGGCAGCCGGTGGCGTCAGGGCGGCGGCGGGGGTCGCGGCCATCAGGGCCAACGCCGCGAGCCCAACGGCCTTGTCCATGCCATGCCTCATGGCCGATCCGTCGTGAGGACCGGGGTGACGGTGAGGGTCTCCCCGTCTCGCCAGAGAGTGACCTCCACGGCATCCCCCGCCCGGCGCCGCCAGAGCGCGGCGTGGAAGTGATGCAGGTCCCTCACGCCTTCGCCGGCGAGGCGCGTGATCACGTCTCCCGGCCGGATGCCTGCGACCTCCGCCGGCCCGCCGGGCTCGACGCGGGTCACGAGCGCGCCGCGCTCCACCGGGAGCCCATTGGCGTACGCGCGCTGCGGCGTCACGCTCACCGCGTCGAGGCGGAGCGTGGGACGCACCACGCGCCCGATCTCGACGAGCGCCCGGAGGATCGGCTTCACGGTGTTGATCGAGATGGCGAAGCCGATGCCGTGAGCGGAGGCGATCACGGCGGTGTTGATGCCGACAACCCG
>JACPCJ010000036.1 GCA_016179865.1 Actinomycetota bacterium | reverse complement strand
CACGAAGTCGCCCCCGGTCAGCTCTTCCTCCTCCAACACCTCGTCGAGCTCGTCGCCCGCGGCCCAGGCGTAGGCCGCCTCGACGAAGCCCGCCTGTGGGGACCGCATCTCCGGGAGTCCCGCGGCCGCCTCGTCGCCGCGGATCGAGCGCCAGAGCGCCGATACCGCCCGACCGCGCTGGGCCACGGCACTCGTCGGCCAGCGCGCCGGCGCCGGCACTTCCGGGCCGCGGGCTTCGAACGTGAACAGCGATGCCACGGCCGCCACCTCGGCCGGCTTCAGACCCGCGAGCACGCCTTCGCGGATCGCCTCCGCCACCAGCAGGTCGGTCTCCGAGTAGATCCGGCTGAGCATCTCGCCCGCCGGCGTCAGCGACCACCCCTCGACGTATCCGCGCCGCCCGAGCACATCCAGGACCTGATCGAAGCGGCGGGAGAGCGTGTCGCCCCGGCCTCCCGCCCGGGCTTGCGCCCGCGTCACCTCGCGCTCGAGCCGCCGTGCTCGGCTCAGGGCATCGAGGTGGCGGGCGAGCGCGGGGCACTCGGCGATGGGATGACGAGCGAGCTTCGCCTCGATCTCGGCCACCTTGTTCTCGTCTCCGGCCCTCCGCCGCGCGGTCGCGCCGCTCTGCGCCGGTGTGCGGATCTCCGCTCGCCGCAGGCGCGCCACTGCTTCGCGGCGGAAGGCGGCGCTCTTGGGCCGGTACGGCTCGGGCAGCCGAACGCGGCCCACGACGACCGGAGGCTCCCGGACGCCGGTCTCGCCCAGGCGGACGGTGTGACCGCGCTCGTCGAGGGCGGTCACACGGGCGCCCCCGCCCCGGCCCGCCCCCCGCTGCACGACGACGACGCGGCCGATCCGCCCCCCGGCGGACACCACGTCACCGGGCCGCAGGCTGGCCAGATTGGAGCGCGTTCCTCGGGTTTCCTGACCGGCCGCTCGGGCCCGCTCCCCGCTCTGAAGGGCCGCTCGGGCCCGGCGCGCCGCCGCCAAGGCGTCCACGAGGCCTTCGTATTCCACGACGTCACCGAGTTCGCACTCCACCTCGACGCGCGCCGCTTCGACCCGCTGACGGGCGTCGTCGATTCGATGTTCGACGGCCACCACGTCACGGTCGATCCCGTATTGGGCAAAGGAGAGGTTGAGGAGGTGGCGGGCCTCCTCGGGGGCGTACCGCCGCACGAGGTTGACGGCCATGTTGTAGGTGGGCCGGAAAGACGACCTCAGCTCGTAGGAACGCTTCGAGGCCAACCCGGCAACCTGATCGAAGCGAGCGAAGCGACTCCAGAGCACGAGGCCGTAGCCGATGTCGTCGATCCCCCGCCGTCCCGCGCGCCCGGTGAGCTGGGTGTACTCGCCCGGGGTCAGCACCTCGTGGCGCTCGCCGGTGAACTTGGTGAGCTTCTCGATCACGACCGACCGAGCCGGAAGGTTCACACCCAGAGCCAGGGTCTCGGTCGCGAACACGACCTTCACCAGGCCGGCGAGAAACGCTTCCTCGACCGCCTCCTTCATGGGCGGCACCATGCCGGCGTGGTGGGCAGCGACGCCCTCTTCCAACGCCGCCAGCCAGGGCCCGTACCCGAGAGCCTCGAGGTCGGCATCGCTCAAGCCCCGGCAGTGCGCCTCCGCGATCTCGCGGACCCGCTGCCGTTCCGGGGAATGCCCAAGCCGCACCCGCGCCGCCAGACACTGGCGCACGGCGTCGTCACAGCCCGCCCGGCTGAAGATGAAGCAAATCGCCGGCAGCATCGACCGCCGGGCCAGCTCCTCGGCGACGTCAGCCCGACGCGGTGCCACGGGGCGCGCCCGGGGCACCCGCCCCAGCGGCGGGCGACGACCCCGCCGCGGCCCGAACGGTGGTCCCGACGGATCGAACTCAGCCGCCTTCGGGTTCGGCCGTGCGCGCCTCCCCTCCCGCACGAACGTCGGGAGCACGAGCAACTCCTCCACGTCGCGTAAGGCCACTCCGTAGAGGTGCTCGAGCTCGACGGGCCGGCGCTCCTCGATCACGACCTCGGTGCCGCCGCGAACCGTCCCGAGCCAGTCGCCGAACTCTTCCGCGTTCGACACCGTCGCCGAGAGGCACACCAGGCGGACCGCGGGATCGAGGTGGATGATTACCTCCTCCCACACCGCGCCGCGGTAGGGATCCTGGAGGTAGTGCACCTCGTCGAGCACCACGGCGGCGAGAGCGTCGAGCGTGCTCGAGCCCTCATAGATCATGTTCCTGAGCACCTCGGTCGTCATCACCACGACGGGCGCGTCGCCGTTGATGGCGTTGTCGCCGGTCAGGAGGCCGACCCGGTCGGATCCGTATACCGCCCGAAGGTCGCGGAACTTCTGGTTCGAGAGCGCCTTGATGGGGGTGGTGTAGAAGGCCTTTCGCCCGGCGGAGACCGCAGAGGCGACCGCGTACTCGGCCACCACGGTCTTCCCCGAGCCGGTCGGAGCGGCGACGAGAACCGAGTGGCCGGCGTCCAACGCGTCCAGTGCCCGCCGCTGGAAGTCGTCGAGCGGGAAGGGCAGCCGCTCCTCGAACTGCTTCCTCACCGGCGCATGATCCGGCCGATGATGATGACGGCCTCGTAGAACACGTACATGGGGATGGCCATGAGAAGTTGCGAGTAGGGGTCAGCGCTCGGGGTGATGACGGCGGCGAAGGTGACGATCCCGATGACGACCCACCGACGCCAGCGTCGGAGCTGCGCCGTCGAGAGGACCCGGGCGAGGAGGAGGAACGTCAGTACAACAGGGAACTCGAACGCCACGCCGAAGGCGATCGCCATGAGCGACACGAGGGAGAGATACTTCCCGGCCGTCAGGAGCGGCGTGAGTTCGTCGCCGCCGATCGTGAGGAGGAAGTCGAGGGCCCGGGGCAGCGTCTGGTACGCCACGAACCCGCCGAGGAGGAAGAGCGCCACGCTGGAGAGCACGAAGGGCACCGCGTAGCGCTTCTCCCGGGGATACAAGCCCGGCGTCACGAACCGCCACAGCTCCCAGAGCACAACCGGAGCCGCCAGCGCCAGGCCCCCGAACCCGGCAACGCGAAGCCGGGTCGTGAACCCCTCGAGCGGATCGGTGAACACGAGGGCCGTCTTCCCCGTGATCTCGGTGTAGGGATCGAGCAGGAACCGGACGATGGTCCCGAAAAAGATGAAGCACACCACGCCGCCCACCGTGACGGCGATCAGCGAGATCATGATGCGCTTTCGCAGCTCGGCGAGGTGCTCGACGAGCGTCATCCGGCCGTCGCTTACGTCTGGCTGCTCGCTGGCCTGAGGCTCGGGGCTCAAGGTTCAGTCGGCCTCGGAGTGGGTTTCCTCCGCCGAGGGCGCACCCTTCGCGTCGGGTTCTGCGTGGCCTCCGGCGTGGTCGTGGCCTCCGGCGTGGTCGTGGCCTCCGGCGTGGTCGTGGCCTCCGGCGTGGTCGTGGCCTCCGGCGTGGTCGTGGCCTCGGCCGGGCGGGCCGGAGGGAGTAAACGGGGCTCAAGGACGTCCCGCACCTCCTCGCGCAGCGACGCCTGCACCCGTCGGAATTCGCGCACGGCCCGGCCGACCTGACGCCCGATCTCCGGCAGCTTGTCGGGGCCGAACACGAGAAGCGCCACGAGGAGAATCACAAGGATCTCGGCGGGGCCGATGCTGGGCATCAGGGCGCCGCCTTCGGCGGCTGCTCCGATACCCGGGACGCCCATACTCTGGTTCGCTCGCTGCGCTCGCTCACGTGCTGGAGGCCTATCCCGAACCCGCCGCCCGCGACCAGAGGCGTTCGTAGGAAGCGCGAGCACCAGACGCTGCGTCACCCAAGCCCACCGCCGAGTGCTCCAGCTCCCGGCGGAACCGAACGATGGTGCGCTGCGTTTGCTGCGCTTCCCGAGCAGTGCGCAGCAATGCACGGCCGACGAAGGGGCTCGCGGCCACAAGCAGCGCGGGAGCGACCAACCAGAGCGGAGTCACACCCGAACGCTAGTGCTCGTGCGTTCTAGGAAGTGCTCTCGTGGTCGGGCGAGCCCTCGACCAGAGCAACGACCCGGTCGAACCAGTGCTCCTCCTGGAGCACGAGGTGCAGGTCGAGGAGGTCGTCGTGGGTCAGCCGCGGGCCCGACTTCTCTTCGTGGAGTTCGGCGGGAAGCCGCCACACGTCCATTCGCACGCCGGTGGACACCAGAAGCTCCACGATGCGGGGACTGGCCTCCTTGGCCACGCCAGAGCCGCACTCAGGGCAGCTGAAGCAGTAAGAACCCTGGTTGTCATCGGCACACACGCGCACCAGCAGGTCAGCGGGCTGCAGCTGGATATCGCCGCACGCGGGACAACTCGCACGGATCGTGGTCACCCTGGCCTCCTTCCAAGCCTCACTCACTCCATCGGTAGAAGGGGAAACCGGCTTGAGACGGACTTTTCTCGGCGTTCAGACCGGTTCAGGCGGCGTTCGTGCGTGCCGATATGACGGGTATGGACGTTCCCGGGGGCGCCGTCCAGCTCCTCGCGCAAGGCGCGGAGCCAGCACGGGTGCTCCGAGAGGTGCTGCTCGCCGCCGCCCGCGCTTCCGGCGCCACGGGCGCCGTGGTGTCGATGCGCCGCGGAACCGAATGCGTCGAAGTCGCCGCCCACGGAACCGTGGAGGACGTGCTCCGGTCCACCGCGAGAGAAGCCATCGAGTCAAGCCGGCCCGTCCATCGGAGCGACCCCGTGCGGCATTTGAACGCCTCGGCGGTCCCCGTCGTCGCCAGCGGTCAGGTCGTCGGCGCCCTTGGCGTGTGCGGGCCCGCAGATCGTCTGGACGCCTCCGAACTCTCCGTCGCAACCGACCTCACCGCCCTGTGCTTCGCCCGTGCCAGCGGGCAGTCGGGAGGACCAGAGGCCGTCGAGGCCCTCGCTTCCATCGGCGACGCTCACGCGCGGGAGGATCTCGCCGGTGCAACGCTGGAGGCCCTGTCGCGGCTCGGGCTTCCGGCTGGATTCGTCTGCCTTGATGAGGAGGGCCGGCTGCGGGTTGCCCGGTACCAGGGAGTCGACCGGGACCGGGTCACCGCCCTCGTGTCCAGTGCGGAGTTCCTCGCCGTGGTTGGGACCCTCCGCTCGCAGGCTCCGCCCGCGGCCGGCTGCGAGGTGGCGTCACCGGAAGGGGACGCGTCGGTTCTCGTTTGCGCCGGCCTCGGCGAGTCCGCAGACCTGGGGATCCTCGTTGCCGTGGTCGGCCACGACGAAACGGCGTCGGCGTGTGCAGTCGTGGCCCCGGTGAGCCGTCACGTGTCGGCGGCCTTGGATCATCTCGCCGCCCAGGAGCGCATCCGCGACCAGGAACGCCAGATGGAAGGCGTCGTCCGCACCTCACCGGGCCCGGCGCTGGTGCTCGATGCCGCTGGTGCCCTGCGCGTCGTCAACTCCGACGCGTCCGAACTCCTCGGCCTCTCGAATGAGTTCGACGTCGGACGGCCCGTCGCCGAACGCCTGGGGGACCCCACGCTCCGCTCGCTCCTCGAAACCGGTCAGTCCGGCGAGGCCGAGGTGGGCCTCGGCACGCCGGCCCGCACGTACCGAGCGACCGTGGCCTCCCTTCGGGACCACGATCGTTCTCTGGGCACCGCCCTCTTCCTGGAGGATGTCTCCGCCCGCCAAGAACACGAACAGGCCCGGGACGACTTCACCGCCGTCATCGGCCACGAACTGCGGACGCCGCTCACGGTGGCGAAGGGCTTCCTCGAAACGGTGCTGGCCCGTGGGGAGGACATGAGCGAGGAAGACCGGACCGAGTGCCTGGGAACCGCGCTCGCACAGACCGAACGGCTCGAGGTGCTGGTCAACGATCTCCTGTTCCTGACCACCGAGCGCCCGCGGGCCGGCGTCGCCGCCGATCAGTGCGACGTGTTCGTCCTCGCCGAGGCGACCGTGCGCAACATCCTGGCCCGGCATCCGGATCGTGACGTCGGCTGCCTATCCCTGGGCGGCGACACCACCGCCGCCCTCGACCGGCGCCTGGTGTCCCACGCCCTCCGGCACCTCGTCGACAACGCGGTGAAGTACTCCGAGGGGCCGGTGCAGGTGGAGGTCGGGGGCGACGCGTCGTCCGTCGAGGTCGCAGTCGTGGATCAGGGGCCCGGCATCTTCTCGGGTGAACTCGAGCGGCTGTTCAAACCCTTCGAACAGCACGACTCCACTTCGACCCGCCGGCATGGCGGCACCGGCCTGGGCCTCTTCGTCACCCGGGCCATCGTCGAAGCCATGGGTGGCCGCCTCGACTGCGACTCTCGACTCGGCCAGGGCAGCCGCTTCACCTTCCGCCTTCCGAAGCGTGCGACGATGCGGCCCGTTGAAACCGATCACCTTCGCTCATCGGGGCGGGGCGGCGGAACGACCTGAGAACACGGTCGAGGCCTTCGTCAACGCGGCCCGCAAAGGCGCGAGCGGCGTCGAGTCCGACGTCCACCTGAGCGGGGACGGCGTGCCCGTCCTCACCCACGAGCCCACGCTGCGGGTGGGGCTCCGCCGGCGTCGGGTCACCGAACTCACAGCCGACGAACTCGCCCGGGCCGGCGTTCCCCGCCTCGCTGACCTCTACGACGCCGTGGGCTGCGACCTGCACGTGAGCCTCGACGTCAAGGCCGACGAAGCGGCCTTGCCTGTCATCCAGGTGGCCCAGGCTGTCGCCCCGGATTCCCTCCCCCGGCTCTGGCTGTGTTCCCCCGATCTCGATCTGTTGCGCAAGGTGCGGACCGCCGAGACCCGGGTCCGGCTGGTGCACTCCACGACCCGCGGGTCGATCACGGAAACCCTCGAACGCCACGCCGCCACCCTCGCCGATGCGCAGATTGACGCCTTCAACCTGCATCGCCGCGAGTGGTCGCTCGGCCTGGTCACGCTGTTCCACCGCTTCGACGTCGCCGCCTTCGCTTGGGACGTGCAGGAGGTGCGCCACGTCCGGGAAGTACTCCGCCTGGGCGTCGACGCCGTTTATTCCGACCACGTCGACCGCATGGTGGCCACCGTCGCCGAGTTCACGAGTGGCGATGCGTCCTAAAGGTCACGAACCGGGGTTGGGACGGGGGTTCGTGACCTTTAGCCTGGATCCACCGATGAGCGGCCGCTGAGCTGAGCCGCGCATCCGCGGAAAATGCCTCCCTGCAAGGGAGAATCGGGTTTGCGAGAGCCGATTCGCCCCTCCCAAGGAGGCACCTTTCCGATGCAGACATCTTCGCATGATCCGGCGCGCCTGGAGATGATCTTCGACGACGACCACGCCGTCGCCAACGCCGGGCTCTGCCTCGTGGCCATGCTCTCCAAGGCCCTCGGGCTCGAGCAGGCGGCGAAC
>JACPCJ010000078.1 GCA_016179865.1 Actinomycetota bacterium | reverse complement strand
TGTGTCGACTGCGGGGCGATCTTCGCCTTCGAACGCGACCACGCGAACCCTCGGGCCAACCGCGGGGAGACGAGCTACGCCAACATGGAGCCCCGCTGTTCTCCCTGCCATCGCAAGAAGACCGAGGAGGACAGAAAGGCGGGGCTGCTGGGACCACACGCGAGGAAGCCTCGGACCCGACGAGAGGGCGGTGCCCGGGCGGGCGAGCCCAGGGCCACCCGGCCGGACCGGGCGAGGGCACCGTGAGCGGCGGTCAGGCGCCGAGAAGTGCTTCGCCGCGGGGCTCGTCGGTTGACCAGGTCGGGTCGAGGCCGGGAGCGGTGAGCGTCACCAGACCGCCCGCGCCGTTCCCAACGAGCTCCCAGATGAGGGCGGGCCGCGATCCGTGCCAACGCAACGCGAACGACAGGTCGCTCGCGGCGCCGACGGGCATCTGGTGGACCTCGAGCGGAGCGGATTCCCACCCCGGCGCCAAGGTCGGCAGCACCGCCACCCGACCAGGCTCGTCGGCCACGAGGGCGTCCCGGACGGCAAGGAGGAACGCGGCCGTGCGGGCGCCGTGGTGTCCCTCCGCGCCCGACGGCCACGCGAAGGTCGGTGAGGCTGAAGAGAGCATCTCCCCGACGCGGGCCAACGCTGTCGGGGGATCGAGCCGAGCGGGGCCGAGGCGCTTGCGCTGCCGCCGCGAGATCCCCGCTCCAACCTCGGCGGCGTGGCCTTGGAGCCCCCAACGTTCAAGCGCGGTGAGGATGGCAACGGCGTCGTCCGGCGAGGATTCGGAGAACGGCGCCCCCTGCACCTCGACGCCGTCGTCGAAGAGCAGGAGGGAGGCGCGGGCGGCGGCGACCGCCCGGCCCAACCGCTCGTCGGGCACCTCTACCCGGGCCCCCTCCTCCAACAGTCGCGACCAGGCCCGCTGGGCGTCACCGGAACTCGGGAGCCTGCTCACGTCGACCTCAATCGAGCCACCCACGAGCGGAACGGCAACCCTGACCACCGTGCGGTGAGCCACCGGGACCATCACCGCGCGGTCGGTCGTGAGCGGCGAGTCGTCGACGGGCGTGGGTGCGCGGAGGAAGAGCGCAGGAAGGTCACCATCGATTCCGAGTGCCACCCCGAACGGCAGCGGCGAAGCGTTCTCGAACTCCAGTACGGCCACGTCGCCAGGGCCGCCGACGCCGTAGACGCGCTGGATGGCGTCGCCGCCCGGCACCCGGATCACAGTTTCGACCACGCCGGGGCCGGGCAGGCGCTGCCGGAGCGTGGGGTCGTCGCCGGGGACGTGCCAGCGGTCGTCGGCCCCGATCGCCCACGCCACTGACCCTCCGGAGCGTCGCACGAGACGCCCCGTGGGATCCAGAGCTCCGAACCCGGGCCCGCCGACGCTCCCGACCAGGGTCCAGGCGGGCTTCACTCGATGCCGTGGAGCTCGGGCTTCGCTTCGCGCCCCATGAGCTGTCCGACCATGTCCTCCGGGTCACGGCCGTCGTAGAGCACGGCTCCGACCTGCTCGGCGATCGGCATCTCGACGCCGCACCGCGCCGCGAGGGCCAAGACCGCCTCGGTCGACTTCACGCCCTCGGCGACCATGTTCATGTCGGCCACGATCTCGTCGAGGCTCCGGCCCTGGCCGAGCTGGAATCCCACCGTACGGTTCCGGCTCTGCTCGCTGGTGCACGTGGCCACGAGGTCGCCGATCCCGGCCAGGCCGAGGAACGTGAGCGGGTTCCCACCTAGCGCCACGCCCAGCCGCGTCAGCTCGGCCAGGCCCCGGGTGATGAGGGCAGCCCGAGAGTTGTCGCCGTAGCCGAGGCCCGAGGCGATCCCGGTCGCGATGGCCATCACGTTCTTGAGGGCGCCCGCCGTCTCGCAGCCGACAACGTCACCGTTGGTGTAGACGCGGAACCGGGGCGTCATGAAGAGCTTCTGCATCTCCGTGGCGACGGCGTCGTCGGCGAAGGCCACGACGCTGGCGGCGCTCACCTCGGTCATGCGCAGGAGCGAACCCTGCTCCACTCCCTTGCTCAGGCTCACGACCGGGACCTCGTCTCCGACCAGGCCGCCACATTCGGAAAGGACGGCCCGGTACCCGTGCGACGGCACGCCCATGACCACCACGTCGGCCCCCGCCACGGCGGCGGCGAGGTCGGAAGTGGCGCGCAAGGCCTCGGGGAGGGCCGCGCCGGCGAGGTACTCGGGGTTCTCGTGGCGGTGCTCGATGGCTTCGGCGAGTTCGGGACGTCGCGCCCACAGGGTGACGTCGGCGTTGTGGCTCGCCAGCGCCGCCACGCACGTGCCCCACGACCCAGCGCCGACGACGGCGACCTTCACGGGGCGACGTCTTCTGCGACGCCCTCTGCGACCTCGGCCCTGGACCCGGCGGGCTCGGCGGGTTCGGCGGGCTCGACCGGGTCAGGCGCCTTCTTGGTGCTCCTGAGCACGGCCGACTCGGGCGGTCGGACCCACCAGTCGTCCTCACCCGGCTTCGGCTGCTGGGGGTAGAGCTCGCGCGCCCGGCGGACCTGGGCGCAGATGGCCTCCATGATCCGATCGGTCGCCTCGTAGACGTCCTCGTCGGGCCCCACGTGGACGGGGCTACCGATGCACGCCACTTGGGCCACCCCGAGCCGCCAGTTGGGCTTTCGGTGCTTGAAGAGGATGCGGTGCGACCCCCACATCCCGATGGGGGTCACGGGAATGCCCGACAGTTGCGCGAGGCGAGCGGTGCCCGTCTTTCCCGGCATGGGGTCGAGGTCGAGCGAGATGGTGGCCTCGGGGAAGATGGCGACCAGCTCGCCGTCGTGTAGGGCCTGCACGGCGGCGTCGAGGGCACGCACGGCGTCGCCCGTACCGCGGTCGACCGGGATCTGATGCATGTGCCGGAAGACCCAGCCGAGGAAGCGCTTCTCGAACAGCTCGCGCTTGGCCAGGAAGCGCACCTTCCGGTGCCGGAGGTCGGTCAGGTAAGCCATACCCAACGGATCGAGGTACGCCGAGTGATTCGACGCCAGGATCCCCGGCCCGTGGGGCGGGATCATGTGGACACCCTCCACCCGCCACCTCAACCCCCGAGCCACAAACGGCTTCAGCAGGTTCTTCACGGCTCCGTAAACGGGCTCCATCCACGGGTAGGCTAGGCGAAATGCCGCGGCCCGCTTCCCCCCGCGATCACGTCCTGATCGCCCAGATCTCCGACATCCACTGCGGCTCTCCCCTCTTCGATGCCCACCTGCTCGAAACCGCGGTCGGAGAGATCCTGGCGATGTCGCCCGATGTCGTCGTGGTCGGTGGCGACCTCACCCAGGACGGCTACGCGCCCGAGTTCGACGCCGCCCGGCGGTACCTCCAGCCCCTTCTCGACAGCGACTTCACGACCCTGGTCATCCCGGGAAACCACGACGCCAAGAACGTGGGCTACCTCCACTTCGGCGACCTCTTCGGCCTGGGCGACGTCCCGGGAAAGTACGACCGCGTCCTCAGCCTCGCCCCGCAAGTCAACGGGCAACCAAGGACGACGCTCCTCGTGGGGATGGATTCCACCAAACCCGACCTCGCGGAAGGAGAGATCGGGCGCGAACGCTACGACTGGCTCCGCCAGCAGTTCTCGGTCGAGGCCGACGAGAAGATCTTCGCCCTCCACCATCACCTCGTGCCCGTGCCCGGCACGGGTCGGGAGCGCAACACGGTGTGGGATGCCGGCGACGTCCTCCAACTTCTGAGCGAAGTCGGGGTCGACGTCGTGCTCTCCGGGCACAAGCACGTGCCATTCGTCTGGCTGATCAACGACCTCCTGGTGGTGAACTCGGGCACGGCCTCGTCGCACCGGGTCCGCGGCTACGTGCGGCCGTCGTACAACGTCATCGAGATCGACCCCACCCGGATTCGAGTCACGTTCAAGTACCCGGGGACGGGCGAGCGCTTCGCGGGCGAGCTCGATCGTGGAAACATGCGGCTCCAGACGAGCCCCGATCTGGCGGGGATGTTCGCCAAGGCGGCCTGGTCGACCGCGTAGTGCTCCAACCCGAGGACACGAATAAGGGGGCAGGCCCGTGTATGTGCGGATGTTCATGAGTGCCATCGATCCCGACGACCTCGAGCCCCTCGGGGCGATCTTCCGCGACGACGTGAAGCCGGCTCTGCTCAGCCAGCCCGGCTGCGAGTCGGTCGAGTTGGTCGCCAACGTGACCCGAAACGCCGGGGGCCTGGTCGAGGGGGCGGCGATCTCTCGATGGCGCACGATGGAGGACCTCGAGCGCGCCCTCGATCAGCGAGAGGTGCAGGAGTCGATTGTGCGCGCCCGTCAGATCCTGCGCCAGGAGCCGGTCACCAAGACCTTCGAGGTCCTCGAGGGGTGACGCCCCGGGCGCCGGCGCCGGCGGGGGTCGTGATCCCCATCCGCGCCTTCGACGCCGCCAAGTCGCGACTGGCGTCCGCCGTCGGCGCCGCCGAACGATCCGAGCTCATGCGGGCCATGGCCGAACGGGTGGTGGCCGCCGCCGCCGACCTTCCGACCGTCGTCGTCAGCAGCGCCCCCGAAGTCACCGCCTGGGCCCGAGCCTCCGGCCTGACGTGCGTGCCCGATCCCGGGACGCTCAACGCCGCCGCCGACGTCGGCCGGAACTCCCTTGCCGCGGTCGGCGTCGCTCGCCTGGTCGTCGCCCACGCCGACCTGCCCCTGGTGGAATCTCTCACCGCCGTCGTCGCCCCCGGCGCGAGGCCGGTGGCGGTGATCGTTCCCTGTCACCGCGACGACGGCACGCCCATCCTCTCGATCCCGATCGACAGCGACTTCCGCTTCGCCTACGGCCCCGGATCCTTCGAACGCCACGTGGCGGAGGCCGCCCGAGTCGGTCTGGAGATCGTCGAGCTGCGGGACGACCCGACGCTCCGTCGCGACGTCGACTCGCCCGCCGACCTCGACGGGATCCTCATCCCGACCCCGCGCCTCCCGTGACTGCCGTGACCGGCGCCCTGCCGACCCCCAAGGGGGTGCTGGCAATCGGCGCCCACCCCGACGACGTCGAGTTCGGATGTGCGGCCACCCTCGCCCGCTGGACCGGCGACGGCGCCGAGGCGCACCTCCTCATCCTGACCGACGGTGCGAAGGGATCGTGGGAGCCGTCGGAGGATGTCGCCGCCCTGATCGAGACGCGCAAGCGCGAGGCGCAGGAAGCGGCCGGGGTGCTCGGGGCGGTGGCCGTGCACTTTCTCGACGCCGTCGACGGCGAGTTGGAGAGCGGGCTCACCCTCCGTGAAGCGGTGTGCCGCGTCATCCGCGAAACGGGCCCCGACGTGGTGCTGGGCCACGACCCCTGGAAGCGATACCGCCTCCACCCCGACCATCGCCACGCCGGATTTCTGACGGTTGACGGGGTGGTGGCGGCGCGCGACCCGCACTTCTTTCCCAAGCAGGGAGGGCACCACCGCCCTTCGACGCTGCTGCTCTTCGAGGCCGACGAAGCCGACCACTGGGAGCCAGCCGAGGAGTCGCACCTCGAGGTGAAGGTCCGCGCTCTCCTGTCCCATCGCAGCCAGTGGCGCTCGACGATGGGAATCGAGTCCGAGTCGGACCGGGCCGCCTTCGAGCAGCGGGTCCACAACGCGGCACGGGAGGCCGGCGAGCCCGCCGGCCTCCCGTACGCCGAAGCCTTTCGATGCGTCGACGTTGACTAGCGCTTCTTCGCCACCTTCTTCGCCGGCTTCTTCGCCGGCTTCTTGGCCACACCGCCGACGCCGTCACGGAACCCGGACGCCGCGCTGAACTGGGGCACCTTGCGAGCCGGGATCTTGACGGGGGCGCCGGTTTGCGGATTGCGGCCGACGCGTGCCTTTCGGTTGGCACGCTTCCAGGTGCCGAGTCCCGGCACCCGCACGGTGTTGCCCTTGGTTACGTTCGCTACGACGGCGTCGACCAGGGCCGACAGCGCCGCGTCGGCCTTGGTCTTGGGAATCCCGGCGCCGGTGGCGATGGCGTCGATGAGTTCGGGCTTGGTCACTGTCTTGGGCACAGATACCTCCGCGTGCGTTGTGTTGACGGGTCGCCTGACGGGACGTCGAGACGTGTTGTCCGGATCGCTGGACGTGGGCATGCAAGCGCGCCCGGAGGTCGTCGGGCAAACCCCGGCCCTGGCACCGCGCGAGGATCGTCCCATGCTTCCCGACGGCCAATACGACGCCTTCGTCGTGTGGGCCGAACGCGACGACGAAGGACGACTCAGCCTCGACCTCACCATCACCGCCGGGGAATTCAAGGGCGAGGTCGTCTCCATCACCGCCCCCGCCCCGTCGTCGGGAGCGCAGGCGGACCCGATCCGGCTCACCGGCCTGCCGTGCATGCTCGTGGTAGAAGACGGCCAGCCCCGGGTCGAGGAGTAGCCGCCCGTGCCGGAGCTCCCGGAGATGCAGGCGCTGGCCGAGCGGCTCGACGAGGCGCTCTCGGGCGCTCCCCTCGAGGCCATCCAGCCCCTCCAGTTCGCGGCCCTGAAGACCGTCTCTCCTTCACCCGAGGACCTGCGCGGGCGCCTTCTCGCGTCGGTGGGCAGGCGCGGCAAGTTCCTGGTCATGACGTTCGACGGAGGGCGGCGCATGCTCGTGCACCTCTCGCAGGGCGGGCGGGTCGACCTGGAAGACCCGCCCCGGGCCTCACGGCCCCGCCCGGCGGTGGCCCGCTTTTGCTTCGCGGAGGGCTTCCCGGCCGTGCTCGTCAAGGAGTTCGGCACGGAACGCAAGGCCGGGTGGTGGGTGCTGGCGCCCGGTGACGACGGGCCCCTGGCCGAGCTGGGCCCGGAGCCCGACGGCGACGACTTCGAACACTTCGTCATGACGGGTTCGGACGGCCGGCGGCTGCATACCTTGCTCCGAGACCAGCGCACCGTCGCCGGCATCGGGCGCGGTTACACCGATGACATCCTCCAGCGCGCCCACCTCTCGCCCTTCGGCCCGCCCAATTCGTTGGGGCCCGCTGAGCGCCGGCGCCTCTTCCACGCCGTGCGCGACGTCCTTCTTGCCGCCCTCGAAGGGGAGCGCACCCGTTCCGGGGGCCTGCCCACCAAGCTCGGGGATCGCTTCCTCGTCCACCGGCGCGTCGGAGAACCGTGCCCGGAGTGCGCGACGGTCCTCGCCCGCGTGTCGTACGAGTCCTACGAACTGGTGTACTGCCCGCGCTGCCAGACGGGGGGCAAGCTGCTGGCCGACCGCAGGATGTCGCGGCTCCTGCGCTGACGCTCTTAGAGCGTGCGCCGATAGGCAGCACGCTCCAGGAAACAGGCGGGCGTCTGGGCAGGCGAAGCCTGCCCAGGAAGTCGTTTCGCACGACCAGGGTGACCCATCCGCGCAGCTCTTACGCGGCCTCGGCCGTGACGACGACCGGCTCCGGGATGGGGCCCACCACGGCCTCAACCTCCCCGATCGTGTTGTCGACCTCCCGGTCGGCTTCATTCGGGGTCTGGCCGAGGATGTCGTTGACGTCGTCGACGATCTTGGGAACGATGCTGCCGCCCGCGGGCACCGGAGGACACGCCTCGGGTGTGGGACACGGGTCGGGCGGGGGCGGTTCGGGGGGTTGAGGCGGGCCGGGCGTTTCCGGGTTCGCCGGCACGAGATTCCCCACATCGCCGGGGAGCGGATTGCCGAGGCCGAGGTCGTCGCCGGATCCGTCTGCGGTCACGGCACCAGTGGGGGACCCGGTGGACTGCCCCGGCGGGCTCGACGGCGAGCCGCTGCCCGCCGTCGGCTCCTCGTCACTCTCGTCGACGCTCGAGGTCGCGGGAAACTCGGAGCGGACCAGGACGAAGGGCATGTCGTCGCGCCCCTCGATCTGGGTGTTGTCGGGCGCCGGCGTGTCGTACCGGTCTGACCCGCGATGGTCGGCCCCTGCCGCTCCGGCACCGAAGCCGGGCGCGCCGATCGAGGCCGCACCGGCCACCAGGAGGCCGGCGACGGCGGCTGCCACCGGTTGAAGGATGCGGTCGGCGATACCGCCCGCACTCGGCGAGTACGCGGCGATTCGACCCCCGACATCGGCGAGCCCCTGGGCCTGGTCGGCGATGCGCGAACCCAGGTCTCGCACCGCTCCGCCGTCCGCGACGACCGGAGGGCTCGGACGGCTCCCGCCGCTCGTCACCCGGTCGAGAATGGCTTCACGGGCCAGCGCCCCGGCGGGGGCGGCCGGAATCGCAGCGGCGAGTGACTGGTTGAGGGTCCGCAGCTCGCCGAGGCGCCCGGCGCACCCCGTGCAGGAGCCGACGTGTTCTTCCACCCGGGTGGTGACCCGGGTGGAAGCCGATCCCCGGACGTGAGAGGCGAGCTTCGAGGTGACCTCGGCACACGCCGGCTCAAGCGGCTGGCGCAGGTGCCGGGCGAGGTACTCCTCCCGGAGTCGCTCTCGAGCCCGCATGGCGAGGGCGGCGGCCCCGTTGGCGCTGGTGCCGATCACGTGTCCGATCTCCGCGGTGCTGAAGCGCTCCACGTCACTCAGCCACAGAGCCGACCGGTACCGCTCGGGAAGGGCGGCGAACGCCAAGGCCACGCGGGCCTGGTCGTCGAGATCCTGCACCTGTTCTTCCACGCCGGCTTCGGTCGCGGGCGGCTCGGTGAGATCCACGTCGACCGTGGCCCGATCCCGGCGCCGGTAGGCGTCGGTGGCGACGTTGCGCACCGTGGCAGCCAGATAGGCACGGAACGACTCGATTTCACGATGGGGGACGGCGGCGTAGATGCGGGCGAACCCCTCGGCGACGGCGTCCTCGGCGTCGAGATCATTGGCGGCCACGCCCCGTGCGACGCGCCAGGCCAGCTCGCGATAGCGGTCATAGAGCGCGAGGAATGCCTCGTCGCTGCCCGCTCGCGTCGCGGAAAGGAGCGCTTCGTCGCTGGCTCCCCCGACGCGGCTCCCCGCCAGTGCCGCTACCCCCGGTGCCATGTTGCCTCCGATGGTAGTTGTGTCACCACCCTACGCGCTAGAGGCGATTGCTCCCTTTCCTCCAGGATTCGGTCTTCCCACGCCACTTGCACCAGGGCCCAAAGCTCTGGGGGTGGCGTCGGAATCACGCTGGGCAACCTCCCCGTGAGATCGACCGCCGGATCGGAGGGTGGCGCCACGGACGTCGGCGCACCCGGCTGCACGTACGAGGTCAGCGGATAGCGGACGGCGCGCCGCCGCCGCATCTGATCGAGAGCGCCATCGCGGGCGGCCGCCGCCATCACCGCCCGGAACGGCACCCCTTCGGGGCTCAGCTCGACCAGGTGCGAGAACGCCTCCACCACCGCGTTCACGGCGTCGTCGTCGGAGAGGGTCACCGCTCGCGCCACCCGCCACGTGATCTGTTCGTGACGGCGGTAGAGCTCAGAGAAGGCAACCCCGTCACCGGCCGCGGCCCGCTGGACGAGTTCCTCATCCGCGAGGGCGCCGACCTCGACCGTTAGGTCGAGGTCGGCGCCGCTCCGCGGACTCCCCCGGTCCGTGTCCTTGCCGCGACGGTCGTGGTCGCCGGACATCTCTCTGTCTCCCCCACCCCGGGAGCACCGCGTGGTGCTCCCCTTACGTACGGGACGGAGATGTCGGCGCCGGATGACACGGTTTTCCGGGGTTTTTCTACGATCCGGCCCATGCCTCAGAAAAACACGCTCGATGAGACCCGGCGTCGCCTGCTCCGCCTCGGCGTCCTCGCCGGAGCCTCCCTGGCGGGCGGGGTGTACCTGCTCATCGATCGGCTCGGCGGTGGTGGGAACACCAGGGAGCGGGTCACCACTCGATCCGCCCCGACCGCGCCGCCCCAGCCCACGTCTCCGCCGTCCACGCCGTCCACGCCGTCCACGCCCCCGACGGTTCCCCCTGCCACCGAGCCGGCGACGGAGATGTTGTGCCGGGAAGCCTGGGGCGCCGCCGAGGCTTTGGGCGCCCTTCCCTCCCACCAGGTGCGCGGGCTGATGGTGCACCACACCGCCGTCCGCCTGGACGACAACCGCCAGGCTCCGGCGCGGATCCGCGGCCACCAGCGGTTTCACCAGAGCAAGGGATTCGTCGACATCGCCTACCACGTCTTCGTGGACGCCCACGGGAACGTCTTCGAGGGGCGCAACCCCGAGCAGCCCGGCGAGACGTTCACCGACTACGACCCCGCCGGGTGGTTCCTCGTGGTGTGCGAGGGGAACTTCGACGAGCAACCGCTGCCCGAGGCTCAGCTCGACGCCATGGCCCGGGTGCTGGCGTGGGCGTCGGCGCGCTACGGGGTGGATCCCGGCGAGATCGCCTCACACCGCCAGCACGCTCACACCCGCTGCCCGGGCGAGGCCATCCACGCCCTCGTCGTCGACGGAACGCTCGCCGGCCGGGTGGAAGACCATCTCGGCGCGACCGTTGTGGAGACGTGCGGACCCGAGGCGCAGGCCACGGTGGCGGCCATCGAGGCCGGCTCCGACTGACGGCGCTACCGGAGCTCCGAGAACCGGGCCCTCGACGCCCTATCGGCGCCCAATCAGCAGGGCGATGATTTCTGCTTCCACGTCGGTACCCGAGGCCGCCTTCACAAGCAGGGTGGCGAATTCACGGTCTTCAGGCGGGAGGAAGATGGCTCCGTCGAGCCCGTTCTGGTCCAGGACCCAGCGCGCCAACAAGAGTGCGGTGCGCTTGTTCCCTTCACCGAAGCCCTGCGTCCACGTAACCCGGTACGCCAACTGGGCCGCGGCGACGACTGGGTCCTCGATGTCGTCGACCGTTCCAATTGCCCGGGCAACACGATCGAGATCGTCGGGCTCGTCGAACCACTCGTCAGCCCCGCGAACAGCGCGGTTGAATGCAACGGCTAGGCCGAGGGTGGGCCGCTTCAATGGTCCCGAAGATAGGTGAGCAGCTCTTCGTATTCCCTCAGCCGCCCCTGAAGCCAGGCCCGCTCCACAGGGTCGAGCAGCTCGAATGAGTCCGTCGACGCTGGATCAGCCTGACTCATGGGGGTCATGGTACCGGAGGTGAACCACGCGAGGATCTGATCGCGCCGAATCACGGCGCCATGCCCGCGGTGCCTTGGGGTGTCCCCCCACCAGACTGATGCCGGAATATCGAATCCGGGAAGGCTCGAACAGGCTGCGGCTCGGCTCGGCTACACGGGCTCGAACGCCCGCGTTGGCGCGGATCGGCCCCGGAGTTCGAGAACGGCGACCGGTTTCCATGCCTCGGCTTCCTCCTCGGACGCGGTCACCGTCGCCTCCGACGCCAGCACCCGCGCCGGGCGGACCTTCGCCTCGTCGGTGAGGCGAGCGGCCTCGTTCACCGGGTCGCCGATCACCGTGTACTCCAGCCGCTGGCGCGAGCCGACGTTTCCGGCCACGACCTCCCCGGTCGACACGCCGATGCCGGCGTCGAGCTGCGGATGCCGGCCCCGCAGCTCCTCGACCCGGGCCCTCAGGCTGCGGGCCGCTCGCAGGGCGCGGGCAGCATGATCCTCGTGGCGGACGGGCGCCCCGAAGATGCACAGGGCGGCGTCTCCCTCGAATTTGTTGACCAGGCCGCCCTCGGCTTCCACCACTCCGAGGTCTCGCAACCGGACCCGCTCCCGCAGGCCCGCCACCATGTCGTTGAAACCGGCCTGGAGGAGCCCCACCTCGGTGGCGTCGTCAACCTCCACGGTCACACCAAGGTCGCCCTCCCGGACCCGCCCCATGGCTGCTCGCACGGTCTGGAGCGGATCGGCGACCGAACGCGCCGCTCGGACCATCACCGCCCACCCCGTCACCAGGCTGGCCGCGACCAACACCAGCCCCACTCGCCGCAGTCCCGTCACGTCAGCCTCGGGGTCGAGGAGCGCGATCCCGATCAACAGCGAGGGCACCGCCGCGCCGAGACCCCACGAGAGGAGCAGTCGCGGGGCGACCGCCACGCCCCGGACCCGGTCGGGCGGCTCGTGGTGGAACGCCCGCGCCACAAGTGGGCGGCTGGCCCGCTCGGTCAGGAGGTACACCATGGCCATCGTGGCCAGCCCGGCGAGGACGAGCCCGACGGCAAGGATCGCCACCTCGAGCGCGCCGTTGTCGAGGCGCAGGCCGCTGTAGATGGGGAAGACCACCGCCGCCAGGAGCCACCCGCCGAGCGAGCCCACCGCGTTGAGCCAGGGGTTGGCCAGCGCCAGCCGCCGTATCGGCCCGACGAGGGGCTCGCCCCGGGCCACGGCCTCGCGGAGGGGATTATTGACGCGGGTGAGGATCACGACCAGGGGTGGCACGACCATCGCCATGAAGCCGACGAACACGGCGGTGAGCTCACCAAGCCGGTCGCCCGTCAGGTCCCGCCCCGGGCCGATCATGCCGAAGACGACGAACATCACCAGCGCGCCGGCGAGGTTCGCCGTCACCGCGGATACGCGAATCCGTCGGGTGACCCGGTTGGCTAGGTCGGGGTCGGGCGCAAGCCTCTCCGGGGGGGCGGACGTGCTCAGGTCCTCGAAGCTAGTGCTCCACGCGTACGCTGCGGCGGTCCTTGAGCGGGAGGTGTGTGGCCATGTCGACGAACGCTGAACAGGCCCTCGATCTGTTGAAGAAACTCGAGGGAACAGAAGAGGGGACCGGCGAGTGGTTCCAGGTCGAGCAGGAGCGCATCAACGACTTCGCGCGGGTGACCATCGACGACCAATACATCCACACCGACCCAGAGCGTGCCAAGGACACGCCGTTCGGCACGACCATCGCCCACGGCTTCCTCACGCTCTCGCTCGTGAGCTACCTCACCCAGTCGATCCCCCGCGACCCCGCCGCGTTCCAGGGCATGGTCATGGGGATCAACTACGGCTTCGACAAGGTGCGCTTCGTGGCCCCGGTCAAGGTCAACTCCCGCATCCGGGCGCGGAGCGAAATTGCGTCGGCATCGCTGAAGGACCCGAACACGGTCCAGATCACCCGCAAGGTGACCCTCGAGATCGAGGGTGAGGACAAGCCGGCGTGCGTCGCCGACTGGCTCACCCTGATCGTCTACGGGTAGCCCCCAACTTTGGATCTTCGCGCCTGCTATTGCGCGGTAGACACCCAAAGTTCAGGGCACTAGCACGAGGGGCCGCCGGGGTCGGGCCACACGATCGGGTCTCGCGGCGGCACGCCGTCGGTCAAGGGGGGTCGGCTGCTTCCGGCTCGCCGGCCGAAGATCTGGGTTGCCCACAGGTTGTTGCCGACGCAGTAGACGCTGATGCCGACGGCGTCGAAGCCCTGGTTCAGGATGTTCTCCCGGTGGCCGTCGGAATTCATCCACCCCGAGTGGAAGACCCCGGCATTCAACAGCGACTTCCCCGTCGCCCGAGCGATGTTCTCGCCCAGCCCCGGAAACTGGCCGGTGTCCACGCGCAGGTAGCCGCCGTGCCGGAACCCGTTGACCGACATGTCGCGTGACCACTCGTCGGCCTTCGTCTCGAGGCCCGGGTCCCAGTCGAGGCCCTGCAACCCGCGGGTGGCGCGCTCGTCGTTGACGCGATCGAAGATCTCGTAAGCCATCTCCAGACCCGCGAGCTCCTGCTCACCCCGCGCCGGGCCGGCGACCGTCATGCCACGGACGTTCGTCGGCGTCGGAGCCAGCACCCCGTCGACGGACCCGAGGTCGGTGGCGTCGCCAAAGGCATGCACCACGCCGTTGGCGAAGAGCACCCAGTACCCCCGACCCGATTCCGTGAGCTTGATGTCGAGCGCCGGAACCACGCCTTCGCGCCCTGATGCCGACCCCTGGTACCCGGCGTCGCCAAAGGCGAACACGCCGCCGGTCCGGTCGAGAATGACGTAGCCGTTGTTCGACGGCGTCACGTCGACGGCCGTGGCCTCGACGTCGCCGTGCAGACGCCCCTCCCGCCGCAGGCTCGGGAGCGACCCCGAAAAGGTGGCGTCGCCGAACGCGTACAGCCCGCCGAGCCGGTCGAGCACGAGGTAGCCCCCGCCGGAGGGCGTGAGCGCCAGATCGACGGCCGGGATGAGGCCCGACAGGAGCCCGGCGGCACGGAGCCCGGGGAGCGAGCCTCGGAACCGGGCGTCGCCGAAGGCGAACACGCCACCGTCGATGTCGAGGACCAGGTAGCCGGCCCCGGTCGCGCTGAGGGCGAGGTTGACGACCTCGACCTGGGGGATCTGGCGGCCCGCCTCCCGGAGCCCTGGGACCGAGCCCGAAAACTCGGCATCCCCAAACGTGAACACGCCTCCGTCCTCGTCGAGGACCACGTACCCGGCCCCCGATGGAGTGAGGGCGAGGTCCGCGGTCCCTGGGTCGGGGATCGAGAGCCCAGCTTCCCGGAGGGCGGGGACAGAGCCCCGAAAAGCTGCGTCGCCAAAGGTGAAGAGGCCTCCGGCCTGATCGAGGAGGACATAGCCGGTCCCGCAGGGGTTCGCCGCCAGGGCGAGGAAAGGCCGGCGGACCACCCTCGGAACGTCAGAGGTCGCTCGGGCCGTGGGGCAGCTGGCCGCCGCGTCCGCTGCCGGCGCGTCCGCCGAGGCGATGAGCGCCAGGGTCAGGACGACGACGTCGAGGGAGGAGCGGGTGCGGCGGAGGGCGATGCCGTGGATTCTTGCCGCGGCGCAAGCCCGTGTCTCACCGCGACCGACCCGGCGTTCAGACCGGGCATTCGGACCGGACCGCTCCTTGCCTGCCACCATTACGAGATGCGCGCCGAAGGTCTGGAAACTCCCCCTAGGCACCATGGCGCGCTCGCCCTCCTGATCGTCACGTTCCTCCTGCTTGGCTCGTACACCTTGGCGGTGCGCGCACGGGCCGTTCCCGACGTCGTGGTCGGAGTCCCCGAGGCCGCCGCCACCCCGGCCATACCCTCGCCGCCGTCCCCGCCCCCAACCGAACCAACGGGGGTGCAAGTGCTCGGCGCGCAAGCCGCAGGCCCCCCATCCCCGCCCGTGGCCGTACCCGCCGGGCAACCGTGGCCCGAGGCCCTTCCCTTCGAGGGCGCCATCCCGGTCCCCGAAAACCTGGTGTTCGTACTCGCCATCGGTTCCGACGCCCGGCCTGGACAAGACCCGACCAGTGCCCGCGGCGACTCGCTCCACCTGCTCGCCGTGAACCCAGCGAGCGGCCAGGGGACCATCGTTGGTTTCCCCCGCGACTCCTGGGTCGACGTCCCGGGGCACGGACGGCAGAAGATCAACTCCGCGCTGGCCCTGGGCGGGCCCGACCTCATGGCCCAGACCGTGCGCCAGCTCACGGGGCTCCCCGTCCACTACTACGTGGTGACGGGCTTCGAGGGCTTCCAGCGCCTCGTCGACGACCTGGGCGGAGTCGACATCCCGGTCCCCTACCGCATGAACGACAAGGCTTCGAGCGCCCGCTTCGAGGCGGGGTGGAACCGGCTAGGCGGCGCCGGCGCCCTTGCCTTCTCCCGGAACCGCAAGGACACACCCCAAGGCGACCTCAGCCGGTCGGCGAACCAGGGCGTCGTGATCCTCTCGGCGCTGGCCAAGATGCGGGGCGAGGTCGGCGACGACGGCGGGCTCCTGCGCTGGGTCGACGTGCTGCTCCGCCACGTCCGACTCGACGTGCCCCTCGGCGATCTGCCGCGGCTCGCCTCCCTCGCCCGGCGCCTCGATCCGGCCCGGGTGCAGAACGTGGTGGTCCCCGGGACCCCGGGTTCGGCCGGGCGCCAGTCCGTGGTCCATTTGGATGCCGTCGCCGCCGCCAACCTCTTCACCGACCTGCGCGACGACGCCGTGATCGGCGCCGCTGAACCCGCCACCACGACCAGCACGAGCACCAGCACCAGCACCAGCACCACGGCCCCCCCGGCCGATCCACCGCCTGGATAGGGTGACCGGCATGTGGGAAGCGAGCGAAACGATCGACGTCGGCGCACCCCCCGAGGCGGTCTGGGCCGTGGTTGCCGACATCGAGGGGCACACCCGTCTGGCGGGAAGCGGCGAGGTCAAGGCCATCCGCATGAGCGGGCCGCCCGGCCTCGGCACCCGCTTCGAGGGTGACATCGAGGTCGGGGTTGTGGGGTCCTTCGTTGCGCAGTGCGAGATCGCAGCATGGGACCCACCCTCCCGCCTGGCCTGGAAGTCGTGGCCGCCGCTCGACGAGGGCGAGACCTCCGATCACCAGATCGAGGTGAACTGGGAGTTCCTGCTCACCCCTCATGGTGAAGGGACCCGGGTCGAGCACCGGTTCAGCGTCCCCCCGCCGAAGGCCGGGGCCGAGGAACTGGCGGACTTCCTCGAGCGCACGAATCGCATCGACGCGGTGCGCGCCGGCATGCGCCAGACGCTCGAGAATCTGCGGGTCGCCGTCGAGAGCTAAGCCCTGGCGGCGTGTCCGGTCAGGACCTCCGGCCCTAGCTCGCTGCATCCCGCGTGCATACCGTGGCTCGACGGGAGGCTCGCAATGACCGCGTACGAACGCATCTACGCTCGAGCGCTCGCCCTCGGCGTGCGGCCGCAGGCCCAGACCCCAAGTGCCCACGTCGAGCTTCTCGAGCTCGCCCACGGCGACCCCCACGCTCTGGGCCGAGCCCGCGACCTCATGGCGACACTCGCCCATGAGCAACCCGACACCCCCCAAGTGCGAGCGGCGCTCTCGATCCTCACCGACGCCTGGCTGGTGGCGATCTCCGCAGCCTGATTCGATTCAGGGCATGCGCGCCTGGGCCGTCGAACACCCGGGCCCGATCGACTCCGAGCCCGTCGTGCTCGTGGACCGGCCCGACCCCGATCCAGGAGAGACCGAGGTCCGCGTCCGGGTGCAGGCATGCGGCGTGTGCCGAACCGACCTCCACCTCGCCGAAGGCGACCTCACCCCGCGCCGACCCGGTGTCATCCCCGGGCACGAGATCGTCGGCGTCGTGGACGCGCTCGGCTCCGGCGCCGGACGATTCGGGGTCGGCGAGCGGGTCGGAATCGCCTGGCTCCGCCGCACCTGCGGCGCGTGCCGCTTCTGCGCCCGAGGCGACGAGAACCTCTGTCTCGCCCCCCGCTTCACCGGATGGGACGACGACGGGGGATTCACGGAATTGGCGGTGGTCGACGAGCGGTACGCCTATCGACTTCCCGATGTGTTCGCCGACGCGGAGGCCGCGCCGCTGTTGTGCGCGGGGATCATCGGCTTCCGGTCCCTGCGGCGGGCGGAGTTGCCCCCGGGGGGCCGGCTCGGCATCTACGGGTTCGGGGCGTCCGCCCATCTCGCGGCCCAGGTAGCCCTGGCTGAAGGCGCCCAGGTCTTCGTCATGACACGTTCACCGCCGGCCCGGGCTCTGGCCTTGGAACTGGGGGTGGCGTGGACTGGCGACACCTTCGACGCTCCCCCCGACCGACTCGACTCGGCCATCGTGTTCGCGCCGGCCGGTGAGCTCGTTCCCGCCGCCCTCGCCGCGCTCGATCGAGGCGGGACGTGCGCCGTCGCCGGAATCCACCTCAGCGACGTACCGGCGCTCCGCTATCAAGACCACCTGTTCCAGGAGCGCCAGCTCCGCAGCGTCACCGCGAACACTCGGGCCGATGGCGAGGAGTTTCTGGCCATCGCTGCCCGGATTCCCATCCGTCCCAGCACCACGCTCTACGACTTCGACGAGGTGGACCGGGCCCTGGCCGATCTCGCCCACGACCGGGTCACCGGGGCCGCGGTCATTCGCGTTTCGGGCGCCTGACCTGAACGCCGCGGGCCGTTCGCCCCTACCCGGAAGACGGCCTGGCCTCGACGATAAGAACGACACGAAAGATTGCGCGGCGGATCAGGAGGTCAGCGCGATGCGGGTACGGGACGTGATGACGTCGGACGTGGTTTCAGTCGCCCCGGACACGCCCTTCAAGGAGGTCGTTTCCGCGCTTCTCAGACGAGGGATCAGCGCGACGCCCGTCCTGGACGCCGAGCGAAGGGTCGTCGGGATCATTACCGAGGCCGACCTCATGGCCCGCGAGGTCTACGACGGGCGCCGGCGCCGCCCCCTCCGTCTGATCGCGGAGTATTTCTCCGGCCGCGACCCCGGATGGCTCCGCCGATCGGAGGCGCTGGTCGCTCGCGAGCTGATGACGCGGGCCGTTCACACCGTCGAACCGGAAGCCGACGTGCGCCAGGCCGCGCGGCGCATGCTCGAAGAGAACATCAAGCGGCTCGTCGTCGTGGACCATTCCGGGCGTCTCATCGGGATCGTGACCCGCGCCGATGTGCTGCGCCTCTTCTACGCGCCCGACAGCGCCGTCGTCGAGGCGGTCGCGGAACTCCTGGCCGACGAGTGGCGCGTGCCCGATGGGATCGATGTGGACTACTCCGTCCTCGACGGCATCGTGCGACTCGAGGGGTCGGTGCACTTCCCGAGCGACCGGACCGTGGTGGAGCACATGGTCCAAGGGCTTCCCGGCGTCGTCGGAATCGACAGTCGCCTCGTCGCTCGTGAACCCGAACCCAAGCCGTCGACCGTGGCGCGGGTCTGACGCCCGCTCGCTCAGGAACCGCGAAGGGAGGCTGGAATGAAGGCAACTGCCGGTGACCGTCTGGTGATCAAGGGGCACCACCTCGGCGACCCCGATCGAGACGGCGAGATCGTTGAAGTGCAAGGCGAGGAGGGCGGGCCGCCGTGGCTCGTTCGGTGGGAGGACTCCGACCACGAAGTGCTCTTCTTCCCCGGACCCGACGCCATGGTCGAGCACTTCAAGAAGCAGCGATGATCACGCTCAAGGCATCGTCCGCGGCGTCGACCGCAGACACTCCCGTGCGCGACCTCGTCGAACGCCCACCCGTCTTCGTGCGCGGCGAGCTGACGCTTCGCCAGGTGGCAGAGGTGCTCGACGGGGAGACGATCGGCGTTGTGCTGGTGCGGTCTCCCCGCGGTTTCAGCGGGCTGGTGTCGGAGCGCGACCTCGTTCGGGCGCTGGCGGACGGTGCCGACCCCGACCTCGAACGGGCCGACGGCGTGATGACCGACGACGTCCTCTTGGTCGGACCCGATGCCCCGCTCTCCGAGGTGAGAGACCTCATGCTCGAGCACCAGGTGCGTCACCTCCCCGTTTCCGACGGAGGCGCAATCATCGGGGTGGTGTCCCTGCGCGACGTCGTCAAGACCCTGCACTCGGCCTGATCGCCGACCCGAACGGCGGGATGCGGGCGGGGTGCGGCTGGGCCGTGTCCCCTGTCATCATGGGCGCCGTGAATGGTCACGAGGGGGCATCGGTCGCCTTTCCGGCCCGGTGGTGGTATCCGGCCTGCACCACGCGCGAACTCGGTACGCGACCCCTCACCACCACACTTATGGAGACGCCGCTCGCCATCTTCCGGGACCGCCGAGGCGGCCTCGGCGCCCTCGTCGATCGGTGCCCCCACCGCAACTACCCGCCTTCGCTTGGACGCGTCATCCCCGACGGCGTCCTCGAGTGCGGATATCACGGCTGGCGCTTCGACGCCTGCGGAAACTGTGTCACCGTCCCCGGCCTGCTCGACGGCCAAGAAGCGGCGGCGACCACGCGGCGGGCGGTTTCGCACGCCGCCGTCGAGCGCGACGGGATCGTGTGGGTATGGGGTGAGCCCGAGGTTGCGCCAACCCGCGAGCCGTTCCCGCTCCCCCTGATCTCCGGCCGCGGAGCGGGCGAGGTCGTCTTCCGCTACGACCTCGACTGCAGCCTGCACGCCGCCCTGGAAAACGCCCTCGACGTGCCGCACACCGCCTTCTTGCACCGGGGCATCTTCCGGGGCGGGAATCCCCGCTCGATCACAGCCGTGCGGAAGGAGCTCTCCGACGGAGTCGAAGCTCAGTACCTGGGTGAGCCCGTCGGGATGGGGCCGATCCGAGCCCGCGCCGAGTCACAACGAACATTCGACCACTGGGACCGCTTCTTCCTCCCCTCGATCGCGCAGATCGAGTACGCGATCGAGGGCTGGGCCCGGGTCGTGAACACGGTGCTTCACCTCCCGCTATCGCCCTACCGCACCCGCGCCTGGTTCGTGGTTCGCTACTGGAGCCGCCTCCCGGCCTCGGTGGTGCGCCCGGCGGTGCTGCTCCGGGGGAAGCAGATCTTGCGCCAGGACGCTCGGGCTCTCGCCGCGCAGACGAGCCGCATCCGGGCCTTCGGGGGCGAGCGCTACACCTCGACCGACCTCGACATCCTGGGCAACGCCATCTGGCGTCTCCTCCGCCAGGCCGAACGCTCGGAGTCGGGTCTCACCACGGCCGCCGAATTGGGGGGCAACGGCGATCGACACCCGGAGCCCGTCGAGCGCACGGTCACGTTCAACGTCTAGCCAGTGCTCCAACACCCCCCGATCGACGCGCCCCTGCCCGACGTCCAGACCAAGCGCCTGACCCTGCGCCGATTCGCCGCCGAGGACCTCGGGGCACTCGAGGCGCTCTTCGCCAAGCCTGAGGTTTGGCAGTTCCCGTACGGCCGCGGGCTCACCCGCGAAGAGACGGGCACCTTTCTCGACGCCCAGCTGCGCGAGTGGGACGGGTGCGGGTTCGGGTGCTGGCTGGCGATCGAGCACGCAACCGATCGCGTCGTCGGCTACGCAGGGCTCTCGGTGCCCACCTTCCTCCCCGAGGTCCTACCGGCGGTGGAGGTGGGCTGGCGATTCGACCCGAACGTGTGGGGCCGGGGGTACGCCTCGGAAAGCGCCGCCGCCGCCCTGGATCAGGCCTTCACCACACTCGGACTGGATGAGGTGTGTTCGATTCCCGAAGCCCAAAACGAGCGATCGTCTCGGGTGGCCGAGCGTCTCGGGATGCGACTGGCCCGGCTCGTCACGATCCCGGCCAATGAGCGCCGGGGGGCGCTCGATGCTCGGCTGTACACCATCAGCCGGACCACGTGGCTGGCTCCGGTAGGGGAATGACCACCCCGCGGCGCGCGTCGGCCGGAATAGCGCGCCGAAGTCGGAGGGTTCCGGGGCCGTGACCGCACGCCTGTACCTCGCCGTGCTCCTTCTCGCCATGGCGACCGGCCAGGGACTCAGCTTCGGCCGGTTCGCGGCGGCCCTCGAGGGATACGGCATGGTGCCCCAGGCCCTGCTCCGTCCTGTGGCTCTCGGCGTCGTCGCGGCCGAGGCAGCCGCGGGCGCCGCCCTCCTCCTCGGCGCCGACTGGGCCCACTGGCCCGGGGCGCTGCTCGCCCTCGGGGTGGCTGTCGGGTGGACGGCCGTGGCCGCGGTGGCGCTGCGCCGGCAGCGCGAGGTGCGCAACTGCGGGTGCTTCGGCGCCTATCTGTCCCAGCCCCTCCGGCGCTCGGTCCTCGTCCAGGACGCCGCCTTCGTCGGGGTCGCCGCGTGGGTCATCGCCACGTGCCCGCTGCCCTGACGGAGGAGGGGGCCGGAAGCCGCGCTCTCGCCGGGTGGGCGTGGGCGGCCGTGGCCTTCGTGTTTCTCGCCGTGGGCCTTGAGGTGGTCGGCGGCCAGTACGCCAACTCGCGCGTCCCGGGCGCCGCGGAGTGGCTGGTTCCGCTCGCCTGGCCCCAGGCGGCACGCGTCGTGTGGTGGCTCATCGTCGCCAGCGCCGCCGTCGCCTTCCGATACGCCGAACGCCAGGCCGGGATCCGGCGTCACCCCATCATCATTGGGGCGTCGGTCATCCCGTTCGCAGTGTTCGCCGTCGGCGTTGCCCTCGGCGCCGGGTTCTCCACCTGGCACTGACATAGGGTTCCGCCACAGCCGCGTGACGAAATGAGGGGGACATGACCGGCCACGCCATCGTGCTCGTGGGGACGACCAAGGGTGCCTTCGTGCTCCGGCCCGACGCATCGCGCACCGAGGTCAACATCGACGGCCCGCACTTCGCAGGCGACGAGGTGTACTCCATGGCGCTCGACACCCGGGCGGGGCGCCAGCGCATTCTGGCCGGGCGCCTGAGCATGCACTTCGGGCCTGGGATCGCTTGGTCGGACGACCTCGGCGCCAACTGGATCGACCCGCCCGAGGGTGCCATCGCCTTCCCGCCCGATACGGATGCGGCCTTGCAGCGCGTGTGGCAGATCGAGCCCGCGGGCGACGGCGAGCCCGACGTGATCTACGCGGGCGTGGAGCCGGCGGCGCTCTTCCGCTCGACCGATGCGGGCGAGAGCTTCGACCTCGTGCGGGGCCTCTGGGATCACCCGCATCGACCGCTCTGGAACCCGGGCGGCGGGGGCCTGTGCCTCCACACGATCGTGCGCGACCACGCCGACCCGCAGACGGTGTGGACCGCCATTTCGTCGGGCGGCGTGTACCGGACGACCGACGGCGGCGAGACGTGGGAAGCCCGCAACCGCGGGATCCGCACCCCCTTCGCCCCCGACCCCGAGCCCCCCGAGTACGGGCAGTGCGTTCACAAGATGGCCCGCCACCCCGGGCGCCCCGAGCGCCTCTACCTCCAGCACCACTGGGGCACCTACCGGTCCGACGACCGGGGCGACACGTGGGTTTCGGTTGGCGAGTCGATGCCGGCCGACGCGCCCCCCGTCGGCTCCGAGCCCCGGCCCTTCGGGTTCCCGATCGTGGTCCACCCCCACGACCCCGACACCGTGTACGTGATCCCGCTGAGCAGCGACATGCACCGCTGGACGGTGGACGGGCGGTGCCGGGTGTTCCGCTCCCGCGACGGCGGCGACACGTGGGAGGGGTTGTCCGACGGGCTCCCGCAGGAGCACGCCTACCTGACGGTGCTCCGCGACGCCTTCTGTGCCGACCCGCTGGAACCCGCCGGGCTGTGGTTCGGCACCCGAACCGGCGACGTCTTCGCCTCCGCCGACGAGGGCGACACCTGGCAGTCCGTCGCCCGCCACCTTCCGCCGGTCGTCTGCGTCAAGGCCTACGCGCTCTGACGGAGCGAGCGGCGATGACGCACGTCCGCGTCCGTCTGGCGCCGGTCCTCGCCGCCCTCGCCGGGGGCGAACCCCGACTCGACCTCGACCTCGAGGGCGGGGCCACCGTCGGGGATCTGCTGGCGTTCCTCGGTGATGGGCTGCCCGCGCTGGCACGACGCGTCCGTGACGAGCGGGGCGAGGTGCGCCGCCACGTCAACGTGTTCGTCGGGCCCGACAACATCCGCGACCGTGACGGCCTCGCGACTCCGCTCAGCGACGGTGTCGAGGTCACGATCCTCCCCGCCATCAGCGGCGGAGGCTGAACCTGACACGCGTGTCAGGTACGCTGATCGATCACGAGGAGGCCCGGCACAAGGAGAAGGGCCATGCAGGAACTTCCCAAGATCATCAGCGTCGACGACCACGTGGTGGAGCCGCCGCATGTGTGGCAGACCTGGCTCCCCGAGCAGTGGCGCGAGCGCGGGCCGCGGGTCGAGACCAAACGCTGGGGGGACTTCGTGAAGCACCCCGGCGCCCGCTACGAGATGCTCGAAGACCCGGACGGCGAGTGGGGCGACGCCTGGTACTACGACGGCAAGCTCATCTACGTCCACAAGAAGTTCGTGGCCATCCCGAAGGCGGCCACCCCTGAGAAGAACGGCCAGATCAGCTTCGACCGCAGCCAGATGACCATGACGGCGGTCACCTACGAGGCGATGCGCCCCGGTTGCTGGGACCGCGACGAGCGCGTCAAGGACATGGAGCTGAACTGGGTCGACGGCTCGCTCCCCTTCCCCACCTTTCCGCGCTTCTGCGGCCAGACGTTCTACGAGGGCGAAGACAAGGAACTCGGCCTGGCCTGCGTTCAGGCCTACAACGACTGGATGGTCGAGGAGTGGTGCGGCCCGTCCGGCGGCTACAACATCCCGCTCTGCATCATCCCGCTCTGGGACGTAGATCTGGCGGTGGCCGAGACCCTGCGCAACGCCCAGCGGGGCGTGCGGGCCATCTGCTTCAGCGAACTCCCCCACCACCTGAAGCTCCCCACCATCCACTCGGGCGGGTGGGACCCGCTCTTCCAGGTCTGCAACGACTGGGGCGTCACCCTCGCGATGCACATCGGCTCGTCGTCGACGATGCCTTCGGCGTCACCCGACGCCCCCGGCGGCGTGGGCGGGACCCTGGCGTTCAACAACGCCATGGCCTCGTTCGCCGACTGGCTGTTCTCGGGGAAGCTCATCCAGTTCCCGAAGATCAAGCTGGCGTACTCGGAAGCCCAAATCGGCTGGATCCCGTATGCCCTCGAGCGGGCCGACACGGTGTGGGAGCACCACGAGAGCTGGCAGCACAGCAAGGAGCTGGTGCCCGAGCCGCCGTCCACCTATTACTCCGGGCGCATCTTCGGGTGCTTCACGCAGGACCAGCACGGGCTCGCCTCACTCGACGAGGTCGGGGTGGACAACATCTGCTTCGAGACCGACTACCCCCACACCGACACCACGTGGCCGGACTCCCGGGCCTACGTGGAGAAGATCCTCGCCGGCTTCGACGACGAGGTCGTCTACAAGGTGCTCCGCGGAAACGCCATCAACATGCTGGAGCTCGACCGCGTCTGACCGACTCTCGGCGCCACCAGCCCCCCACTAGCTCGGTTGGGGAACGATTCGGATGTACGGCTTGGGCGCCTTCCAATCGCCGAAGATCTCCTTCGCCTCGTCGTCGGAGACGGAGCCGGCGATGATCACGTCCTCGCCCTGCTGCCAGTTGACCGGCGTCGCCACCCGATGCTGGGCCGTGAGCTGGAGCGAGTCGATCACCCGCAGCACCTCGTCGAAGTTCCGGCCCGTCGTCATGGGGTAGACGAGGAGGAGCTTGATCTTCTTGTCGGGACCGACGACGAAGACGTTGCGCACCGTCTGATTGTCAGCCGGGGTGCGAGCCTTCGCATCGCCCGCCGTCTCAGCCGGGAGCATCCCGTACAGCTTCGACACGTTGAAGTCGGCGTCGCCGATGATCGGGTAGTTGGGCCGGGCACCCTGGGTCTCCTCGATGTCTTGGGCCCAAGCGTCGTGGTCACCGGTGGCGTCCACCGACAGGCCGATGATCTTCACGTTGCGGCGGTCGAACTCGGGCTTGAGCTTGGCCATGTAGCCCAACTCCGTCGTGCACACCGGCGTGAAGTCCTTCGGGTGCGAGAACAGCACGGCCCAGGAATCACCGATCCAGTCGTGGAACCGGATCGTCCCCTCCGTGGTCTCGGCCTCGAAGTCGGGAGCGGTATCACCAATTCGCAGGCTCATTGCCTTCCCCTCTCTGCGAAGGTCGTGGGATCTGCCCTCGACTCTGTCACGACCGGCACGCGATTTCTACCGCCCCTCAGTTCCGCTTCTCGAGCAAGTTCCCCACGCACTGCGTGGAGAACTTGCTCCGGAACGGTCAGGAGGACGTCAGACCGCGCACACCGGCGGGCGCAGGTCCGCCCACGGTGCCGCGGCCTCCACTTGCCGGGCGACGGCCAAGAGCACGTCCTCCCGCCCTGGGCGGGCAACGAGCTGCACCCCGACGGGAAGGCCCTCGTCCGTGCGATGCAACGGCAGCGAGATGGCGGGCGAACCGGTGACGTTCCACACCATGGTGAACGGCGTCGTCGCACCGACGGTGACCATCGACGCCAGCGGGTTCTCGGGGTCGAAGGTGATCCAGCCGATTGGAGGCGGGGGGACGGCCATCGTTGGGGTGACCAAGAGGTCGAACCCGCCTTCCCACCACCGGGCGATCCGGCGGGACCAGGCCTGAAGCCATTCGACCGTGGTCAGGTAGTCGGCGATCGACCGGCTGCCCGACAGCTCCGCCAGCCACCAGGTAAGGGCCTCGACATCGTCCTCCGTCAGCGCTTCTCCAAGTTCGCGCCCCCACCAGTCGAGGGCGTACTCGGCGTACGCCGCCGCCAGGTGGAGGCTGCAAATCCCGAGCATCTCCTCGTTCAGCGCCTCCGGCGCCGACGCCTCCACCGTGTGGCCGAGATCCGTCAAGAGATCGAGGGTGGCGTCCACGGCTTCGACGCAGGCAGGGTCGACGACGCCCAACCCGCCGGGCGCGTCGACCAGGCGGCCGACGCGGAGGGGCGGCGGCGGGCGCTCGGCGACCTCGGCGAACGGCGCTTCGGGAAGCGGCAGCGGCGACGGGTCTCCGGCCACCGGCCCCGACAACACGTCGAGCAGTGCGGCGGTGTCGCGGATCGACCGCGTGACGACGTGTTCCACGACGTGGTCGTTCACGATGTTCCCAAAGTCTGGCGCCAGGGACGTCCGCCCACGCGACGGCTTGAGACCGACGACGCCACACGCGCTCGCTGGGGTACGCAGCGACCCGCCCAGGTCGTTGCCGGTGGCCGCCGCCACCATGCGTGCGGCCACGGCAGCCGCCGAGCCGCCGCTCGACCCCATCACGGTGTGCCCGCGGTCCCAGGGGTTACGGGTTGGCGGGTACATCGCCGGTTCCGCAGTGGGCAGGATCCCGAATTCTGAGCATTT
The DNA here is from genome assembly GCA_016179865.1 of Actinomycetota bacterium. Taxonomy (GTDB): domain Bacteria; phylum Actinomycetota; class Acidimicrobiia; order IMCC26256; family JACPCJ01; genus JACPCJ01. Next base: position 13,728 of record JACPCJ010000078.1, on the reverse strand, counting down.
CGTCTTCCCGAGCACGATGAACCCCGCACGACGGAGTGCGGCGACGAAGTGCGTGTCGGCCGTCGACACATATCCGCGGCGCGCCACAGCAGCGCATCCCTCGTAGAAGGGCTCGCCCTTCATGTGATGGAGAAGGTCTTTCAGCAGGATCGGAACTCCACCGAAGGGGGCATCAGCGGCAACATCCGCCGCCTCTGCCCTGGCGGCCTCGAACCGGTGAAGGAGCGTGGCATCGAGCATCGGATCCACGGTTTCGATGGCACCGATCGCCGCATCGACCAAGTCGAGCGGCGAAACGTCACCCCTTCGTACGGCCTCGGCCTGCCCCGCGGCGTCGAGATCGAGCAGCTCAGCCATGACGGCGCAGGCTATCGGGCCTCGGCTCGGCCACAGCCGCCGCCCACCGAAGGGGGTTTGGTTTCTTGCGGTTGACGCTTTGAGCCCGTGATGTGTGGCGGCGCGATGCTGCTCGGGTGCTGGTGATCGACGCCGCCAACGTGATCGGGTCTCGGCCAACCGGCTGGTGGCGAGACCGGGCAGGCGCGGCACGAGTCTTCACGGAACGAGTGCGAGCGACCGTGACCGCGGGACGGCTGGGCCCACCCGTGACCATCGTGCTCGAGGGCCAGGCCCGGGCCGGAGCCGATGAAGCAGACGTGGACGGCGTCGAGGTTGTGCATGCGCCCAGCGATGGCGACGACACCATCGCCGCCATCGCCGAGGCCCACCGCGGGGCGATCGTGGTCACGGCCGACCGCGAGCTGGCGAAGCGGGTCCGTGCCGCCAACGCCGAGGTCGTCGGGCCGAGCTGGCTGCTCGACCAACTCGTCGACTGAACCTGCAGAGTGCGGGACAGGTGCCGACTGTTGCCGTCAGGGCGAGGATCTGAAGGCGTCGGCGGGGATTCGGGCGCCGGCCTCGATCGTGACGCCGGTCCAGTCGCGTGTTGCCCATTCCGCCCAGTCAATCCAGCGGAGCAGGGCTTCGGATTGGAGCCGGAAGTGTTCCGCTACCAGCGCGATGATCGGCGCGGAGGTTCGCCCGCAAGCCCTCGATCGAGCCATGGTCGGCAAACGCCAGCTTCAACAGGCCCTCGAACTCGGTAACCGGGCCGGCACCGGGTTGCTCCAGCCAGCGACGCAGCGCCCGACGACCCTTGGCCGTGATGCCGTACGTGGTACTCGATCGCTTGCCCGTGGAGGTCGCCGCGGCTGTTGCGAACCCGAGCGCGACGAGGCGCTTGGGTTCTTCGTAGACCACGCTCGCGGCTCGCGGCCACATGTTGCCAACGCTCCGGTCCATCTGTTGCGCGAGTTCGTAGGCGGTCCAGTCCCGCACGGCGAGCAAGCACAGGATGGCGTATGACGTGGTGGTCGGATGCTGGGCCACTTGACGTTCCTCCGGATCGGAGTAAAGTTCTCACTTACTCCGATCCAGAGTAAACACAGGGAGGGTGGACATGCCAACGTTCTCCGACGTTTCGCACGTTTCCTTGTCGGTCAGCGACGCCGAGAGAACGGCGAGCTGGTGGAAGGAGGTGTTCGGGCTGCGGGAGCTGGTCCGGCTCGACCACGACGAGGGGTGGCACGCCATCCTCCTCGAGCTCACGGAGACCATCGCCATCGAGTTTCAGCAGCACGACGCCAACGCCGGAGAGGCCTTCAACCCAGTGCGCACCGGGTTCGACCACATGGGCCTGGCCGTCGACAGCCGCGACGACCTGCTCGCGTGGCAGACGCACTTCGAATCACTTGGTGTCGTCCACACACCAGTCGTCGACCGCGAATACGGGTCCGTGCTGACCTTCAAGGACCCTGATCGCATCCAGTTCGAGCTCTTCTACCTCGACCCCGAGTTCGAGGCCGCCACCACACGGCACTGATCCTTGGCTGCGAGTTGACGCAGCGGAGCCGTGGCGACACCGGGCCGCGCCCTCACTCAGGCGGATCCGGGCCCGACGGGCGTGCCCTCCGCTTGCGTCGGCCCGGGTTGTGGGCGGGGCAGGCGACCCGGCCGTTGGCCTGCACCGTGAGGCCGCCGGCGGCGTAGGGGACGACATGGTCCACGTCACAGCGACTGGCGGGCTCGTCGCAACCGAAGCCGGTGCAGAACCGGTCGCGGACCTCGACGGCACGGCGGGTTGCGCCGCTGAAGAGGCGCCGGCGCACTCCCACGTCGATCACCCGCGAGGGCCCGTCGAAGACCACCCGCTCGAAGTCCGCCGTACTGAGCCAGGGAACGAGATGGCCGGGCGTGACCACGGTGCCGTTGGCCAGCTCGCACATCCGCCCGGAGAGGGTCGGGTAGTCGACGAGCACGGTGAAGAGGGGCCTCGGGGCCTTGCCGTCGGCGGGCGCCGTGGCGGCGCGTCTGGCCATCTCCACCAGGGCGTCGAAGCGGCGCTGGGCGGGGGTGCGGGCCAGGTCGGAGGGGGTGACGGCGTCGCCAGCGCGGGCCTTGGCCTCGGCCCAGTCGGCCTCGAAGAGCTCGTCGTCGATGCGGGAGAGCACCTCGGCCACGATCGAGCCCCCGATGGGATCGCCCACGCCGTCGAGCGCCCAGGTGCCCTCGAAGGTCGGGGAGAGATGCAGGGAACGGGAGTCGTGCAGAGCGGCGGCGTCCCGCTCGGCCCGATCGGGGTCAGCGAGCTGTTCCCAGTAGGCGATCGCCCGTTCGAAATCGGAGTAGCGGAGGATGCGGGCGTGGTCGAGGAGCTGGCCCTCGTCGCGGGCGAAGACCTCGGGGGGCGCCGGCATGCCCGTCCGAGACGGCGGGCCTGGGCGGCGCCCACCTCGCCCGAGCACAGGGCCTCCTCGGTGGCGGGCATGGCCCGGAGCTGGCGGGAGAGGGAGACCTGGGCTCGGGCGCTGCGCGCGGGCACCCCGCAGCGGACAGAGAGCCAGGCCGCCCCCGAGCGGGCGTCGTCGCCGGCCCAGACCCCCCGGGCGTCCCACGCGCCCGTGAGGCGCGCCTCGACGCCTGCCAGGCGGGAGCGCAGGCGGGCCAGGGTGACGAGGGCCTCCGACAGCTCGGCGTCGGCCATGGCTCCGGGGTCGCAGAGCGCCAGCACGTCCACCGCCGCCTCCGCCGCGTCGAGTTCGGCCCCGAAGTGCTCCGCCACCGCCATGTCTCCGAGTATGCAGGGAGAGTATAACAGTTATATGTTCGCCCGAATATGTCCTCCCACCTGGGGTTTCCTAGGGCAATCCCCTCAGCGCCAGCCCGGCCACTCTCGCAGGGGGTGAGCTCAGCCGGGCCCGCGAGGCACGCGCGACCTCACGCTCGAGATCATGGGCCGCGCCGTTCGACTTCGCCGAGCAGGTGCCGCCACGGAGCGGAGAAATGCTCGATCACGTCACTCGACGGGATCCCGTGGTCGTCCACGAGCCTGTGCTCCACTTGCGTGACGTACTGTCGGAAGGCAGCTACGAGCTCAGTAATGGGCAACACCGCCTGCCAGATCGAGCGATCACCGGCCTCAATCTCGCGCGTCACCGCCACCTCCACCCCGCCCGCAGCCCACCGGACCGTCATGTGGGGCGGGCCCTCGCCGCATACGAGATCACAGAATCCGGAGCCCGCAGCGAGGAGCGATTCGAGCATGTGAAGGGGCGTCGAACCGTCGTGGTCGCCGAAATCGAACGGTCGGCCGTCATCGCGCCGCAGGACAATCTCGCCTACCTGCTGGCCCCGGCCTCGCACCACCATCTCCACGCTTACGTCGTCCCACGTCAGGCCGATGAAGGGTCCGCTCATCGCGAACACTCTGAGCACACGGAACTCGATCGTGGCGGGCGCCGCCGTGTGCTCCTCATCAGCACTGGGCATAGGTCCCTCCGGAGCCGAGAACGGCTAGGCCACCGCTGATCACGTGTTGCTTGGGATTCGGCACCGCGTGGGGAATCAGGCCGAACGCGTGGTAAGGCCAACGAAGCCTCGGCGAGCCCTGCACAATGAATGACGCCACGTACCGCCACTGGCAGTAGAGGTCGGCGCCTTGGACAGTTCCAGGCACGTACGCGGTGATCACTTGCTCCCGCCTCACGACGGCGATCAGGAGCCGGCCTGCGAAGGGCGCCGTCGACTTGGTCCCGACATAGACACGGTACCGCCCGCCGTTCGCGCTCCAGATCTCAAGCGCCCCCCCATCGTCCCGGTCGAGGAGCTGCCCGACCTCGGCGAGCTGCACCTCGGGGTGCTTCTCGCGCAGCTTCGAGTCGAGCTCGTCACGCTTGATGATGACGTCATAGCCTGCGGCATCCTCGACACGCTGGGAGTTGGTCGCCACGAGGTACCGGGCGATGACATCGTCAGCGAGGAGCTCGGCTGCCGAGGACGAGCCCATTGCGGACGCGAGCATGACGAGAACCCGGAGAGTGTCGAACTCGTCGGTCCCCATTAGCGACGCCAGCAGGCGGGCTCGTCCAGCCAGGCGGGCGGAATCGGCGGCCGACAGCTCGATTCGTCCGGTCCAGTCGAGACCACTTATGAGCCGGTCGACGATTTGGGACAAGGGCGTGGTCGTTGCTTGCCCTCCCGAGCCCCCGTGGATGTAGCCGTTAATCATCCAGCCCGAATTTCCGTCGGAGGGCCTGTACTCGACCCACCCCTGCCCAAGCCAGCCCTCGATGCGGGGCGAGCGCTGGGGAATGACGACCTCCCAGTCACTGTCCGGGTCATGGATCAGCGGCAAGGTCGTAGTCACGCTCCTCGCCCTCGTTGCCTCGGGCCGAGTGTGTTGATGCGATCCACCCTCCTCCGTCGATCGTCAACGGATCGAACTCAAGGCGAACGGGGTTGTCGGAGTCGTCCACGTAAACGAGCGGCTCTTCGCGGCTGAGCATGAACTTGTACCAATAGTGCTCGACCACCCCATGCATCCCACCAACTGCGAGGCGAGTGAGCTCAGTTTCGACGAGCCACTGCATCGCAGTGAGGTGAAGGGCTTCGCCCAGGATGTCGTCAGAACGGGCCGCGGCCGGGCTCACGACGCGCTCGACAACGGTGTCGTAATCGTCGGCATAGGTCACCGTTGGAACCTTGGCGGCTTCGATCCGCGCCCGGAGGGCTTGCGCGCGTCCCTCGACCAGCCCCGCCCCGGAACCCTGGGCGCGCGAAGCGAGACCGTAGGCGCCACCGGCAACGAGGACTTTGTCCCAGGCATACGAACTCCGCACAACGCTTGAGGTGACCCGGAGCGTCTGGAGGCGCCCCAATGTCGTCGCGTGCCCGCGCCCCAACTCTCGCCCGTCGAGCGACAGGACTGGGACGACCGACACCGACGATGGATTCAGGCCGACGACGCCGCCCTGGTTCACGATGGCCTGCTCGTCGGCAGCCGTCGCGCCGCGGTAGACAACCGTGACTCGGTGACCCATGACCTCTGGCAGCGACTGCGTCACACTGAGGCCTGGAAGGTCAAAGCGCACCATTGCACGATCGGAGGCTGCAAGTTCGCTCACCGACCCTTCAACACTCCACTCCTCGAACTGCACCGCGTGGGTGAGATCACGGACGTCGACGGGGTCGATCCGCCACCCGCCGACGAGATCGCGGAGATCACCCTCGGGAAGGTTCGCCCCGATATAGGCCGTGAGGGCTTGATCATGTTCCACGAGTTCGGCCGTATGCGCCGTCGGGTTCACGTTGGCGATGTAGTCGGCGTTCGGCCCGATCGTCGCTCCCTGCCGTCGGGCAGCCAGGTAGTTGGTCGTATCGAGGCCCATCGCGACTTCGACGTCGATTCCCGACTCGCGACGATGGCGCTTGAAGCTCGGGTCGAGCGGGATCCACGTGGTTACGGCGCCAGCCGGATCCACGGGAACGAACGCGACGACCCAGGTGTGGTCGCGCCCATAGGCCGAAGCGTGGGCCTGGTCCGCACCGACCTCCTGCTTCCCCCATTCGTTCCAGCTGGACGAAAGGACGCGGTCAAGAGCGGCTTCCGTCTCGACCCGCATCCATGACATCAGCTCCTCTTGCGTGAACAATACGAAGCCGCGGGCGTAACGGGCGGGGATGCCCGAGGCACGCAACAGAGCAATGAGCAAGGAGACTGGGCCATCTCATTGCCGGCGCCAGCGAGCAGCGTGGTAGTCGAGTCCTGCATCGAACCGAATTTCGGCACGTACTCGATCGTGTTGTACACGTACTCGTAGATCGCTTCCGGGTCGTGCCCCAACTCAGCAGCCTTGGCGACGATCTCGGGAGACAGCCTGACCTCTGGCGTCTCGGCGACGTCGGCGTCGGTCGGGGGCCCGTTGTACGGGTGGACCCGAACTCCGGGCATATTGCTCGCTGCCCGGGACGGCTGCGCGGGGCCCTTCGGCACGGCAACGCTAGTCGTGATCGGCCGAACTACTGCTGAGCCCGCCGCGGCCGGAGTCTCCTGAGCGCCGTGTGCCTCACCACCGGCCGCGGCCATGCTCCCGGCAACCACCAACCCCACGAGCAGAGTCACCCGCGCCCGGGAGGCCCGCTTTCCTGCCACAACGAAGTCACCCACGTGGCTCTCCTCTCGCACGTCGTTCGATAGGGTCCGACTCGCGAGATATACGTCTCGCGGGCCCAACTCACGCGCGGTTCCGAAGGGAAGCGGCGGCGGCGGCACTGCTCGCAAGACAAGCGTCAGCGCCGACCGACCCGCGGGCGGGGCCTGTGGACTGGGACGGCCCATCCGACCGAAGATGTCGCATGCCTGGCCACGGCTCCCTCCGGTACGTCGATCCCCGTGCGCCCCGCGGCCGGCTCTACCGGGCCTACGTGAGGTTCCTCGGCACCAGCATCGCGGCGTGGTTGTCCAAGAACATCGTCTGGAAGATCGACCCCATCGTGATGCGCCTGACCCGCGGCCGTCTCGGCATGGGGTTGATGCTCCCGACCGCGCTGCTGGAGACGCGGGGTGCCCGGACCGGCGAGGTGCGACGCCACGCCGTCATCTACTTCCATGACGGCGACCTCGTGACCATCGTCGCTTCCAAGCTCGGCGCCGCGACACACCCCGCGTGGTTTCACAACGCGCGGGCGAATCCCGACGTCGCGCTTGGGGGTCAGCGGTTCCGGGCGGAGGTGGTCAGCGACGAGGCTGAGCGGAGTCGCCTCTGGGAGCTGGCGGACCTCGTCTTCCCGCCGTACGCCGCCTACCGCGACCGCGCCGCGCTCACCGGCCGCACCATCCCGATCCTTCAACTCGTCGATCGGTGACCGAGGGGCGGCGTACCTCAAGCGAGGCCGTCTTCCCCGGAGGCCTCCGGTTTGCCTTCTGGAGCAAGTCGGGCTGCCTGGGCACGTCGAAAACCTGCTCCAGAACGCGGATCAGCGCTCCAAGCCGCCCGCGAACTCCTCCACCAGGGTGGCGATCTGGTCCGGCACCTCGAACATCGGGAAGTGCGTCTTGGCGTCGAGCCGGTGGACCTCGAACCACCCGGCCCCGGCGGCGAATGCCTGCTGCGCTTCCAGCACGGCGTCGTCCGGGGGTAGGGCGTAGAGGTGCAGGGTCGGCGGCACGGGATTGAGCTGTGCGATCGCGTCGACCGGGCGTCCCTCGCGGGCGAACTGGGCCGAGATCTCACGGGCGCCCCGAGCCCACATCTCGTCCGGCGTCGCCGCCATGTCGTCGAGGAACGTCTGGAGTTCGACCAGGTCGACCCCGTTGGCCCACATCGGCATGATGTCGTTGACCACCGCCCGCGTCGTCGCCGGGTTCGCCATGCCCTCGATGGCCTGGACGAAGGGCGGGGGCGCTCCGAGCACCATCCAGCTCAGGAGCACCAGGCCGGGGACGGCGTCGGCCCCGAGGCGGCGGCGCAACTCGATGACCACCCAGCCCGCGTGCGACAGCCCGACCGGGACCACGGACTCCGCGCCGCTGGCGGCGATCACCGCGACGGCGTCGTCCACGAGGTCTTCGAACCCGAAGTCGCCGGCGGCCGACGCCGACTCCCCGTGTCCACGCCAGTCGAGCGCCAGCACCCGCCGCTTGTCCCCCAGGCGCGGCATGAGGGGGCCGAACACCCTCCGGGGCGCACACCACCCCGGGAGCAGGAGGAGCGCCGGCTCACCTCTGCCGATGTCGTCATACGCGATCCCGCCGTCGGTTCTCTCGGTCATTCGTGTCATTGCACGCCCTCCTCATCGAGCACCGTGTTGACGAGCGCCACGATCGTGGCCTCGGCCGTCCTCTTCGCCATTCCTCGATCCACGAGCTGCTTCCAAAACGGAAAATCGCAGAGCACGCACAGGAGTTGCAACGAGCGGGGCCTCACCGTGTCCCCGCCGAGGCACGCTCGCACCAGCACGGCCAGTGCTTCCTCCTGCCGGGTGACCACCTCGTCGATGGCAGCGATGAGGCGGCGCTCGCGCCGCGCCGCGTCCAGCCACGCCTCCCCGGCGTCGAAGCAGTGGCACGAGTCGCGCACCAGTTGCTCGAACCGGCACCTGGCGGTCTCGCAGGCGGCGAACATCTTGGAGGCTTGCTCGATCGTCGGGACCTGCGCCACGTCGAAGACCGACTCGGCGCAGGCGGGGATCAGCTCGACCAGGGACGGGAAGTGCCGGTAGACGGTCGCCTGCGACACGTCGGCCCGCTCGGCGATGTCCTCCCAGCTCGTCGCCAGCACTCCTCGGTCTGCGTGCAGCTCCGTAGCGGCGTCGACGATGCGCTGCCGGGTCTGGGCCACCGCCTCCGCCCGTGCACCCATCCGATACCGGCGGGGCGTCACTGGCCTCCCCTATTTGATGCGAAGCCTTCGATAATGAATTGCTACTACATCAAGCCCGACCTGTCCACAGTCCGCCGCTTCACTGATGTCAGGCGCCGGGCCGAAAGACCATGTCCGCGACGGCGAGGACGAGGACCGCGAGGTCGATGCGGGCGACGAGGAAGCGCCGGCGGGCGCGAGCACGCACCTCGGCCGGGTCGTGGCCCGGCTCCTTGGCCAGCGCCGCGATGCGCCGGCCCTCGGGAATGAGGAAGGCCCCGCCGACGGCACCCGCAACGAGGAGCGCGACGACACCGAGGACGATCCATGGTTCCGACCACGCCAAGTCTTGGCGCTCCACCAGCGCCGCCCCCGTAATCAGAAGAAGGATCGACGACGGCGCAAACAGCAGCTTGCCGACGGCTTCGGCGTCGAGGGCGAAGTGGTCGCTCACCGGGTCGGCATCGGCACGCCCCGTCCGAGCCGCGATGACCTGAAGGGCGAGCGCGGCGCCGATCCACGTGGCCACGGCGAGAAGATGGACCGTCAGGAGCGCTTGGTCGATCCGCACCCAGGCGACCCTACAGCCCGGCTCCGCCAATCCCCACCGTCATCGCGCCGGTGAGTCGTTGACCGCCCGCCGCGCCGCTTCACCCGCCAGCTCAGTGCGAGAGGCCATCCCCAACTTCGTGAACACGTGCGAGAGGTGCGCCTTGACGGTCCCCCTCGTGATGAGCAGCTTCTCGGCGACCTCCGGGTTCGACAGCCCCTGGCTCACGAGGCGGACCACCTCCACCTCGGTCGGGGTCAGGCTGTCCCAGCCTGACGTGGGCCGGCGGCGCCCACCCTTCCCCCGCAGGGCGAAGCGCACCGCTTCGTCGAGGCTCATGGCCCGGCCCGCTTCGAGCTCGACGGCGAACGTCTCGTCACCGAGGCCCTCACGGGCGGCCGCCAATTCGGCGTCGACGGTCGGAAGCCCGACCGGTCGGATGGGGACAAGGCCGAGCGCGGCGCGTTCCGCCTCCGCAGCGCCCAAGAGGCGCGCCCCCCGCTCGAACTGGCGGCGGTGCACCGCGCTCACGGCGAGTTCGGCGAGGGCCGTCGCCACCTCCGCCCGGGCACCTGCCGCCGCCGAGGCTTCCACGGCGTCGGTGAACGCCGACTCCGCGGCGGCGTCGTCTCCGGCCAGGCGCTCCACCCAGCCGAGGTACACCGCGAAGAGTCCCCGAGCGTGGGGCTTTGCCTCCATCGCCCGGGCGATGACTTCGAGGCTGGCACGGGCGGCGTCGGCGTCGCCCCGACCCGCCTCGATGAGGGCCGTCGTGCCCTCAAACCACGCGTCCACGTACCACCCCACCGAGAGCTGTTCGACCACACTTCGTGCCGTCTCGAGCACCGACGACGCCTCCTCCTCGTCACCCCGCACCACCAGCAAGAAGGCGAGGCAGAGGCTGCCCAGGACGCCAAAGGGGTTGCCGAACCGCGTGGCCTGCGCGATCGAGGTCGATGCGTCCGCCTCGGCGCCAGCGGTGTCACCCCGGAGGAACCGCGCCTGGGCGACGCCCGTAAGACAGAGGACGCGCATGAATGTGTCGTCGAGTTCGTCGGCAAGGTCGATGGCCTGGACGAGCATCGCTTCGCCGTCGTCGATCTCCCCGGCGAGGACGTGGATCCAACCCCGGAAGTAGAGCGCCCGCTGGAGCGGCGCCAGCATCCCCGAGCGTCGGGTGCCCGCCAGCGCCTCGTCAGCCGCCGTCGCCCCGGACCGGAGGTCGCCCTCGATGATCCACGCCATCGACAGGGCCGTGTGGGCGTCCGCGTAGAGCCACGGGTTTTCTCGCTCGTCGAAGCTCGCCAGCATTGTCCCCAGCGTCTCGACCACCCACGCGGTGTCCCGGTAGGCCCCGAAGCACGCGGCCCAGCTGAGGGTCGTCGCCCCTCGGGCGAGGAGCGCCTGGTCGCCGAGGTGCTCCCCGATCGCCACGATCTCGCTCCCGGCGGCGGCGGTGGTCTCCATGTCCAGCATGAAGATCGCGATGTCGCCCAGCCCGTGGAGGGCCCGGGCTCGGGTCGCCGTCGGCTCGGGCGCGGCGGCCAGCGCGGCGTTGAGCCACGCCGTCCCCTCGTCGAACCGGCACCTGACCTCGTAGAACAGCCACAGTGATGCCATCAATCGCAACAGCTGTTCGGACTCGCCGCGCTGCTCGGCCCAGCCGAGGGCGGCCCGGAGGTTGTCGAGGTCGGCTTCGAGACGATCGAGCGACGCCAGCTCGTGAACCCGCTCGATCTGCGGGCCGGCGTCCTCGGCCACCTCCACGAAGTACCCGAGGTGGCGATCGCGCACGGCCCCCGGATCCGGGCCGTCGGCGAGCCGCTGCCGCGCGAAGTGGCGGATGGTCTCGAGCAGGCGGTACCGAGCGTCGTCGCCGGGACGCGAGACCTCCACCTGCACCAGCGACTTGTCCACCAGCGCAGTCAGGAAGTCGAGGAGACCCGACTCCGGGAGCTCGTCGTCGGCACAGATCCGCTCGGCCGCCTCGAGGGTGAACCCACCGGCGAAGACCGACAGCCGGTCGAGGAGGATCCGCTCGGGGTCCGAGAGGAGGCGGTAGCTCCAGTCCACCGACGCCTCCAGCGTGCGCTGCCGGGGCAGAGCGCTGCGGGACCCGCCCGTGAGCAGGCGGAATCGATCAGCCAGCCCGTCGGCGATCTGGCCGGGCGTCAGGACGCGGACGCGGGCAGCGGCCAGCTCGATGGCCAGGGGGATCCCGTCGAGGCGCCGGCACACTTCCACCACTGCGTCCTGATGGTCAGGCGTCAACTCGAAGTCCGGCGCTGTCGCCCGGGCCCGGTCGAGGAAGAGCTGGACGGAAGCACGCTCGTCCAGCGAGGAAACCCTCATCGACGCCTCGCCGGAAACGCCAAGCGGTTCCCGGCTGGTGGCAAGGATCTGGATGCGCGGGCACTCGCCGAGGAGCCGCTCGGCGATGCGCGCGGCGTCGTCGATCACGTGCTCGCAGTTGTCGATCACGAGCAGCGTGTCCCGTTCCACCACCTCCCGGGCGAGGGTGTCGATGAGCGGCTCGGTCGGAACCTCGCGGACACCGAGCGCCTGCGNNNGGTCTTGCCCGAGCCGCCCGCACCGATCAGCGTGACTAGACGCCCTCGGCTGAGGAGATCCGCCACGGCCGCCATCTCCGATTCGCGGGCGATGAACGACGTCAGCGCCACGGGAAGTGCGGGCGGCGCGCCTTCGTTCCGGAGCGATGGAAACTGCTGGGGCAGATCTGGGTGGACGAGCTGGAACACCTGCTCGGGCCGCTCGAAGTCCCGCAGGGCGTGTTGGCCGAGGTCGAGGAGGGACACGCCGTCGTCCAACTCGTCGGCCAGCAAGGCACCCGTCGCGCCCGAGAGAAGTACTTGCCCGCCGTGGGCCAGGGCGCGCAGACGGGCGCAGCGATTCACGGTCGGGCCCATGTAGTTGCCGTCGCCCCGAAGCTGGGCGGCTCCGCTGTGCAGGGCGGCGCGAACCCGCAGTGGCAACCCGGTCGCCCACCCTTCCGAATGGAGCGCCCGTTGGAGTTCGACCATGAAGGACAGCGCCTCGTGAGTCATGGCAAACACGGCCACGAAACTGTCGCCCTCGCCCTGCTCCACGGGGCGCACGCCGGAGTGCCGGTCGACGAGTTCCGAAACCAGCCCGTCGAACGTGGCCGTAGCCGCGGCCATCTCGCCGGGCTGGGACTCCCACAGTCGGACCGATCCCTCGACATCGGCGAGGACGAAGGTCACCGTTCCGCTCGGGAGCGACGGTGCTCCAGCTCGTGCCAGCGTCGCCTCCCTCGTGCCCACCCGGGCCTCAGGCCCACGGTGTTGCCGACGTGGATGCGATTGTGCCAGGTGCCGTGGAGCCATGCCGACGCCTACGCCTGTGGCTCGCGCCGGATGGGGAAGATCGGGGGGCCGCCGGTGGCGAACGGCAGCTCGTCGAGCACCTCGAACCCCTGCCGGTGGTAGAAGGCGAGGTTCTGTCGGTTCGACGACCACGTCCAGACGGCGACGCCTTCTTCGTCCGCTTGCCGGAGCACCGGCTCGATCACCCGACCGCCCAGACCCTGCCCTCGGTGCTCGGGTGCCGTCCCGAGGAACTCGAGGTACCAGTGGGGTTCCTCGGGGTGGAGGGCGTCGGTGCGGATGTAGGCCGCCAGCGCGGCGACGGGGACCCGCGCACGAAGCCACGTCGGGAGGATCTTGAGAAGCGCTCCCGTCGGGATCTGCCACTCGTCGGGTCGAGCCCACACGGCGACGCACCGGAAGTCGTCGTCGGCGTGCACCTCGCGCCGAGCCCACAGGGCGTCGATCTGGCGCCGGAAGGAGCGGCCAGCGCGCTCAGCCCGCCGGGAATCGTCGGGCCACACAAATCGGCACACCGGGTCGTCGTAGAAGGCCCGGGCCAGGCATTGCGCCGCAGCAGGCACGTCCACGCGATCAGCACAGCGAACGGAAGCGGTCTCCATCGACATTTCCCCTCAGTCGTCGGCAGGTGTGGCAGGTGTGGCAGGTGTGTCGAATTGTCGGACGCGCCGGGGGCCGGTACATCTGCCACCTGGCATAGACCACGCTCGACCGGCGATATCGTGCAGCAGTTCTGACGCTTGTTGCGATTGTATGCAATTACAGATACTACTATAAGCCCGAGAGTCTTCCTAACTGTTATTTTGGTCGAATATGGCGACGGATTTGTTTCGTGTTGTTATCGTAGGAGGAGGGTTTGGCGGAGTATCATCCGCGCTTGCTCTAGCTGACAATTGCTCGCAGCGTCTCAACATAACCCTCATTTCTAACAAACCGCATTTGGAATATACGGCCGCTCTCTATCGAGTAGTAGCCGGACGTTCGCCGCTCGAAGTCTGTATCCCATTGCGGGATATCGTTGGCACTCTGCCCATTGAGTGCGTGCGCGACGAGGCCGTATCTGTTGATCCCGCAGAGCACGTCATCGAGTGTATGCCGTTTGCCCGTAGCGGTG
>JACPCJ010000077.1 GCA_016179865.1 Actinomycetota bacterium | reverse complement strand
GCCTACAACCGCCGGGCTGCGCCGTTCGCATGGACCTACGACGGCCGACCCCTGAAGGTCGCGTAAGTCACAATGATTTACGCGCGAGACCACTAGCGGACGATCCGGTACACGAGGGTGCCCGTGGCCACGGGCTTGCCGTCGACATCGTGAACCCGGATCTCCGAGAACGACAGCTCCTTGCCCCGCTTTACACATACCGCGTCCGCGATCAGGTCCTGCTCGTACGCGGCGCCCAGGTAGTTGATCGCCATGTTCACTGTCGCCGCCTTGGCGCCCTTGTCGAAGTCGTGCCCGGCCCACACTGCGGCGGCCCCCGCAGTGTCCATTAGCGAGGCAATGGCGCCCCCGTGGAAAACCCGGCCGTCATTCGAGAGCTTCGCGTCGAACGGGAGGCGGATGCGGACGCCGTCCTCGGCCCACGCTTCGGGGACCATGCCGGTTCCCTCGATGTAGGGGGTCTTGAACATGAGCTCGCGCACGGCCTGGCGGCTCTTCTGCTGCTGTTCCTCGGTCAGCGCCACCTCAGGCTCCCTCTTCGCGCTGGATCACGTCGAACATCCACACCTCGCTGGCGCTCCCCACCGGGCCCTGGGCGTCGTGCTGGCGGTGGCCGTGCTGGAAGGCCGGGCTGCTCATCCAGTTCTGGAACGCCTCGGCTGACTCCCAGCGGGTGTAGACGAGGAACACGTCCCGCCCGTCGGTGGGCTTCATCAGCTCAAAGGCCTCGAAGCCGGGCATGGAGCTGACCTCTCCCGCTCGAGACGCAAAACGGGCCTCGAACTCCTCGGCCCGGTCGGTGGGAACGGTGATGGCGTTGATCACAACGACGCTCATCGGGTCGCCGCCTCCGGCGGCTGCCCCGCCGAGCGGGGCGCCCATTCATGATTCGCTCGCTGACGCTCGCTCATAGAAGGAGGAGGCTACGCGGCCCGCTCGGCTACGGTCACCTCACCCATGGCCAAGATCCGTGACCTGCTGGCCGCTGGGCGCACCTTCTCGTTCGAGTTCTTCCCGCCGAAGACCGACGAGGCGGAGCGCCAGCTCGAAAAGGCCCTCCGCGAGCTCGAGCCGCTCGGCCCCTCGTTCGTCTCGGTGACCTACGGCGCCGGAGGGTCGACCCGCGAGCGCACGCACGACATCGTCGTCCACATCAACGACGACATGTCGCTGACGGCCATGGCGCACCTCACCTGCGCCTGCCACACCCGAGCCGAGCTCACCGAGGTGATCCAGCACTACGGCGCCGCCGGCATCGAGAACATCCTGGCTCTCGGCGGTGACCCGCCGCGCGACCTCGAGGACCCGCCCCCGACCGAGCTTGCCTACGCGAACGAGCTCGTTGAACTCGTGCAGCAGCTCGACGGCTTCTCGGTTGGCGTCGCCGCCCATCCTGAGGGGCACCCCAAGTCACCCGACCTCGACTCCGACCGCCACTGGACGGCCGAGAAGCTGAAGGGGGCCGACTTCGCCATCACGCAGTTCTTCTTCGACTCCTCGGCCTACTACCGGCTGGTGGAGGGGCTGTCGGCCCTCGGCGTCGACAAGCCGGTGATTCCCGGGATCATGCCCGTGACCAACGTCCGCTCGGTCCAGCGCATGGCGGAGCTGTCGGGGGCGGCCTTCCCGGCCGACCTCGCCGATCGAATCTTCGCCGTTGAGGACGACGCCGAGGCGGTGCGCCAGATCGGGGTCGAGGTGTCCACCCAGATGTGCGCCGACCTCCTCGCCGAAGGCGCACCCGGCTTGCACTTCTACACCCTCAACCGATCAACCGCGACCCGCGAGATCTACGAGAACCTCGGCCTCGGCCGCGGTCCGGCCGCCTAACCCGTCACCCACGCCGCCGCCACTACGGGGTCCAGAAGCCCCCTGATCTCGGCCGCCGTCGCCCGGTACACCTCCACCGTGTCGCCCATGGGATCCGCCACGTCGGCGTCGCCCGAGCTGTCGGCCCACGGCCGCTCCGAACGATGCGCGCCGAGCTCCTCGGCCCAGCCCCGGAGTGACTGCTCAGGGCTCCTCGCCGGGCCCGCAGCGGCGAGGCGGGCCAGCTCCGCCAGCTTGAACACCCGTGGCGCGGCCGCCGGCGCCTGGTACACGAGGTCGATCACGTGGTCGGCCGTCATGCCGATGACCAGGTCCGCCGACTCCACGATCGCCCGGTCGAGGCGGCGCGCCCGGTGCTCCGACAGGTCGCCGCCCAGCTCGGCCGCCACCGTGCGCGCCTCGGCGGTCGCCGCCGACGAGAACCCCATCGTCCCGGCCGATGACACGAGAACGCCGTCGACGCCACGCTCGTGCAACCGGGCCCGGAGCAGGGCTTCGGCGATGGGCGATCGGCACAGGTTGCCGGTGCAGACGAAGAGAACTTCTTCCATCTGCGACTCAGGCCGCACGGATGCGGCGGGCAACCTCACGCCAGCGCTCGGCCGCCTCGGGCGACGCCCGCCACGCCCCCGCCGCGAAGTACGAGAAGACCCGGTCGACCAGCCCGTGGTAACGATCGAGGATGGCGTCGGCGATCCCATCCCAACCGGCCTCCACCGCGTACACCTCGAGCATCTCGTCGGTGACCTCGGCGGCCATGGCCCCGAAGTCACCGCGCGCCTGGTGCTCTCGGAGGCGGTCGGTGGTGTCCTCCCAGCCGTGCATCTCGAAGACGGGCCGGTAGGTCCGGGTCGAGCCGTAGAAGGCGATCTGCGTCTTCACCATCTGGCGTAGCCCCGCCCGCTCCTCCTCGGTGTCACCAACGATGGCGAAGACGGGGCAGGCGAGCTTGACGGCCGACGGGTCTCTCCCGGCGAGGGCGGCGCCTTCCTCGATGGCCGGGCGGATGACCTCTCGCAGGTACTGCTCGGAGTGGAACGGGTGGACATGGAAGCCGTCGCACACCTCGCCGGCCATGCGGGCCATCCACCGGTTGACCCCCGCCACGTAGACCGGGACGTCGGGATTCTGGATCGGCCCGGGGCTGAAGAACGGCGGGAGCAGGTCGAAGGCGTAGAACTCGCCGTCGAACGCCAGGGGCTCTTCCCCCTGGAATGCCCTCCAGATGGCCCGCAAGGCGAGCACGTAGTCGCGCATCCGGGGCCCCGGGTGCTCGAAGGGCCGGACCGAGAACCGCCGCTCGTTGTGGGCCTTGACCTGGGTGCCGAGGCCGAGGAGGAAGCGCCCGCCGGTGGCGTCGGCCAGCTCCCACGCCACCTGCGCCGTCACCATCGGCGAGCGGGGAAAGGCGACGGCGATGGCCGTTCCGATGTCGAGATCCTCGGCCACCGTCGCCGCCGCCGCGCACCCCAGGTACGCCGTCCGTCCCGCTTCCGGGAACCACAGGCCCGAGAAGCCGAGGTCCTGCGCCTCCCGGGCGAGGTCGGCGGCGGCTCGCAGGGGCACGCCGGGGCTCACGACATCAAAATCCATGAAGGGGTGAGCGTACGTGGGCCGCTTCTCGAACCCTCAAGCGTGGGCGCGTACACGCCGATCACTCAGAGTGATGCCTGGTTCCGAACGTGGTGATTTGGGCAATGTCGCGGCGCTCTTGGAGCTGTGCGACGCACAGCAGAACGTGATCGACCGTCTTCAGCGGGCGATCGAGGAGCACGAAGAGGCGAACGCCGACCGGCGCATGCTGCGCCGCATGCTCGCCCACGAACTGCGCACGCCGCTGACCGCCATCATCGGCACCCTTCACACGCTCGCCCTCCCGAAGCTGAGCGAGGAGAAACACGCCGACCTGCGGACCAAGGCGTTGCGCCAGGCCGAGCAGCTCAACGAGCTGATCGACGACATCCTCCATCTCGCCGACCCCCACGAGCCGTCGGTCGACCGCACGCCGCTCCAGGTGATCGGCCTTGCTGACCTCCTTGACGATGTCGTCGTGCAGATCGGCGCTGAGGTGCCGGCCGAGCGCCTCGTCGTCGAGGTCGCCGAGGACTGCGCCCTCCGCACCGTTCCGGGGCGGGTGCGGCAGATTCTCGTGAACCTCGTGGTCAACGCCGCCAAGTACAGCCCCGAAGGATCGCCCGTCCGCGTGACCGCCACCCGCCTGGCCGACCGCGTGTGTTTCGAGATTGTCGACGAGGGGTGTGGAGTCGATCCCGCGGTGGTCGAGAGCATGTTCGAGGCCTTCCAGCGTGGCAATCACCGGGAGGTCGACGGCGTCGGGCTCGGCCTCTACCTGGTCCGAAACCTCGTGAGGTCGCTCGGCGGGACGATCCAGCTCTCACCTCGTGAAGGCGGCGGAACGCTCGCCCGGGTGGAACTTCCCCAGAAGCGCCTCGAGGACGTGGGCGTCAGGGCCCCGTCCCGCCACCTGCACGCGCTCCCGTAAGGGGCGCCACCTCGTTTTGGGTGCAGAACTGGCCCTCGGCGGGCCAGTTCTGCACCCAAAACGATCAGCCCTCGCGGCGGAGGAACTCCTCGATCTCGCTCGCCAACTCATCGCCGGTCGGAATTTCCTGGGCCTGGGCGTCGAGCCCCGACACCAACTCGGCCAGATCGGGTCGAGCCTGGACCGTCGCCTCGACCTGCTCGTGATAGGACGACGCCTCCTGGTCGAGGGGCGAGAGGTCGACGTCGACCCGGGCGACGTCTCGGAGGCGGGAGAGCAGGGCCCGCACCGCCACCGGAGACACCGTGCCCGACAGGTAATGGGGAACCTGCGCCCACAACCCCACCGCCGAGATCCCGGCCTCGCCCGCCGTGACCTGCACGACCGTCTGGGCCCCGGTCGGGCCCGAGTAGTCGAGCCGAACCGGGTTGACCTCCTGCGCCGTCGAACGAGACGACGCCGTCGCCAGGACCCCCATGGGGCGCCGGTGCGAGACCGGCGAGGGCATGCCCCCGAGGGTCACCACCATCGGCGCGCCGAATCGCCGGGCGAGGTCGACCACCTCGCCCGCGAAGGCCTTCCACCGGAGCGAGGGTTCCGGGCCCTGGCACACGATCACGTCCCGCCCGGCGCGGCCGGCGGTGAAGGTGACGGCGGGCCAGATGACATTGCGGGTGACACCGTCGATGAGTTCGATGGTGGGGCGAGTGGCCTGGAGGTCGGCGATCTCGGCGAGGTCGACGCGAGCGAGCTCTCGCCCGCCGTCGATGTGCTCCGCGAGATACCTCGCCGCTGCCTCGCCCGCCGTCCCGGCGTCGACCCACCCGCTGAGGGCCACGACCACGACCGGGGCGTCGAGCGGAACTTCTTGCGTCACTTCGATCACGTAGGTCACTGTACCGACGCCCCACCAGAGTGCAACGACGGCAGGCGACCGAAGCGACAGGAGAGCCCGTGCCCGTGCGTTTCGGGGTCCACACCGGACTCCAGAACACGACGACCGACGAACTGCGATCGATCTGGGCCCGCAACGAGGCGCTGGGATTCGACTGGATCTCGATCTGGGACCATTTCTACGCCGCCGACCTCACCGGTGGTGCCCGATGCCTCGAAGCGGTGGCGACGCACGCCGCCCTCGCGCTGTCCACTGAGCGGGTGCGGTGCGGAAGCCTCGTGTACTCCATCGGCTACCGGCACCCGGCGGTGATCGCCAACGCCATGGCCACCATTGACCACCTCTCGGGCGGCCGGGTGACCCTGGGCCTCGGCGCCGGCTGGTGCGAGCCGGAGTACGCCGCTTACGGCATCCCGTTCCCGCCCGCGCCCGTCCGGCTGCGCCAGCTCGAGGAGGGGATCCAGTGCATACGGGGCCTCCTGAACGATCCGCCCGTCGACTTCGAGGGTGAGTTCTTCACCATGCGCGACGCCCGCTGCGAGCCCGCCCCCGTGCAGCAACCCTTCCCGGTGTGGGTCGGCGGCGGGGGCGAAAAGGTGACCCTTCGTATCGCGGCCCGGCACGCCGACGGGTGGAACGTGCCGTTCGTCTCCGTCGACGACTTCCGGCGCAAGGTGGAGGTGCTCTCGGCCCACTGCGCCGACGCGGGGCGCGACCCCGCCACCATCGAGAAGGGCGTCAACCTGGGGATGGCCTTCACCGAGGAGCAGGCGCAGGCCCAATTCGGCGCCATCCTCCCCGCTGTCCGGCCCGGGCTGCTGTCGGGCTCGGTCACCGAGATGACCGACAAGATCGGCGGCTACGTCGACGCCGGTGCCGACTGGATCATCCTCGCCGCCCGGGCACCCTTCGACCTTGAGGCCGTCGAACGCTTCGCCACCGAGGTCATCCCCGCTGTCTCGGCGTAGCCGCCGTTCTCGGGTCTTTGGTTGCGGTCCGGCCGAGATTTTGCGGCCCAAGCTCGCACCGAGTCGCCGATGACACGTCACGTCCGCGTCTTTCGCGCCCCCGGTCGCGTGAACCTGATGGGCGACCATACGGATTACAACGAGGGCTTCGTGCTTCCCGTCGCCATCGATCTGGAGTGCCGGGTGGAGGCCGCGGCGAGAGACGACCGGCGGGTCGTCGTACGCTCCGCCGAGTTCGAAGGGGTGGCCGAGTTCGCGGCCGACGGCAGCACGGATCCCCGGGCCGTCGCACCCGAGTGGGGACGCCTCGCCGCTGCCGTCGTCGGAGTCCTCGCCAGCCGCGGCCGTCCAGCTACGGGCGCAGATCTCAAGGTTGCCTCGAACGTCCCGGTCGGGTCGGGCCTGTCGTCGAGCGCCGCCTTCGAGGTCGCCGTGGCGACGGCCCTGTGCGGCCTGGGTGGATTCCCGCTTGACCTGGTCCACCTCGCCCTCGCCTGCCAGGAGGCCGAACAACGCGCCACCGGAGTGCCGTGTGGGGTCATGGACCAGCTGACCTCTGCCGCCGGGGTTGCAGACCACGCACTCCTCCTCGACTGCCGGTCACTCAGGTTCGTCCCCGTCGCCCTTCCGTCGGATCTCGTCATCGTCGTCGTCCATTCCGGAATGGCGCGCCGGCTGACCGACACCCCCTACGCCGAACGCCGGGCGGCGTGCAAAGCCGCCGCGGCGCGCCTGGGCGTCCCCAGCCTTCGGGACGCCACCGTCGACCAGGTCGCTGACGACCCCGTCGCCCGACACGTCGTCACGGAGAACGCCCGCGTCGGCGCCACCGCCATGGCCCTCGCCGCCGGCGACCTCGCGGCCATAGGTCAGGCCTTCGCCGCCAGCCATACCAGCCTCCGCGACGATTTCGGGTGCTCGACCACCGAGACCGACCAGCTCGTGCGTGGTGGCCCTCGCCACCCAAGGGACAGCACGCGATGTGATCGCCGCCGCCGGTAAGCGCCGGAACTGGGTTTGCGGCGCCGTCGACGGCGCTTCGGAGGTGCTGACGTGACCGTTGAACTCATGCGCTCGGGCGGCCGGTGGCAGGCGCGCTGGCCGGAGGCAGGCGCAACCCTCTCGGCGGTCGACCACGACGGCGAAGTCGCGGTCCACCCTGACGACGACGACGTCATCGTCGTCACCGGGCGAGCGGCGCTCGATGGGCGACTCGTGGTGCTCGACGCCGTGGTCGACCTCGACGCGGCCGCCTCGTCACGACTCGTCAACGGCTACCAGTCGTGGGACTACGCCGGTGTGCGCCAGGCCGCCGAGCCCGGACTCACGTGGTGGGGCGGGGCCCTCGCTCAAAGGGGCGGGGGGCCGGGCTTGGCATTCCTGGCCGCCACCGCCGAGCGCCTCGCGACTTCAATCCGCACCGAGCCCACCTCGGGCGGGATCCGCGTGGTCGGCCTCGCAGGGGGCGCGCCCACCCTCACCCCCACGCCGCCGTCGTGGGGTTTCCTTCCCTCGGAGGCCTCGGCCCTCGACCTCGGCCGTCTCGGCCTCACCGAGAGCGAACCCTTCCTCCTCACCGCGGCCCCCGACCCGATGGACGCCATGGAGCGGGTGGCCACCTTGGCCGGGGCGGCCTCAGGAGCCCGGCATTGGGCCGGGCCGCCGATCCTCGGATGGGAGAGCTGGTACCACTACGGCTTCTCGGTGACGCCCGAGATCGTCCTCGCCAACGCCCGCCTGATGCGCGAGCGCTTCCCGGATCGCTTCGCCTGCGTGCAGATCGACGACGGCTGGCAGCGCTCATACGGCGACTGGCTGCCCAAGGGAGGCTGGCCGGAAGACATGGGCCAGCTCGTCGGCGACATCGAGGCGCTCGGCGGGTTCGGCGGGCTCTGGCTGGCACCATTCATGGTGGCGCCCGGTGAATCCGGGATCGGTGCGGACCGTCCTGACCTGCTCATCGGTCACGAAGGGGACCAGCCTCTCCATGACCCACTGATGGCCCGCCACGGCCTGGACGCCACCCATCCGGACGCCCTGGCCTGGCTCCGTCAACTCGGAAGCCGAGTGGCGGCATGGGGCTTCCGCATGGTGAAGCTCGACTTCCTCTACATCGGAGCCCAGGAGGGCCTCCGCCACGACCCGAGCGTCACCGGCACCGAGGCCTTGCAGCGCGGGCTCCGGGCCTTCGTCGACGGGCTCGGAGACCCCGATGGTCAACGGGTATACGTGCTCGGGTGTGGCATGCCCTACCTACCCGCCGTCGGGATCTGCCATGGGAATCGCATCGGCGGCGACCTCGCCGCCCCCAGAATCTGGCCCGTCCCGGAGCTGGTTCCCTTCGACCCGGACCAGGGTTGGCTCGGCGTCCCCCCAACGGCCCGCAACATTGCCGCACGGTGGTGGTCGCACGGCCGCCTCTTCCACAATGACCCCGACGTCGTCATGGCCTGCGGCCCCGAGGCCGGCCCGCCCTACACGGTGAACGAGGCCCGGGCTCTGCACCTTCTCGCCGCCGCCTGCGGTGGCCCGGTGTTCTTCGCCGACGACCTGGCCACGCTCAACTCCGCCAAACGGGCCGCGCTCGAAGACCCCGAGATCCTGGCCCTGTCGTGGAACGACGGCTTTCGCCCCGAATACCTCTTCGAGCACGTGGACACGGCACCCGTGCCCGAGTTCTACGCCCAGCCCACGGCGCTGCCGAGCCACTGGCGGGGCCGGAGGGTGGTGGATTTCGACTGGGACCGCCACGCGGCGCGGTGAGCGCGCCTCGCATCATTCCCCAAGGTGCCATCAACGAATCACCCACAAATGTGGCCTGATCCCCCTACGAACCAGTAACGTTTACCTACTCTTATGGGTAGTACGTCCGGGCAGAATTCGGCGAAAGCTGACGCCGGTTCGTTCCGATCACAAGGAGCAGAGGCAGGGCGCTGCGAAGGGAGCGCAGTCCAGCGCCACAACACTGAAGAAAACCGAGGACTATGCGTCGCCACCGAGCCGTCGGGGATCGGTGGGACCCCCAGCGGGATCGTGGGGGACCTGCTGAACAAGAGGAAGGTCGCCGCTTCTTTCCGGCGCGCGCCCGGCGCCTCGGCCACCTCTGGGCCGCCCTCTTCGCCGGCCTCGCCCTGGGCGCCCTCCTCGGCCCGGGCGAGCCGGTCCTCGTCGACGACTACGCCTCCATCGCCGCTGGATCCGGCCAGGTCACGGTCAACGGAGGCAACTTCCCAGGAGGAGGCCAGGAAAAAGACCTCGCCTCCTGCACCATCGACGTCAACTTCTCGGGCTACGCCGCCGCCGACGCAGGGACGGCGACGATCCAGGCGTTCGCGCAACCACCGACGGGGCGGGACACGCTCGTCGGGCAGACGACGGCAACCATCGAGGCCGATGACCCACCCCCGGGCAATGGCGACGATCCCGACGGCTCCGTCGCCCTTCCTCTCAGCAATGCCCTGAAGGACCTCGCGGTTCAGCCCGGCAAGCTGGCTTGGAAGATCAAGCTCCGCATCACCGCCAAGGGAAGCCAGGGCTTCGGGAACGACGACAGCAAGGACAACGTCTACTGGCTCGCCGGCTGCACCGACGCCCCCGTCGTTGACACGCAGCCACCGACCATCGAGCTCAAGGCGGGCTCGGGGACCTTCGAGGCCGACATCCGCAGCGGCGGCAAGCCCGGTCGCAACCACACCTACGACGTCGTCGCCAAGGACAACGTCGACACCGCACCGGCACTCACGTGCACCCCCGCCAGCGGAACCTTCTTCGAAGGCGACACGCTCGCCAAGGGCGGCAAGACCACCACGGTGAGTTGCACGGCGACCGACCTGTCGGGCAACACCACGCCGACCCCGACGACCTTCGACGTGATCGTGATCGACGAGCCTCCGGCCATCTCCGGCGCCACCAGCCAGACGGTCGAGGCCACGAGCGGCAGCGGGGCGACCGTCAGTCTGGGCGTGACGGCGGCCGACGCTGTCGACGCCAACCCCGTGCTGACGTGCGTCGACGGCGGCGGCCAGGCCGTGACCCCGTCGGGCGATCGGACCTTCCCGATCGGCGAGACGACGATCACGTGCACGGCCACCGACGGCTCGGGCCAGGTGAAGACCGCGGCCTTCATCATCAAGGTCCAAGACACGACCGCACCGGTCGTCGCCGTTCCCGCCAACATGACCGTCGAGGCCGCGGGGCCCGAAGGCGCAAAGGTCACCTTCGACGTGTCGGCAACCGACGTCGTGAGCGGCAGCCTGGCCGTCACCTGCTCGCCGTTGAAGTCGGGTGACACCTTCCCGCTCGGCACCACCACCGTGACGTGCACAACGACCGACGGAGCGGGGAAGACCGCGGCGGCGAGCTTCACGGTGTCGGTGGTCGACAGCAAGCCCCCGATCGTGACCGTGCCCGCGAACATGACGGTGGAGGCCAAAGGGCCAGGGGGCACCCAGGTCACCTTCGAGGCCACCGCCACCGACATCGTGAGCGGCGTCCTCACGCCGACGTGCGACCCTGCCTCGGGCACGAGCTTCCCGGTCGGGGCGACGACCGTCACCTGCACCGCAACGGACGGTGCTGGCAAGACCGGCTCGGCCACCTTCACGATCACGGTGGTCGACAAGAAGGCACCGGTGCTAAGTCTCCCGGCCGACATCACCGTCACCGCCACCGACCCCGCCGGCAGGCTCGTCGTCTACCACGCCACCGCCTCTGACGACGTCGACGGGGCGATCACGCCGACCTGCACCCCGGCCTCAGGATCGACATTCCCGATCGGCACCACCCCCGTCACGTGCACCGCCACCGACAAGGCCGGCAACGCTTCGGCACCGGGCACCTTCAAGGTGATCGTTCTCGACGGCGTGAAGCCGGTGTTGACGCCCCCCGCCGACATCACGGTTGACGCCGACGGACCAGCCGGGACGCTCGTTACGTTCACCGTCACCGCCACCGACAACATCACCAACCCCCTCGTCGTTACCTGCACGCCCGCCTCCGGGAGCACGTTCGCGATCGGCGCCACGACAGTGACCTGCTCGGCGACCGACGCCGCCGGCAACACCGGCACGACGAGCTTCACGGTGACGGTCAAGGACACGGTGAAGCCCGTCGTCAACGTCCCGGCGAGCCCGGTCACGGCCAAGGCGACCGAGCCTGAGGGCAAGGCGGTCACCTTCCCGGCGACCGCCACCGACGTTCCCGATGGCGCCCTCCCGGTCACGTGCACCCCCGCCTCCGGGAGCACCTTCAAGATCGGCACGACGGCGGTGACCTGCACGGCCACCGACAAGGCCGGCAACACCGGCACCGCCACCTTCGACGTGATCGTCACCGACGGCGTGCCACCCGCCCTCACGATCCCCGGCGACTTCACGGTTCCGGCCACCGGCCCGTCGGGCGCCGTCGTGACCTACGCGGGCCAGGTTTCGGCGGTCGACAACATCACCAACCCCGTGCTCGTGGTGTGCTCGCCGCTCTCGGGGACCACGTTCTCCCTCGGCAAGACCGAGGTGACCTGCACCGCCACTGACGGCGCCGGAAACTCGACCATCCGGTCCTTCAACATCACGGTGCAGGACCCCGACCTGCCGACGCTCAACCTGTCGCCCAACCGCACCGAGGAGGCGACCGGGCCCTCGGGCGCCACGGTCACCTACACGGTGACGGGCTCAGACCTGGTTGACGGGAACCTGACGCCGTCGTGTGACCCGCCGTCGGGGAGCACCTTCAAGCTCGGCACCACCACGGTGACGTGTTCCGTCAGCGACACCGCCGGCAACAAGACCACGGGCTCGTTCACCGTCACCGTACGTGACACCGCCAAGCCCACGGTCACGGTGCCCGACGACATCACCAAAGAGGCCACGGGCCCAGCCGGCGCCACCGCCGCCTTCAACGCCTCCGCCACTGACCTGATCAGCGGCACGCTGACACCGGAGTGCACCCCGGCCTCGGGCTCGACGTTCAAGGTCGGGACCACGAAGGTCACCTGCTCGGCCACCGACGGCAGCGACAACACCGGTACCGCTTCCTTCAACGTGATCGTGAAGGACACCACGAAGCCTGACCTGAGCCTCCCGGCCGTCGTGAACGCCACCGCCGTCGTCGCCACCGGGGTCAGCGTCAACTTCTCCCCCACCGCGACCGACCTCGTGACCAGCCCCATCACGCCCGTCTGCACGCCGGCCTCGGGCTCGACCTTCCCGATCGGCGCCACCAATGTCACCTGCTCGGCGACCGATCTGGCCGGCAACACCTCGACAGGGACATTCAACGTCGTCGTGGCCGACGGCGTGAACCCGTTCCTCGGGGTCCCGACCGACTTCAGCGTTCAGGCGGCGAGCCCGGCGGGTGCCGTCGTCAACTACACGGTGACCGTGTTCGACAACGAGGTCGGGCCGCTCCTCGTCTCCTGCACGCAGGCCTCAGGCTCGACCTTCTCGGTCGGAACGCACTCCGTGACGTGCACCGTGACCGACGCCGCCGGCAACTCGGCAAGCGGCACCTTCACCGTGACCGTGCTCCCTCCGTTCGTCCCCCCCACGACGACCACCACGACCACCACGACGACGACCACAACCACATCAACAACGACGACGACGTCGACCACCACCACGACGGTCCCCGTCGCCGTCCTCCCCGTCCTCGTCCCCCCAACCACGGCGCCGCCCCCGCCCGAGGCCCCTGACACGACCCCGCCCGTGATCACGCTGCCGTTCCCCTCGCTCGTCCTCACGATCAACGCCCCGGCGGGTGAGGACGGGGCGTTCGTGGAGTTCCCGCTCCAGGTTGAAGACGAGAACCGGGGACCGATCACCATCGCCTGTGTGCCACGATCGGGGAGCTTCTTCCCGATTGGCGACACCCCCGTCAACTGCCGGGCCAGCGACCGGGCCGGCAACACGGCCCGCCTCCGCTTCACGGTTCGCATCCTCCCGGCGCTCCGGTCCGCCGCCGCCGTTGTCGGTGGCGCGCCGGGAACGTCGGCGGCGGCCGGCGTACCCGCCGGGTCCCTGCCCCCGTCCGAGACCAACACTCTCCCGCCGGGCACGCCCGGGGCTGCCGACATCGCGGCTCCGTCCTTCGCCTACGGCCTCTCGAATATGGACACGGGCAAGATGCTGCTCCGGGCGGAAGACGGCAACAACGCGGAGAACCAGTCGATCCCCAGGGGCGACATCCTCCGCTACCGGGTGGCCGGCCTCCCCTCCAACGTCCCCGTGGCCATCGAACTCCACTCGAAGCCCATGGTCGTGTACCGAACCAACTCCGACGCCCGCGGCGTCGTCGACGTGCACTTCCGGATTCCCGTCGAGGCCGAACCGGGCCGCCACGAGGTGGTGGCCGTGGCTACCGACCCGAAGACGGGGAAGAGTGTCGAGGTCCCGACGCCGATCAAGCTCTCGGCCGAGGTGCGCTCAGCCGTCTTCGACAAGCACCCCGAGTGGATCACGATCGGCGTCATCGCCTCGGCCGTCCTCATGCTGTTCGTGCAGATGGGGGCCCTCCTCGCCCGCCTCCGCCGGGCGAATCTGATCTGAGCGGCGTTAGGGTGCCGGTCATGACGACCGGTCGAGAGATCCTCCTCGACGTCCTCGCCAGCGAGGGCGTCACCCACATCTTCGGCAACCCGGGCACGACCGAGCTTCCCCTCATGGACGAGCTCGCGGTTCACCCCGAGTTCCGCTACGTCCTCGCCCTGCAGGAGAACACGGCGGTGGGGATGGCCGACGGCTACGCGCTCGTGAGCGGGCGCCCGTCCTTCGTGAACCTGCACACGTCGGCCGGCCTCGGCGGCGGGATCGGCAATCTCACCAACGCCCTTTGGAACCGCACCCCGATGGTGGTGACGGCCGGCCAGCAGGACCGCCGCCACCTCATCGCCGACCCCCTCCTGTCGGGCGACCTCACCGGCCTGGCCCAGGCGGTGTCCAAATGGCAGCACGAGGTGCGCCACGTCGACGAGCTGGCCACCGTCCTGCGGCGGGCCTTCAAGGACGCCCTCACTCCGCCCTGCGGCCCGGTGTTCGTCTCCATGCCCATGGACATGCTGGAGGACTCGACCGACGAGCCGGTGCCCGCTCGCTCCGACATCCGGCGGGGCGCGGTGGCCGGAGGGTTGTCCGACGCGGCGGACTTGATCGCCGCCACGCCACCCGAGCGGCTGGCCATGGTCGTGGGCGACGAGGTGTCGCACGCCGACGCCATCGACGAAGCCGTCGCCGTCGCCGAGGCGCTCGGGTGCCCGGTGTTCGGTGCGCCCCTCTACGGCACCCTGGTCTTCCCCACCACCCACCCCCTGTGGAAGGGGATGCTCATTCCCTTCGCCAACGCCATGAATGGCCAACTGGGGGGTTTCGATCGGGTCCTCTGGGTCGGCGGCCAGATCGGGCTCGTGTATCCATGGACGCCCGGGCCGCCCATCCCGGAGTCCGTCGAGCTGATCCACCTCGGCGACGACGCCGGCCAGATCGGGCGCACCTACTCGACCCGGCTCGGCATGGTCGGCGACGTCAAGGCCTCGCTCGCCGCCCTGGCGCCGCTTCTCCGCGAGCGCTGCGACGCCGCCTCGGCCGCGGCCGCCCTGGAGCGAATCGGGGCAGAACAGGCCCAAGGCACCGAGGCCTTCGCCCAGACGGCGGTGGAACGCTACGACGACGCGCCGATGAACCCCATGGCGGCGGGTCACGCGCTGATCGAGGGGCTCCCCGACCATGCGATCGTGGTGGACGAGGCCGTCACCACCGGCATCTACGTCCGCGGCTTCCACCGCACCGGCGAGCGCCACAGCTACTTCTTCTGCCGGGGTGGCGGGCTCGGGTGGGGGATGCCGGCGGCCGTTGGAGCCAAGCTGGCCGCTCCCGACCGCCCGGTGCTCTGCACCATTGGCGACGGGTCGGCGATGTACGCCATCCAGTCCCTGTGGAGCGCAGCGCATCACGACGTGCCGGTGGTGTTCGCCGTCGTCAACAACCGCCAGTACAAGATCCTCAAGGACAACCTCATGGCCCAGATGGGCAAGGCCGCCGAGACCTCCAACTACGTCGCCATGGACCTCGACGACCCGCCAATCGACTACGTATCGCTGGCCCAGGGCCTCGGGGTGCGCTCGGCCCTCGTCGAGAAAGCCCACGACGTCACCGACGCCGTCCGCACGGCCTTCGAGTCCGGCGAGCCGTGGCTCCTCGAACTCCCGATCTCAACCGGCTGACCTTCTCCACGTCTGTGTCGCGTTACGACGCGTATACGCGCTCAGCGCGACACAGACACGGAACCCCTAGCCCGTGAGGGCGTCGGCGAAGAAAGTGCGGAGACGGCGCATGGCCTGGGGCGTGCGGATCCCCCACCAGAAGAGGTCACGACCCTCGGCCAGAACCACCCGCGCATTGGGAAACGCCTCCGAGACCTTCGGAACGTGTTGCTCTCGGAACGGATAGGGCTCGGACGGCAGCACCACGACCTCGGGCCCGAGGCTCTGGATCTCGGTGAGCTTCACCTCCGGGTACCGCACCGTGGCCCGGGCGCACACGTTCTCGAGCCCGAGCACCTGGAGGAGAGAGGCACCGTAGGTGTCCGCGTTCAGGCTCATCCAGGGGCGCGCCCACACCGCCACGAAGGCGGTCGCGACGGGGGCCGGAACGCGCTGGCCCTCGACCCACTGTTTCCAGGTGGTGCCTTCGAAACCCTCGGGCGCCAACACGCCGGCCGTCTCGGCGATTCGCGCCACGGCGGCGCCTGCGTCGTCGATCGAGTGCGGCGACACCGACACGGTATGGATGCCGAGGTGCTCGATGGCCTCGACGTCCTCGATCCGGTTCTCCTCGTCGTTGACGATGACCGAGTGGGGCGAGAGCCGCTCGATGGCCTCCACGTCGGGATTCTTCGTGCCGCCGACGCTCGGAATCCCCGGCTGGTCGCAGAACCGAGTGCAGCCAACCGGCGGCGACCCGAGCGCCACCAGGGTCTCGGTCACCGAGGGAACCAGTGAGACGACCCGCGCCATCGCGTCCTTAGAGTCGATCGAGCAACTGCTGCTTCTTGGCCTCGAATTCCTCAGGGGTCAGCACCCCACGATCCCGGAGATCGGCGAGCTTCTCGATCTGCTCGGGCACCGTCGGCTCACGGCCGCCGCCCATCGTGCGCGCCTGGTTGGCCTCGATCTGCCGGTAGATCTCCTGCTGAACGCTCTCGGGCTGCGGGATGTCGGTGAACCGCTGCTGCCCCTGCTCTCCGGCCGACTCGATCAGCAGGTCACCGGCCCCGATGATGCGCTCCCAGAACGACTGATTGAACGAGATGTCGTTCACGCGCTCGAGGGGGATCTCGCGTCCGTGACGGGAGAGCACGCCCTGCCGGAAGATCAGTCGGTCGGACGTCACCACGAAGTGCGTGGTGAGCCACACGGCGAGCCTCCACAACACCCACAGCGCCCACACGACCGCCACCACCGCAAACGCCCAAAACCCCAGGTCGCGGGCGGTGCTGTCGTCGTCGAGCCGGGTCACGAGGACGAGCAGCACCACGACGAGTGTGCCGAGGCCTGCTTCCTTGGCGAAGAACCACCAGTGGGGACGCAGGTCGTAGGTGACCTCTTCGCCCTCGTTCAGCAACCGGCGGGGATACGGCATGCGGGGAAGCCTACGCCTTGGGTTTCCGCCACAAGAGCCACATCGGTGGGGCCGACGGCACCGACCGCACTTCGTCGCGCACCTCGAACCCAAACCGCGCGTAGAACGCGAGGTTGGCCTCGTTGGTGGTGCGCAGGTACGTGGGCGCCCCCTCGGTATCAGCTCGCGACACGAGGCTCTCGACCATCACGCTGCCTACGCCCGTGCCCTGATGCGACGGGTCGACGCCGACAACAACGAGCCACCAGTGCGCCTCGTCGGGATGGATGTGTCGCTCGGCCTCGGCCACCCGGAACGCGTCACCCGCCCGTCCCGGAACGCTCGCCAACGCCCGGATGAGCTGGGGGCTCTGGCGGAGACGGCGGATCACGCCCGGGCGGTGGGCTCCGGGGGCGAGCCAGGCCGTCACCCCGAGGAGCTGCCCATGAGAGAACGCCCCGCGGACCTCGCCATGGCGTTGGCAGTCGATGAGGATGGCCCACTCGATCAGGCGCAGGGTTCGGGCGCGGCGGCGGGGATCGGGAACGAACCAGGTCGCAAACGGGTCGTCGTGAAGGGCGCGGGCGAGCACGTCGGCACCTCCGCGGAGACGGCGCCGGCCGAGCGGTGCAAGCTCGACGTTCACCGACGGCGCTTGGGCTGACCCTCGTAGGTCTGGCGTCGGAACACGTCCGTCGTCAGCGAGGTCACTCGGTCGAGGAAGAGAAGCCCCTCGAGGTGATCGATCTCGTGGAGGAGGGCACGGGCCTCAAAGGCGTTGGCCTCGATCACGCGCACGCTCCCCGACGGATCAAGGCCCCGCACGACCACCTCCGTGGCCCGGGGCACGTTGCCGGTGAGATCAGGAACGCTCATGCAGCCTTCCCGGGCCACCTCGGCCGCGCGGGCAAGGACGATCTCCGGGTTGAAGAGGACGACCTCGCCGTGGCAAGAGTCAGCCTTCTTGTGGCCCGTGACGTCCATGCAAAATGCTCGGATCGAGACGCCGATCTGCGGGGCGGCGATCCCGACGCATGCGGGCGACACCCGCATCGTGTCGACCAGGTCGCGCGCCAACGCCCGCTCGTCGTCACCGACGGCCGAGACACGATCCGCCACCCTCTTGAGGACGGGGTCAGGGAGGCGCAGGACGGGGCGTTCGGCCACTGAGCGTTCGGCGCGCGGCCTAGAGGACGTCGGCCTCGACGGCGTGGATGCTCGTGTCGACCCCCAACTCCGCACCGACATCGTGCAGCGCGGCCGACAGCTCCTCCGCGTCGACGGACGCGGGAACGGTGACCTCGAGCTGCATGGCATAGACGGGCTCGCCCGGGTCCCCGATGACGCGGGTGTTGAGATCCGTGATGTTGACGCCGCGTTCGGCGAGAGTCTGCGAGATCCGGTGGACGATGCCGGGCCGGTCAGCCCCGTAGACGGCGACCATGAATGTTGCGCCCTCGACCTCTTCCTCGGGTCGCTCCTCGACGTCGCGGACCGCCACGGTGAGGCCGAGGGGTTCGACGGCGCCGCGGAGGGCCACCTCCAGCGCTCCAGCGGTCACCTCGTCGGGCCCGGTTGCCAGCAGCGTCATGGCGAAGTGCCCGGACAGAATCGTCATCGAGCAGTCTTCGAGGTTGCAACCCTGATCGAAGAGCACGCCGCTGATGGCGGCGATGATGCCGGGCCGGTCGAGGCCGGTGACCCACGCTGCGAACTCAGACATGCCAGGCAGGCTACCTATCCCCACCCCAGCTCGTGGAGGCGCCTCTATCCCCACCCCAGCTCGTGGAGGCGCCGGTCGTCAATGCCGAAGTGGTGCGCGACCTCGTGCACGACCGTCGTCAGGATCTCCTCGGCCAGCTCCTCGTCGGTCTCGCACACGTCGAGATGCGGACCCATGAAGATCACGATTCGATCGGGCAGAACGCCGGCGTAGTCGAGGGGCGACCGCGACGGCAGGTCGATCCCCTCGTAGATCCCGAACAGCAGCTCGCCGTCTGGCACGTCGGAGTCCTCGAGCTGCTCGGGCGTCGGCCACTCCTCAACCACGACGGCGCAGTTGTCGATGAGCCGGGCCAGCTCGTCGGGAATGGCGTCGAGCGCTTGGCCGACCAGCTCCTCAAATCGCCGACGCGACGCCCGCACGAGTCGAGACCGTACCGGCGCCGGCGGCCGCCGACCCCCGTCCGGAAGATTTCTCCGGAAAATCTCGGGAAACCTCTTGACCTCGAACCCGCGCGTCCGTAAGTTCTCACTCGCCAGCTGAACGGTTCACTCCGGGTCTGCGGTCAGGCCGAAAGGTCAGCCCGGACTCCGGGGAGAAGCTCCAGCAGGTGCGGTGAGTGAGCGGCACCGGAAGGGCCCGAGGGTCTGGAAGGTGGCAAACACAAGCCGGAGGGGTCGCACTCGAGGGTGTGGCCTCAGCGGGAAGAAGCCCCGAGGAGATCGGAACCGCCCCAGGGCGGGGAAGGCTACTCGGGGCCTTTCCGCGTTTCGGGTCCACGCAACCGGGCCGTCGCCTGATCGCCCGACGGACAACACGGCCCCCTTTCGCGCTGTCACAGGCCACTTGTAGCGTGGCCGGCGGTGGCGACAACTGAACCCGACCGGCTCCTCGCCGGCATGACCGAAGAACAGCGGGCCGCCGTGACGAGCGACGCTGCCCCGCTCCTCGTCCTGGCGGGCGCCGGCTCAGGGAAGACCCGCGTCCTTACCCGCCGCGTGGCGTGGCGCGCCGTTACCGAACAGCTCGACCCCCGCCGCGTGCTCGCCGTGACCTTCACCCGCAAGGCGGCGGCGGAGCTTCGGACGCGCCTCGCCGGGCTCGGGGTCGGCGAACAGCTCGCCGCGGGTACGTTCCACGGATTGGCCCTCGCCCAGCTTCGCCGGCGGTGGCTCGACGCCGGGCGCCGCCCACCTCACCTCCTCGACCGCAAGACGCGCCTGCTCGGTCGGCTCATGCCGGGTGCCGGGGCCCTGGCCGTGGCGGGGGCGGCTCGCGAGATCGAGTGGGCCCAGGCGAGGATGGTCGAGCCGCCCGAGTACGAAGCCGTGGCGCGGCACGCCCATCGGGCGACGCCCGTGCCGCCATCGGAAATGGCGACGATCTATTCCGCGTACGCCGACGAAAAGCGTCGCCGGGGGGTCGTCGACTTCGACGACCTGCTCCGTCTCTGCGCGGCGGCAATCGAGGACGACACCGAGTTTGCCGCCGCCGTCCATTGGCGGTTTCGCCACATCTTCGTTGACGAGTTTCAGGACTTGAGCCCGGCCCAGTACCGGCTCCTGCGAGCATGGCTCGGGCCGCGCCATGACCTCTTCGCCGTGGGCGACGACGATCAGGCGATCTACGCCTTCGGCGGGGCCGACGCTCGCTACCTCACCGACTTCACGGCCCACTTCGGAGAGACGGCATCGACACTCCGGCTGAGGGCGAACTTCCGCTCGACCCCACAGATCCTCGCCGTCGCCAACGCCGTCATCGCGCCCACGCCCGGAGACGAACGCCGGCTTCGTGCCACTGCCGCCGAAGGCCCGGAACCCGTCCTCACCGCCTTCGAGACCGACGCCGCCGAAGGCCAGGCCATCGCCCGCGAGATCAGCCGCCTGCAGCGGGAGGGAATCGACCTACGCGACATCGCCGTGCTCGCGCGCACCAACGCCCAGTGCGTGATCCTCCAGCAGATCCTGGAAGGAACACGGATCCCGGCTCGAGTGCGCGGAGCGGTCCGCTTCCTCGACCGTCCCGAGGTCGCCGGCGTGTTGGCGGCCCTGACGGCGGCTCGGTCAGGCACATCTGTCGAGTCGGGGGCCGAGGGAACAGGGTTCGAAGCCCTTCTCGCCGACGCGATGGCGGCGGCACCGGAGGCCGCCGGGTCAGGCGCCGACGCCCTCGACATCCTCGCCGACCTCGGCGCCGAGTACGCCCGCCTCGACGCGGGGAGCGCGACCCCCCAGGGCTTTCGGGAGTACGTCGCCTCCCAAGTGCGCGACGACGATCCCACCTCCGCCCCCGTCGACGTCGTTGAAGTACTGACCTTCCATCGCGCCAAGGGCCTCGAGTGGCCCGTGGTCTTCGTCACCGGCATCGAAGACGGCTTCGTGCCCATCGCCCACGCTTCGACCGACGCAGCTCGATCCGAGGAGCGGCGCCTCCTCCATGTCGCGCTCACTCGCGCCCAGCGCCACCTCTTTCTGTCCTGGGCCCGGACGCGGCGGTTCAACGGCAGGGCCGTCGCGCGAGAACCGAGCCCCTTCCTCGCCGGATTCGAGGCTCATCTACGCAGCGGCATCGACCCGGAGCCCGCCACCGCCACTGACGCAGGGCGAGACGCCCTTCGGCGAGCAGCCGCCGCGCTCGACGAAGCCACCGCGCCCCTCGTGCGGCCGGCTCCGGAGACAAACCCCCTACGGGTTGCGCTCGAAGAATGGCGCGAGCGGCGAGCCCGCTCGGCCGGGGTGGCGGCGGCAGCCATCCTCGGCGACGACACCATCTCCGCCATCTCCCACACCCGACCGGGCGACGCCGACGCCCTTCGGCAGATCCCCGGCCTCGGCCCCGCTCGCCTGGCCCGCTACGGCCCGGAAATCCTCGGTCTCGTCACGCAGTACGCTCCGTAGAGGGTCACTTCGAGTCAGGGGGCCGCACATGGAACGGACGACCGCCCGCACCGACGAGGGATGGCCCTACCCCGATGGGGCTCCCGAGCCCGCCGCTCCCGAAGACATCGACCTCGACATTCTCG
Organism: Actinomycetota bacterium; assembly: GCA_016179865.1. Lineage (GTDB taxonomy): Bacteria > Actinomycetota > Acidimicrobiia > IMCC26256 > JACPCJ01 > JACPCJ01. The sequence goes on along the minus strand of JACPCJ010000077.1, from coordinate 18,246 downwards.
AGCTGCGAGCCGACCCCCATCTCTACGATGCGCTCGATGCCCTCGAACGCGCCGTCGTGCTCGCTCGCTTCGGTCTTCTCGAGGGCCGCGCTCGTTCCATGAAGGAGCTCGCCCGCGAGCACCACATGACCCACACCCAGGTGCGGGAACTCCTGGAACACGCCCTCAACAAGATCCGCACTCGCCTCGCCGCCCTCGACGAGGGGTAAGGGCTCGCCATCTAGGAAAACGCAGCTCGCAGCGCGGCGCCGGTCGCCGCCACCGAGTCCAGGTCGGCGGCGTCCTCTCGTCCGAGGTTCACGATCACCCCGTCGAGGCCGGCCTCGGCCATGGCCGCCACCTTCTCCGTGACCTGATCTGGTGACCCCAAGATGGCGAACTCGGCCGCCTGCTCCTCGGTCATGCCGAACGCCGCCAGGAGCGCCTCCTTGCGCTCCTGGGCCGTCTGCTCGTCGGCGCCCGTGATGACCGTCACGAGCGAGGTCTTCACGATTTCCGCCGGGTCGCGGCCCGCCTCGACACAGTGCTTTTCCAACACGTCGAGCTTGTGGCGGATCACCTCCGGGTTCGGGCCGGTGAGGTTGCACATGTCGGCGTATTGCGCCACGAGACGAAGGGTGCGGCGTTCGCCGTTGCCGCCGATGAGGATCGGCGGGCCCCCCGGTCGGAGCGGCCGGGGCAGGTTGCGCGCCTCTCGGATGCGGTAGTACTCGCCGTCGAAGCTCGGGCGCTCCTCGGTGAACATGGCCCGGCAGACCTGGAGTGCCTCCTCCAGCCGGTCCATGCGCTCTCGTACGGGCAGCAGCGGCCCGTACCCATAGGCCTGGTGTTCATCGTCGAACCAGGCGGCGCCGATGCCCAGGATCGCCCGACCACCCGAAACGAGGTCGACGGTGGTCACCATCTTGGCGAGGAGGGCCGGGTTCCGGTAGGTCACCCCCGTGACCAGCGTCCCGAGCTGCACCCGACTGGTGCGGGCGGCGAGGGCGCCGAGGGTGACGTAGCTCTCGAAGATCGGCTCGTCGACGCCGCCCAGCATGGGGAGCTGCTCGAAATGATCCATTACCCACACGGAATCGAAACCGGCGCTTTCGGCCGCGGCGGCGATTCCCGCCACGGTCTCGAACAGCTCGCCGTCAGGGACCGGGTAGGTGAAACCGGGGATCTGGAAGCCGATGTGGGTCATGAGGTGCCGCCCTTCCGCAGTCGCGTGTCCGGCTGGATCCTACGGCGATCCGGGGCACCGGCCCCAGAGGCCGCGGCCCTCCCGGCGAGCCTCGAGCTCAGCCTCGAGAAGATCGCGGCCGTGGCGGCCGTTCGGAGCAATGACGAGGAGACGCGCGTACCCGCGCCGGAGCAGCTCGTCGTTGAATCGCCGTCCGTCAACAATGACGAACGTCGAGCTGGGCGTGGGTGAACGCCGAGGCCTCGGGCCCGAAGCACTCGACCGGTCGATCGGGGTGCACGGTCTCGGGCGTGTCGACCCCGAGCAGGCGCACCGTGTCGCGCCGTCCGGCGTACTGCACCTCGAGGGTGTCGCCGTCGACGGCGTTGGTCACGGTTGCCGCCGTGAGCTCGTGGGTCGTCCGCGCCAGCCACCACCCCGACACCGAGGCGGTGGTGGCGAGAGCCACGAGCGCCACGGCTCGTCGGGGAGCCATGCAAGGGCGAGCCTACCGACGGCCGGGCTGCGGCGATAGGCCGACTCCGCGGGAGCTCCCGTTACGATGGCGCCCCGATGCGCCGCCGCTCGTTCGTCTTCATCGTGATCCTCGGGCTCGCGGCGGTGGTGATGGCCAGCGTGCTCTCGACGCAGCCGTCGCTCAGCGACGCTCGCGACGCCATCGACAGTCAGTGGGGGCAGGTCCAGCCCCAACTCGATCAGCGCTACGACCGCCTGGCCTCGCTCAGCCGAGCCGTGCGAGCCCAGCGCGCCGATCTCGCCCTCCTCGATGACGTCGACGACGCCCTCGGCGACTGGGAAGCGCGGAGCAGCCGCCGACCGACGCCCGACCCCCGTCAGGAGGCCGAGGTCGCCAACCGGGTGGAGAGCGATGGCGCCCGGCTGGCCCGATCGGTCACCGCGAGCCCCGGACTTACCGCCAGCGCCGACGTCGTCCTGGCGTTGCGCGACTTCCTGACCAGTGACCCCAAGATCCTGCTCGAGCCCTACAACGAGTCGGTGGAACGTTATGACCGGGCCCGCAGCCGGTTCCCGGGAGCCTTCTTCGCCTCGCTGCTCGGCTTCCCCGCCGTCGGCACCGTGGAGGTTCCCGGTGCCTACGCCGACATTCCCGTTCCCGCCGAGCCCACGACCACCACGACTACCACGCTCGCCGAAGGCGTGCCCACCACCACGACAACCGCGCCCTGACCCCGGGTCGCGGGATCCGCTCCGCTCCGATGGCCACTCGGGCCGTCAGGCGTGCAGTTCGACTGGGTGACCTTCGAACGACTCGATCGACTCCGCTGCCGCCTCGACCAGACGGTGCGACAGCTCGTTGAGCGCCCGGGCGAGCGCCAACTCCTCACCGATCACCGGCACGTTTGGGTCGTCCGGGTTGCGGCGGGCCCGCCCCCACGCTGAGAACTCGCGCTCTCTGAGGTGGAAGGTCACCTTCGCCTCGGTGCGATCAGCGTCTTCATCAACGAGCACATCCATGGCGAATTCACGCGTCTCACCCATCGGATCGCTCCTTCCCTACGCTCCTCCTCCGAGGGTACGGAATGATCCGGCTTCTGAGAAGAGCCTTCTTCTCCCCTGTTACCCGCGGTAACCGGTCCTCATGAACGATTCGCGCGAGAAAGCGACGGGTCGGCGTGGCTCGCGCTGCTAGCGATCGCGCTCCACAATCATCGCCATCCCCTGGCCGCCGCCGACGCACATGGTCTCGAGGCCGACGGACTTGTCGAGCGTCTCGAGGTCGTTGATGAGGGTCGTCATGATGCGGGCGCCGGTCTGGCCGAACGGCTGACCCTGGGCGATTGCGCCGCCGTGGGGGTTGAGTTGGTTCTCGACGTCGATGCCGGTCTCGCGGGCGACGGGGAGCACCTGAGCCGCGAACGCTTCGTTCAGCTCCACGATGTCGACGTCGCCGATGCTCATGCCCGCCTGAGCGAGCACCTTGGCGATGGCCTCGATCGGCCCGACGCCCATGATCTCGGGTTCGAGCCCGCTGACCGACGACGCCACGATGCGGACCTTGGGCTGGATCCCGAGCTCGGCGGCGCGGTCAGCGCTCATCACCAGGACGGCGGCGGCGCCGTCGTTGAGAGGGCAGGCGTTGCCGGCGGTCACGGTCCCGCCCTCCTTGAACGCCGGCTGGAGCTGGGCCAGCTTCTCCACCGTTGTTCCAGCTCGGGGGCAGTCGTCCTTGTCGACGATGGTGCCGTCCGGCGTCTTGATGGGCGTGATCTCGCGCTCGAAGAAGCCGTTCTCCTGGGCGGCCACGGCCCGGTCCTGGCTCAGCTTGCCGTACTCGTCCTGGTCTTCCCGCGAGACCCCGAACTTCTCGGCCACGTTCTCAGCCGTGATCCCCATCGGGATGTAGACGTCGGGGAACGGCGGGTGGTTGCCGTCGAGCAGCTGATTCGGGCCGGGCACCATGGCCGCGCTCGTTCGGCTCGTGCTCTCGATGCCGGCGCACAGGTAGACCATGCCCTCCCCCGCCTTGATGGCGTGGAACGCCTGGCGGATGCCCTGAAGGCTCGAGGCGCAGAAGCGGTTCACCGTGTGCCCCGGAACGGTGAGCGGGAGGCCGGCGAGGATACCGATGTTGCGGCCGAGGTTGTAGCCCGCTTCGCCTGCCCCGGCGATGTTCCCGCAGATGACGTCGTCGATCTCGGCCGGATCCAGCTCCGGCACCTGGCTGAGCAGCGACTTGATGATCTCGGCGCCCATGTCATCGGGGCGCACTTCGGTGAGCGAGCCCTTGAAGGCCCTGCCGATCGGGCTCCGGGTGGCGGCAACGATGACGGCTTCAGGCATGGGAAACCCCCTGAGAAGACAGCCCAGGGCCCGAGCGGCCCTCTGAGCAGGAAGCGGGAACCCGGGCAGCGTACCGGCGCCCCCCGCTCCTCACGAACTTGGCTCGTCAGCCACGCCGGGGTGCAGGGCAACAAGCCAAGTTCGGAAGGCGGGTCAGCGCTGGTCCGTGGTGTCGCCCTCGTTGGCTCGTTCGATGCGGGCGACCTCGGAGACGGGCGCCACTCGCATGAAGTGACCGGCGGCGTCACCCCAGTCGTCGAGGAGCGCCCGGGCCCGCTCCGATCCGGTCAGCTCCGCATGGAGTTCGATGAGTCGGCGCAGCTCAACGGTCTGTCCCTCATCAGGCTTGCGGGCCTCGACGAGTTGCGGGTTCATGCGTACGGCGAGGGTGCCGTCGGGGTCCCACACGTACGCTTGGCCTCCCGTCATCCCCGCGCCGAGGTTGTAGCCCACGGGGCCCAGCACGACCGCGCTGCCGCCGGTCATGTACTCGCAGCAGTGGTCGCCCGTGCCCTCGACCACGGCGACAGCGCCGCTGTTGCGGACCATGAATCGCTCGCCGACTCGCCCGGCGATGAACACCTCGCCACCGGTGGCGCCGTAGAGGACCGTGTTGCCGGCCAGGACAGGGTCGCCGGCGTCGTTGTCGGGCGGGCGGATCACGATGCGGCCGCCGCCCATGCCCTTGCCGACGTAGTCGTTGGCATCCCCGGTGAGCTCGAGGGTGACACCGTTGTTGAGGAAGGCGCCGAAGCTCTGCCCCGCGGATCCGCTGATCCGGGCGGTGACTCGCCCCGGGGGCGGCGTCTCGCATCCCCACTCCAAGCCGATGGCGCCACCGATCGACGCACCCACGGTCCGGTCGGCGTTGGTGATGGCGTAGTCGAGGGTGATCTCCTCCCCCTCCCAGAGCGCATTGAACCCTTCGACCAGGAGCTGCTCGTCGAGCGCGGAGCGGGGCCGGAGAATGTCGGGCGACTTTAGGAAGCGTCTCGGTGCGTCGGGGTCACCGGGCGGCACCAGCAGCGGCGAGAGATCAATGGCGTCGGCCCGCGGATCACCGGTCGACTTCTGACGGAGCCGCTCGACCCGGCCGATGGCCTCGTCGAGCGTGCGGAACCCGAGCCGGGCCAGGTGCCCCCGGGCCTCTTCGGCCACGAAGAGCATGTACTGGGCCACGCCCTCGGGCGTCCCCCTGAACTTGGCCCGCAGGTTGGGCCGTTGGGTAGCCACGCCGGTCGGGCAGGTGTCCTTGTGGCACGCCCGCACCATGATGCAGCCCTCGGCCAACATGGCCGACGTGCCGAACGAGTACTCGTCGGCCCCCAGGAGGGCGGCGACGACGACATCGAAGCCGGTCATCATCCCCCCGTCGACGCGCACCTTGATGCGGTCACGGAGCCCGTTCTCAACCAGTGCCTGCTGGGTGTCAGCGAGGCCGAGTTCCCACGGCAGCCCGGCGTGCTTGATCGAGCTGAGGGGTGAGGCGCCGGTGCCGCCGTTGTTGCCCGAGATCTGAACCGTATCGGCGAGCGCCTTCGAGACACCGCAGGCAATGGTCCCCACCCCCGCCTCGGCGACCAGCTTCACCGACACCTCGGCGGAGGGGTTGACTTGCTTCAGGTCGTAGATGAGCTGGGCCAGGTCCTCGATCGAGTAGATGTCGTGGTGGGGCGGCGGCGAGATCAGCCCCACACCGGGCTGCGTGTGGCGGAGGCGAGCGATCTCGTCACTCACCTTGTGGCCCGGGAGCTGGCCGCCCTCCCCCGGCTTGGAACCCTGGGCCATCTTGATGTTCAGCTCGTCGGCGAACGCGCAGTACTCGGGCGTCACCCCGAACCGCCCCGAGGCAATCTGCTTGATCCGCGAGTTCTTGTCGACGGCCGTGCCCCGGGTGCGGAATCGCTCCGGTGCCTCGCCACCCTCGCCGCAGTTGCTCTTTCCGCCAATCATGTTCATGGCCATGGCGAGGGTCTCGTGCGCCTCGCGCGAAAGGGCGCCGTGGGACATGGCCCCGGTCGAGAAACGCTTGACGATCTCCGAGGCCGGCTCGACGTCGTCGAGAGAGAGCGAGGCGTCAACCGGCACCAGTTCCAGGAGGTCATGCAGCTCGGTCGTCGGTCTCGACTCGACGAGCTTGCTGAAGCGCTCGTACAGGTCGGCCTTCCCCTCGCGGATCGCGCGTTGCAGCAGATGAGCGGCGGCCATGTCGGACGGCTCGGCGGGCGTGGGCTCGCCGGTCAGGAAGATGACCCGACCCTGCTCCTCGAGCGGGGCGGGGGCCAGCGTGTCGACTTCGACGCCTTCACGTTCCAGCTTCTTGCGCTTCCGGTCGGGCACGACCCCCGCCGTCTCCTGGATGGCGTCGACCACGTCGTCGTTGTGGCTGTGGTACTCGCCGCCCTTGCGATCGCGGAAGATGCCGGGGGCGTCGAGCGCCAGCGGCGTCTCGGTGCCGAAGGCCCCGGCGTGCCACTCGAGCAGATCGGCCGCCAGCTGTTCGAAGCCGACGCCACCGACCTGGGACACCGTCCCCGCCAGGCAGAGGTCGACGACCTCCGGACCGAGGTTAAGCGCCTCGAAGATCTGAGCGCCGCGGTACCCGTCGACCGTGGAGATGCCCATCTTGGTCATGATCTTGAGCACGCCGTCCTCGATCCCCGCTCGGAATCGCATCTGGGCCTCAGGCGCCGACGTGCCGTCGAGCTGGTCGTTGTCGGCCATCTGGGCCACCGTCTCGAGGACGAGTCGGGGGCACACGGCGTCGGCGCCGTATCCAAGGAGGCACGCCATGGCTTGCGTGTCGCGACCCTCGCCGGTGTCGACGACGATCGACGCCTGGTCGCGCAGGCGGTCGCGCACGAGCCGGTGGTGCACGGCCCCGGTGGCCAGGATGGCGGGAACGGGCGCCCGCTCGGGCCCGACGGCGGCGTCGCTCAAGACGAGAATGGCAGCGCCCCCGCTCACGGCCGCTTCCGCCTCGTCGGCGACGCGATCGAGCGCACTCCGCAGGCCACCCACGCCTTCGGCGACCGCAAACGTGGAGTCGAGCCTCGTTGCCGGGAAGGGGCGGCGGGCGTCATCGAGGAGGTGGGCGACCGCCTCCGGGTACAGGAAGAACGTGTCCAGCTCCACCAACCGCGCCGCCATCCCCGTCTCAGAGAGCAAGGGCTGGCGAGGACCGAGCAACGTCCGGAGCGACATCACGAGGCGCTCACGCAGGTGGTCGATGGGGGGGTTGGTGACCTGGGCGAAGCGCTGCTTCAGGTAGTGGTGGACGGGGCGCGCCTTAGAACCGATGCCCGCGAAGGGGACGTCGTCGCCCATCGAGAACGTGGGCTCCTTGGCCGTCGTGGCGATGGGCTTGGTGATCATCGCCACTTCTTCCTTGTTGAGGCCGAACGCGCCCTGAAGGCGGGTCAGCTCCGCCTCGTCCGGGTAGGTCTCGACCGGTTCGCCGATGCCGAGGGCGTACAGGCCCTCGCGGTTCCATACCCCATACGGGGCCCGACGGCCGAGTTCGACCTTGAGCTCGTGGTCGTGGAGGACACCCTCCTCATCCGGATCGACGAAGATCATCTCGCCCGGCCCGAGGCGTCCGCGGCGCACCTGGCCGCGGCCGTCGACGGGCACGGCCCCCACCTCCGACGCGCACACGACGAGCCCGTCCTCGCACACCTCCCACCGCAGCGGGCGGAGGCCATTCCGGTCGAGGGTCGCCCCCACGCGGCGGCCGTCGGTGAAGATCACCCCCGCCGGTCCGTCCCAGGGCTCCTGGAGACAGGCGTGGTAGCGGAAGAAGTCGCGGGCTTCGGGGGGAAGGTCACGCTGGCCCTCCCAGGCTTCGGGGATGAGCATGGCGAGGGCATGCCGGACGTCACGCCCACCTCGAAGAAGCAGCTCGACGGCGCCGTCGAGCTTGCCCGAGTCGGAGGTGTCGGGATCGAGGACGGCCTGGAACAGGTCCTCGGGACCGAGTCCGGCGGCCTCGGTCCCCAGCAGGCTGCGAGCGGCCATACGGTGCTCGTTCCCCTGGAGGGTGTTGATCTCGCCGTTGTGGCAGAGGAATCGGAACGGCTGGGCGCGTTCCCAAGTGGGGGTGGTGTTGGTCGAGAACCGCTGATGGAAGACCACGAGCGGGGCCTCGAAGTCGGGGGCCGCAAGGTCGGGAAAGAACTCGGGGATGCGATCGGAGAGCACGAGGCCCTTGTAGACGACGGTGAGGAACGACCAGCTCGTGAAGGCATGGCGCACCCCCGCCTCCCGACAGCGCGCCTCGGCGCGACGGCGGGCGCGGTAGCACCGCCGCTCGGCGTCCTCGTCGGCGTCCTCGTCGGCGTCCTCGCCGCTCCCGCCTTCGGGGCGCAGCATGAACCCGTGCAGCATTGCGGGCATGATCGAGCGGGCGCGCTCGCCAAGGTGCTGTTCGGCAACCGGCACCTCCCGCCAACCGAGGAACTCGATCCCCTCCTCTGCGCAACTCGCCGCCACGGCCTCCTGGGCGAGGGTGCGGGCACCGGCGTCATCGAGGTCGAGGAAGGCCGAGATCACGCCGAGGCGGTCGGGCTCCGCCGCGATGCCCGTGTCAGCCGCGACCCGGGAAAAGAAACCGCCGGGAATGGGGAGGAGGACGCCGGCGCCGTCGCCCGTGAGCCCGTCAGCAGCGATGGCACCTCGGTGCCGTACGCACGCCAGCCCGGTGAGCGTGGCGTCGACGATCGCTCGCGACGAGCGCCCCCGGACGTCAGCCACGAACCCGATGCCGCAGGAGTCGAGTTCACCCGTCATTGACCGAGCCGTGCGTCCTTGCGAGCGCGTCGACACCGTTCCTCCTGTCGTGCCAGCCATGATTGGCGATCCGTGAGCGGGGCGACAAAAAAGGGGGTGGAACGACACGACGCGGTCGTCGCCCTCGGCGGCCCCCACAACGGCGTTGATGGCGATGAAGTGGCTCACGATGACCGCGTCGTGCGCCAACCCCGTCACGGTGTCAACCACTCCGTCCCGCCAGATGCGCAGGTCGTGGGGGACGTCGGACCAGGTGGCGTCCATGAGGCCCCGAAGCCAGGTGCCGCGCTCACCCAGCGGAGTCTGCATGGGCGAGGGAACCTCCCCCACCGCCGGTTCGACGTCGGCGCCGATGCCCCAGCGCGAGGCGAGGGCATCGGCGGTCTCCCGCGTACGGCGCATGGGGCTGGTCAGGACGGGCATCGGCCGCCCGAGGCGGTTCACAAAGGCGTCAGCCAGGCCGCGGGCCTGGTCGCGCCCTCGAATGCTGAGGCCGGGATCAGGATCTTCGGTCCAGCCCGCGGCGGCCTCGCCGTGGCGGACGATGAAGAGCTTCGGCATGCGGCTACTTCACGGCCTCTGTGTCCCGGAGCTTGAGGATCTCGTCGGGAGAGAAACCCCACTCCCCCAGCACCTCGTCGGTGTGCTGACCGGGAATGGGGGGCGGGCCTTTGATCTCCGCAGCCGTGCGCGAGAAGCGGGGCGCCGGACCGGGTTGGGTGACACCGCCGACCTCAATGAACGTGCCCCGTGCACGGTTGTGGGGGTGGTCGGGCGCCTCCTCCATCGAGAGGACGGGCGCGAAGCACACGTCGGTGCCCTCCATGAGCGAGCACCACTCGTCGCGGGTCTTGGTCTTGAAGACCTCGGCGATGCGCTCCTTCATGGCGGGCCACGTCGACCGATCCATCTGGGCGGGGAGGTCGTCCTGGTCGAGGCCACTCAGGCGCAGCAGCTCGGCGTAGAACTGCGGCTCGAGCGACCCCACAGAGACGAACTTCCCGTCGGCCGTCTCGTAGACCTCGTAGAACCATGCCCCCGTGTCGAGCAGATTGGTGCCGCGCCCGTCCTCCCAAAAACCCATCGCCCGGAGGCCGTGGATGAAGGTCATGAGGACGGCGGCTCCGTCGACCATGGCGGCGTCGACCACCTGGCCGTGACCGGACTGCTTCGCCTCGAGGAGACCACACACGATGCCGTAGGCGAGGAGCATGCCTCCCCCACCGAAATCACCGATCAGGTTGAGCGGAGGCATGGGGCGCTCCCCCGCCCTGCCGATGGGCTCCAAGGCGCCGGCGAGCGAGATGTAGTTGATGTCATGCCCGGCGGCCTGGGCCATCGGGCCGTCCTGGCCCCATCCGGTCATGCGTCCGTAGACGAGGCGAGGATTGCGTTCGAGACACACGTCGGGCCCGACGCCGAGCCGCTCGGCGACGCCCGGGCGGAAGCCCTCGATCAGGGCGTCGGCCTGATCGACCAGGCGGAGGACAACCTCGACGCCATCTGGGTTCTTGAGGTCGACGCCGACGGAGCGGCGGCCCCGGTTGATGAGATCGAAGCTGTTGTTGCCCGGCAGGCCGGACACACCCTGGGCACGGTCGACCCGGACCACGTCGGCGCCCATGTCGGCCAGCATCATGGCGCAGAATGGCCCCGGGCCGATGCCCGCGATCTCCACGACCCGAACTCCTTGGAGCGGCCCCACACGTACCCCCTTGGCCCTTGGCCCCCTTGGCCCCGCGACCAGCGCACCGCGTGCCCCTATGGTCGCGGTCCGAAGTGCCTCAGCGTAGATTCCCGGATTCGACCTCCCCGAACTTGGCTTCTTTGCCACGACATGGTGCAGGGCAAGAAGCCAAGTTCGGTGGCAGCATGACGGGGGACTGGCAACGGCAAATCGAACAGCAATTGGAGGCGACGGCATGGCGACCGACCTGAAGATCACCCTCGACGATCAACCTGGAGAACTGGCCCGAGTCGGCGAAACGCTCGGGTCTGCCGGCGTCAACATCGACGGGGTCGTCGGCGTGGCAGCCGGTGGGCGCGGCGAGATCCACGTACTCGTGGACGACGCCAGCGGAGCACGGTCGGCGCTCGAGGGCGCCGGGATCACCGTCGACGAGGCGCGAGACGTCCTCGTGGTGGACTGCGACGATTCACCGGGCGCCATGGGCGAGATCGCCCGACGGGTCGCGGACGCGGGCGTCAACGTCACCCTCGCCTACCTGGCCACCCGCACCCGGCTCGTGGTGGGTGCCGACGACCTCGACAAGGCGCGGAGCGCTCTCTGATTGATCCGACATCGGAACTGGCCCGTTCGCTCGGGCGGGGCGTCCGCGTTGAAGGGCTGCATCGCCTGACGGGCGGCGCGTCACGTGAAACCTGGGCCTTCGAAGCTGTCCATCCCGACGGGCGAGTCGACCCGCTCATCCTCCGCCGCGACCGGGCCGGCGGTCTCGGCGCGCCCTCCGCGGTGGAGCGGTCCTTGTTGGAGGCTGCGGCTGGTGGCGGGGTGCCGGTCCCCCGCGTTCTTGGGCACCTCGATGATGGGTACGTCATGGAGCGGGTGGAGGGCGAGACCATCCCCCGGAAGATCCTGCGCGACCCGGAGTTCGCGGGGGCGAGATCATTGATGGCTCGCCAGGCCGGTGAGATCGCGGCCCGCATCCACGCCCTGCCCCTGGCGTCGCTCCCCGAGGTCCCCCGTCCCCCAGAGGGAGAGTCGCCGGCCCGGCACCAGATCGACCAGTACCGGGGCCTGCTCGACGCCTTCGGAGAGCCCCATCCCGTGTTCGAACTCGGCCTGCGCTGGCTCGAGGAGCACGAGCCGCCGAGGGGAGAGGTGACGCTGGTCCACGGCGACTTCCGCAACGGGAACTTCGTGGTGGGACCGGAGGGGATCCGGGCCGTGCTCGACTGGGAGTTGGCCCACCTCGGTGATCCCATGGAAGATCTCGGCTGGTTGTGCACCCGGTCGTGGAGATTCCGAGAGGCCCGGCCCGTCGGGGGCTTCGGTGATTACCGCGACCTGTACGCGGGCTACGAGTCGGTCAGCGGGCGCCCGGTCGACCCGGAGGCGGTGCGGTATTGGGAGGTGTTCGGGACGCTGAAATGGGGCGAGATGTGCGTGGTGCAGGCGTTCACCCACCTCAACGGGTTGCACCGATCGGTCGAGCTCGCCGCCATCGGTCGGCGGGTCTGTGAGATGGAGTGGCACTTGCTCGACATGATCGACGGGCTCGGCGGGGTCGGATAGTGCAGGATCGGCCGACGGCCAGCGAGCTCCTGGAGGCCGTGAGCGAGTTCCTCGAGCGCGACGTCATGACTCAGGAAGGGCGGGTCGGATTCCACGGCCGGGTGGCGCGCAACGTCGTCGACATCGTCCGCCGGGAGCTGGAGCTGGGCCCCGCCGCCGACGAGGTGGAGATGGAAGGCCTCCGATCCCTCCTCGGGGTGGACTGCCCCGCCGATCTCCGAGAGGCCAATGTCGCTCTCGCCCGGCTCATCCGGGAGGGCGCGCTCGACGAGCGTCGGGCGGATCTCCTGGATCACCTCCGGGCCACGGCAATCGCCAAACTGGAGATCGCCAACCCCCGGGAACTCCGCGACCCCGGGGACGAATAGGAAGGCCACATGCGCATCGCCACCTGGAACGTCAACTCGCTCAAGGCCCGCCTGCCCCGCGTCCTCGAGTGGCTCGAGATGGCACAGCCCGACGTGCTCTGCATGCAGGAGACCAAGCTCGCCGACGACCAGGTGCCGGCCCTGGACTTCGAGGCGCTCGGGTACACCGTGCTCCACCACGGCGAGGGGCGTTGGAACGGCGTGGCGATCGCGTCCCGGTGTGGCATCGACGGCCACGCCAGCGGGTTCGGTGACATCGAGGATCCCTATGTCGGCGACGCCCGCCTCGTGGCGGCCACGTGCGACGGCGTGCGGATCGTCTGCGTCTACGTTCCCAACGGCCGGGCCGTCGGCACCGACACCTACGAGCGCAAGCTCGCCTGGCTCCACCGCCTGCGGGAATGGCTCGAAACGCACCACTCGCCCGACCAGCCCCTCGTCGTGGGCGGCGACTTCAACGTCGCCCCCGAGGACCGCGATGTCTACGACCCTGCGGCGTTCGAGGGGGCCACGCACGTGAGCGAGGCAGAAAGGAAGCGCTTCGAGGCCCTGAAGGAGTGGGGCCTCGTCGACGCCTTCCGGGAGATCTACGACTCCGACCGCCTGTACACCTGGTGGGACTACCGGGCCGGGCACTTCCACAAGCACCTCGGCATGCGCATCGACCACATCCTCGTGACCGAGCCCGTCCGCGCCCGTCTGCGTTACGCGCTCGTCGACCGCAACGCCCGCAAGGGAGAAAAGCCCTCCGACCACGCGCCTCTGTTCGTCGACCTCGCCGACTGACGCGGCACCCGTCTTCTTGACGGTGAATCCCGCGCTGGCCGCGGAATCCGCCGTCAAGAACGAGGGCGCCCCTACTTCGGGGGCATGCGAAGGCCGCCGTCGAGGCGGATGGTCTCTCCGTTGAGGTAGGGGTTGGTCACGATGGCCTCGACGAGGGCGGCGAAGTCGTCGGGGGTTCCGAGGCGCTTCGGGAACATGACGTCCTTGGCGAGGGCGTTGCGCTGGTCCTCGGGAAGCAGCGCCAGCATGGGGGTGTCCATCACGCCGGGGCAGATGGTGCACACGCGCACCCCCACCGGAGCGAGGTCGCGGGCGGCGGGGAGGGTCAGGCCGACGACGGCGGCCTTCGAGGTGGCATAGGCGATCTGGCCGATCTGGCCGTCGAAGGCGGCCACCGATGCCGTGTTGACGATGACACCCCGGGCGCCGTCTGCGTCGGGCTCCGTCTTCGACATGGCGCCGGCGGCACGTGAGAGCACGTTGAAGGTGCCGACGGCGTTGACCTCGATCACCTTCTTGTAGATGTCGAGGTCGTGCGGAGAGCCGTCCTTGTTGATGGTGCGGCTCGCCCAGCCGATGCCGGCGCAGTTCACGGCGACGCGCAACGGTCCCATCGACGACGCCTGGTCGATGGCGACCTGGACCTGCTCGGGACTCGTGACGTCGGTCTGCGCGAAGGCGACGCCGTCACCCAATTCCTTGGCGAGGATCTCGCCCTTGTCGACCTGCATGTCGAGGATGACGGCCGAGGCACCCCGGCCGACGAGGCGGCGGACGGTGGCCTCGCCGAGGCCCGACGCGCCGCCGGTGACAATGGCAACTGCTCCGTTGAGATCCATGAAGCGGGAGCGTAGCGAAGCGAAGCGACCCAGAAAGAAGGCGCCCCGCTCAGCGGGGCAGCCGCCGCAGGCGGCGACCCGTTGAGTGTAAAGAGGAGGTCCGCGCTGCAACTACTCGGGCTCGGAGCGGCCGTCCTCCTGCTCGATCTCCACCAGGTCCACCCGGTGCCCGGCCATCCGTCGCACCTCGATGCGCCAGCCCTCGTATCGAGCCACATCGCCCGGGGCCGGAACCTGCCCGAGCCTGGCCATCACGAAGCCGCCCAGGGTGTCGTAGTCACCCTCGGGCAGTTCCAAGCCCACCGCGCTCTCCACCTCGTCGAGGCGCAGGCGGCCGTCGGCCACGACCCGGGCCCCCACTCGCCAGACCATCGACGCGCCGGGGTCGTACTCGTCGCGGATGTCGCCCACCAACTCCTCGAGGATGTCCTCCAGGGTGAGCAGGCCCTCGACGCCACCGTGCTCGTCGACGACCACCGCAACATGGACCCGCCGCGACCGCATGTCGGTGAGCGCGTTCAAGAGCGAGCGCGACTCCGGCACGACGAGGGCGTCGCGAACCAGGGAGGTCGAAACAGGCGCGTCCCAGGCGTCCGCCGCCACGCCGAGGAGATCCTTCACGTGGATGAAACCGGCAACGTCATCGAGGGTGTCTCGATAGACGGGGAGCCGGGAATGGCCCGTCGCCACCACCAGCCGGCCGATGTCCGCCGGCGTGGCCGTGACCGGCACCGCCACCACGTCGGGGCGGGGCACCATCGCCGCCCGGGCGTCGAGGTCCCGAAGCGACAGGATGCGAAGCAGCATCCGGTGTTCGAAGGGATCGATCTCCCCCTCGGCCCCCGAAAGCTTCAGCATGGCCACGATCTCGTCGGGGGTGTGGGCGGGCTCGGCGGCGGCGGACGGCACACGCAGCACACGCAGCACGCCATTGGCGATCCCGTTGAGGAGGGCGATGGCAGGACGCAGGGCGGCGGCATACACGCGGAATGCGGGCACGATCCATAGGGCGCTGCGGTTGGGCTCGGTGATGGCCAGGTTCTTGGGCAGCATCTCCCCGATGACCATGTGGGCGGCCACCACGATGCCGAGGGCCAGCGCCACCTCGATGCCTCCGGCCAGCGCCTCGGGCAGCCCATGGAGGGGATCCTCGAGCAGGTCGGCCAGCACCGGCTCGGCGACAAACCCGAGGCCCAGCGACGCCATGGTGATGCCGAGTTGGGCGCCGGCGAGCACGAAGTTCAGGTCCTGCATGGCCCGCAGCACCGAAGCCGCCCGCCGGCTCCCCTCTCCCGCCAACGCCTCCATCCGGGTCTGCCGGGCGGCGACCACGGCGAACTCGGCCCACACGAAGAAGGCGTTGGCAACGAGCAGCGCCGACGAGACGGCGAGGGCGAGCCCGATACTCACGGCGCGTCGCCGTCCCCGCCGGCGCGGGGTGGGCTGATGCGGACCCGGTCGACGCGATGACCGTCCATGGCCGCCACCTCGAAGACCCACCCGCCTTCCTCCACGCGATCGCCGGCGACGGGGATCTCGCCCAGGCGATCCAGGAGAAAGCCCGCCAGGGTCTCGAAGTCACCTTCGGGCATCTCGAAGCCGGTCTGCTCCGCCAGCTCCCCCTCGTGGAGCATCCCCGACACGACGTGGACCCCGGCCCAGGAGACGGCCGCGGGCGGGGCGCGGTCGTACTCGTCCTCGATCTCGCCCACGATCTCCTCGAGCACGTCCTCCACGGTCACGATGCCGGCGGTGCCGCCGTACTCGTCGACCACCACCGCGAGGGACCGGCCCGTCCGGGTCAGCTCGGTGAGCAGCGGCTCGAGGTCACGCGACTCGGGAACAACCGGCACCTCCTCGACCAGCGCAGCGAGGGTGGCGGTCGCCCAATCCTCCCTTGGCACCCGGTACACATCCTTCACGTGCACGGTGCCGACGACGGAGTCGACGGTGGCTCCCTCGTGGTGCACGAGGATGCGCGAGTGGCCCGACGAGCGGGCCGTCTCCGCCAGCTCCTCGATGGTCGCCGACACGGGGAGGGCGACCAGCGCCACCCGGGGCACGAGCACCTCCCCGGCGTCCTTCTCGGAGAAGGCGATGGTGCGAGAGAGGAGGGGGAGGGTCGCCGGGTCCAGCGCCCCCCGCTCCACCGAGGAACGGATGAGGATCTCCATCTCCTCGAGAGACCGGGCCGACGCCAGCTCTTCCCGCGGCTCGATGCCCAGCGCCCGCACGAGCACGTTGGCCAGCGCGTTCAGGACCCCGATGAGGGGCCGGAACAGGGTCGAGAACCAGCGCAACGGGAAGACGACGAGCTTGGCCACCGCCAGTGGCCGGGCGATGGCGACGCTCTTGGGCACCAGCTCGCCGAACACCATGGTGACCACCGTGGAAAGCGTGAGGGCGATGACCACCGACGCCCCCGATCCGGGATCGAGTTCGACCCCGCGGATCCGGTTCAGGAGTTCGACGATCACGGGCTCGCTCACGAAGCCGAGGACCACCGAGGCCAACGTGATGCCGAGTTGGGCACCCGACAGCTCAAAGGAGAGACGCTGGAGGGACCTCAGCACCCTCCGCGCCCGCCGGTCACCGGCCTCGGCGAGCTGCTCCACCCGAGCGCGCTCGACGCTCACGAGGGCGAACTCGCCCAGCACGAAGACCGCCGTCGCCAGGATCAGGGCGATGACACCAAGGACGCTGAACAGGTCTCGGATGGTGTGCGCTCCCGACGGCGGTCAGGCCACGCCGAGCCCCGCCTGGCCTTCGCCAGGGCCCGGCTCGGCTTCGACAACGCTGAAGTGATACCTCGGCGATCGAACCTCTTCGTCGGAACGTTCGAACGTGAGCTCGGGTGTGAGCGCCAGCACCCGAGCGGACTCGTCGTAGAAGGCAGCCTCGATGTCGTCGATGGGCGCGTCGGGGTCAACGCCGTGCTCCCGCAAGGCGTCGTCGTAGGCGCGGTGCAACCGGGCCTCCCACAAGGCCTGCACGACCGCGGGGAGCGTCTCGGGGTCCTTGAGGCACCAGGAGTGGGTGGCGCCATGCACGATCACGAGGTCGCCGCCCGTCCGCTCGGCAGCGTCCCTCGCCGTCGCCAGGGGCACGATGAAGTCGCGCTCGCCATGGACCACCACCGTGGGGATCCCGTGGCGTCGCACCCGATCCAGGACGGGCCTGCTGGATCCCGAGCGCAGGATGGCGATGGCCGGAGCCAGGAGGTGCCACGGGCGGCGCACGTGGCGCAGCACCGTCGGCGCCAAGAGGCGAACGAGCTTGCGGGCCTGGGACCGGTCACGGAGCACCGGGAAGGTCGAGGCCGTGTCGACGGCGATGAGGAAACCAAGCCAACCGAGGAGGGGCGGAAAGACCCGCGCCGCGGCGACCATCCGATCCCACTGGCGGCCGAGAATGGGATCGATAAGGAGCAGCGCCACCGCCCGCTCCGGTTCATCGGCGGCGAGTTCGGCGACCACCCGCCCCCCCATCGAATGCCCGGTGAGGACGGCGTGGTGAATTCCCAGGTGGTCGAGGGTGCGGGAGAACAGCTCCACATAGGAGTCGAAGTCAGTTTCGGCGTCGGGAAGCACCTCGGTACCCCCGTGGCCGGCGGTGTCGATGGCGACCACCTTGTACCCGAGGGCGACCAGGCGGCTCAGCGTCTGCGCATACATGAAGCCCTCGGCCATGAAGCCGTGGACGACGACGAAAGGGACTCCCCGCCCGGCCACGGCGACGGTGACCTCGTGCCCGTCGTCAAGGGTGAGGACGTGGCGCGCGAGACGGGGCGCCGGGGCGTGGCCGGTCGCGGCGGCGACGGTCGCCTCCCGATCGGCCACCGCCGACCGGTACTCCGAGAGCGAGCCCGGGGCTGGGCGCGAGTCGGACCCGTCGGGCCCGTCGATCACTGGTCCGGGCCTTGGCTCATACCGGCATCTTTCGCGCCCGAATGGGCAAGCGCAAGCGCGACCGTCTTTCAGAGTCCCAGCGGATAGGTCAAGCTTGCAGTGGGAAACGGCTTCCTGGCCAGGCTTCGCCTGCCCAGACTCCCGCCCGTTTCCTGGAGCGTGCCGCCTATCGGCGCACGCTCTAATCAGGCCTTCGCCTTCAGGGCCTCCACCAGCTTGGGCAGCACCTTGTGCACGTCACCCACGATTCCGAGGTCGGCCACCGAAAAGATCGGGGCGTCCGGATCCTTGTTGATGGCGATGATGTTGTCGG
>JACPCJ010000027.1 GCA_016179865.1 Actinomycetota bacterium | reverse complement strand
CCGACGCCGACACCTGGCTGGAGAACAACCAGGCCATCGGGGTGACGGCTGTCCGGGGGAAGCCCTCGGTCCTCTATATCGAGAGGGACATCGCGCAGGGGGAGCATCTGGCCCGGGCCCTGCGCTCGCAGAATATCGACGTGGAGATGGTCCGGGCCACGAACCTCGCCAACCTGAGCGCGATCCCGCAGAAGTTTGACGCGGTCATCCTGGGCAACGTCTCCTCGCTGCGCCTGACCCGGAAGCAGATGGAGATGCTCCGGGACTACGTGCGGGATCAGGGAGGCGGGCTGCTCATGCTCGGCGGGGACGAGAGCTTCGGGCTCGGCGGCTACTACCGGACCCCCATCGAGGAGGCCCTCCCCGTCACCATGGAGTCCCAGCAGAAGATCGAGGTGCCCACGCTCGCCATGGCCCTCGTGATTGACCGCTCCGGGAGCATGGACCTCAAGGCGGGCGATGTGACCAAGCTCGACCTGGCCAAGGAGGCCGCCCAGCTCGCCGTCGAGCTGCTGGACGACCGGAGCGAGGTGGGCGTCATCGCCTTCGACACCGAGTTCACCTGGGTCGTCTCCACCCAGCCCGCGAGGGACAAGGACAAGATCCTCCGCGAGATCGCCTCCATCAAGAGCGGGGGCGGGACCGACCTGTACCCGGCCATGAAGGAGGCCTACACGAGCCTCTTCCAGCGCAAGTCCATCCTCAAGCACATCATCGTGATCTCGGACGGCCAGGTGATCGCCCGCGACTTCCAGCGCCTGGTCCGGAGCATGGCCAAGGACAAGATCACGGTCTCCACCGTGGCCGTGGGGCGGGACGCCGACCTCCCGCTCATGATGGACATGGCCAAGTGGGGAAAGGGCCGCTGGTACTACACCGAGGACGCCCAGGGGATCCCCCGGATCTTCACCATGGAGACGCAGCTCGCCTCCAAGACCACCCTCGTGGAGGAGCCCTTCCGGCCCGTGGCGGTCAACCCCGGCCACGAGATCCTCCAGGAGATCGACTGGCAGCGGGTGCCGCCGCTCGGGGGGTACCTGGCCACCACCGCCAAGCCCACGGCCGACGTGCTGCTGGCCTCCCACCAGGGAGAGCCGGTGCTGGCGGTCTGGCGCTACGGGCTGGGGCGCGCCGCCGCCTTCACCTCCGACGCCAAGGCCAGGTGGGCAATCCTGTGGCTGCGCTGGGGCGGGTTCAACAAGTTCTTCTCGCAGATGGTCCGGTGGACGCTGCGATCGAGCGGCAAGACCGACCTGACCGCCGTGGCCGCGACCCAGGACGGCCAGGCCGAGGTCCTGGTGGAGGCCACGAACGACCGCGGGGAATTCATCAACTTCCTCGACCTCCAGATGGGCGTCATCAATCCCGGCCGGGAGGGGAGCGCCGTGAACCTGGAGCAGATCGGACCCGGCCGCTACCGGGGGACCTTCGAGACCAAGGATCCCGGGGCCTACCTGATCGCGATCGCCCAGCGCAAGGGGCAGCGGGTGACCGGATCCCAGATCAGCAGCGTGGTGGTCCCGCCCTCGCCGGAGCTCCAGCATACGGGCACCAATCACACCCTGCTGAAGGAGCTGGCGGACGTGACCGGGGGGCGGGTCGTATCGGAGAAGGCCGACGTGTTCGCGCTGAACCGGCGGCGCTCGCAGCAGCCCTTCGACATCTGGCCCTACCTGCTCCTGGGGGGGCTCGCGCTGTTCCTGCTGGACATCGTCCTGCGGCGCCTGTCCTTCCTGGGCCTGCTCTCACGCCGGGCCGCCGCGGGGCCCGTCCTGGCCTTGGCCCTGGCGGCAGGGGCGCTTCTCGCCAGCGGCTGGGCCACCCCGGCCCTGGCCGGGGAGCCCGCGCCGCCCCGGCCCCCCGCGCGCGTCGCCGTGCTCCCCTTCACGAACGTCACCGCCCCCCAGCAGGGGGCCTGGCTCGGGCGCGCCCTCTCCGAAGGCCTGATCCATGCCCTGGCTCAGCTCCGGCGGGTCCGCACGATCGACCCGGCGGTCCTCCAGAAGCTGCTCGCCGCGCGGGAGGCCGAGGCCCGACCGGGGCGTCCGGAGCGCGCCACCGTCTTGCAGCTCGCCCAGGCCCTGCGGGCAGACGAAGTGCTGGCGGGCGAGGTGGAGCAACGGGATGGCACGGCGGTCGTGCGCATGACCCTGTTCAGCATCCGAGGGGGGCAGGCCACGCCCCGGCGCCTGGCTGAGGGCCAGGGCACGCTCCAGGCGCTCCTGCCCTTGCAGCAGCAATTGGTCCGCTCCGTGCTCGCAGGCCTGACCCTCGCTCCGTCGCCCGCCGAGCAGGCCCGTCTGGAGGGCGCGCTCCGACGCCTCAGCCTCGGGCCCGAGGTGCTTGAGCTCCTCATGCGCGGCCGGGAGGAGCACTACCGGGGGAGCGGGGTGGGGTACGAGATGGCCCTGCTCCAGTACCGCCGGGCGGTCGACCTCGACGCCAACGCGGCCCTGGTCCACTTCTTCATCGGCGAGACCTACATCCGCCTGAACAATCGCTTCCAGGCGGCCAACGCCTTCCGGAAGGCCGCGGGGATCGATCCGGCCTTCGCCGAGGCCCACAAGGGCCTCGGCGACCTCTTCCTCCTGTCGCGCCGACGGCTGGTGGAGCAGGCCGTGGAGGCCTACGGCAAGGCCATCGCCGCCAACCCGGACTTCGCCGACGCGTACATCGGCCTCGGCGAGGCCCAGCACGGCATGGGGAAGGGCGAGGAAGCCCAGAAGGCCTTCGAACGGGCCATGCGGCTGGACCCCTCCAACGCCCGCATCTACCTGAACCTGGCCCGCATCTCGTACGGCGACCAGGGGAAGTTCCACGAGGCCGTGCGTGACCTCAGGCGGGCCACGGAGCTGGACCCGGCGCTCCTCGAGGCCCACATGCTGCTGGGCGAGATGTACGAGGAGAAGGGGCTGTACGACGACGCGGTGAAGGCCTACCGACGGGTCGTGGAGGTCGACCCCCGGCACACCGGCGCGAACTACAACATGGCCCTGGCCCTGGAGAAGCTCGACCCCAAGCGGGCCATCGAGCAGTGGGAGCGCTACATCGAACTGGCCTCCGGGATCGAGAGCGAGAAGGACTGGATCGACATCGCCCGGGAGCACCTGAAGAAGCTCCGGGGGAAGTAGCGCTCTCCACCGCTTTCACCTCGCCCGCCGCTCAATTCGCCCGGCCATCCGGAGTCCTCCCGCGATCTCGTCCGCTGACCCGGCCGATCCGATCCTATCACCTTGACATCCGCGGCCCCAGGCGATAGTGATGGGGGCCGCCGGTCAGCCTTGGAGCGCGTGGGTTGAAGCTCGAGAGAAACATCGTCCGCGAAGAGACCCCCACTGGCCGCCCGCTCCTCGAGGCGCGAGGCCTGGCCAAGGTGTTCGAGGGCCGGCACCGGGTCGAGGTCTTCCAGGACTTGACCTTCCGGGTGGACCGCGGGGAGTTCGTCTGCGTGGTCGGGCCCTCGGGGTGCGGCAAGACCACCCTGCTCAGGGTGCTGGCCGGCCTGACTCCCCCCACCCGCGGCCGCGCCCTGCTCGACGGACAGCCGATCGCGTCCACCCCGCGAGAGATGGTCCTGGTCTTCCAGGACTATACGAAGTCCCTCCTCCCCTGGCGGCTCGTCCAGGGGAACGTGGCCTTCGCTATCGAGCGGGACCGCGCGCTGTCCCGGGATGAGCGGCGGGCCCGGGTGGCCAAGTACCTGGACCTCGTCGGCCTGGGGCGCATGGCGGAGTTCTACCCGTGGCAGCTCTCGGGGGGGATGCAGCAGCGCGTGGCCATCGCCCGGGCCCTCGCCCGCGAGCCGAAGCTCCTCCTGATGGATGAGCCCTTCGCGTCGGTGGACGCGCAGACGCGGGCCATCCTGGAGGACCTGCTCCTCGGCCTGCACGGCTCCTTCATCGAGACCATCCTGTTCGTCACGCACGACATCGACGAGGCCATCTACCTGTCCGACCGCGTCGTGGTCCTCAGCCGCCGGCCCACCCGGGTGATCCAGGACGTGGCGGTCGACCTGCCGCGGCCCCGCCACCAGCTCCAGACGCGTGGGGACCCGGCCTTCGCCAAGTACCGCGAGCGCATCGCCCTGGCCATCCAGTCGCTGGGCATCGGGGAGGAGTTCACCACGTGGTGAGCA
>JACPCJ010000076.1 GCA_016179865.1 Actinomycetota bacterium | reverse complement strand
TCGGGCGTCTACGGGGCCACGAAGCACGCCGTGAACTGCATCTCCTCGACCCTGCGCAAGGAGTTGGAGGACGACCCGATCCGGATCGTGACCATCATGCCCGGGGCGGTGGCGACGAACTTCGCCCGCAACTTCGATCCCGAGGTCGTGAAGGGCTTCGGCGCCCTCGTGGGTGTTGACCTCGACTGGGAGCGCGGTACACGGATCCCCGACGAGGTGCTGACCCAGGCCCAAGAGGCGATGCGGCCGCTCCTGGCTGCCCCCGACGACGTGGCCGACGCCGTGTTCTACGCCGTCACGACCCCGGTCACGGTCAACATCGCCGAGATCGTCGTGCGCCCCCCGAAGGCACTCCAGCTGTAGCGCCCTGGGGGGCAACGCGAATCAGGCGGCGTCTTCCTCGGCGGTCGGGTCCCAGGCCAGGAGGTCGCGCAACCGGGCGTCGTTCGAGAGCATCTCGACGATGGGCTGCTGGAGACCGAGGCGGCGCTGAAGGGCCTTCACGATGGTGTGCTGGTTGTAGAGGGCCAGCGTGACCGCCAGGCCTCGCTCCCCGGCCCGGGCGGTGCGGCCCGAGCGGTGGAGGTAGGCCTTCTCGTCTTCGGGCGGGTCGTAGTGCACGACGAGGTTGATGCCCTCGACGTGGATGCCCCGGGCGGCGACGTCGGTGGCGACGAGCGCCGTCACCTTGTCGTCGGCGAACGCCTTGAGCGCCTTCTCCCGCTGGGGCTGGGTGCGGTCGCCGTGGATGGCGGCCACCGACACGCCCTCGTCACGGAGGCGGCGGGCCAGCCGGTCGGCGTTGCGCTTGGTGCGCACGAAGACCAGCGTGCGGCCGTGGTTGTCGGCGAGGGCGGCGGTGAGCTTGGCCTTGTCGAGCTCGTGGACGGCGAGGAAGCGGTGCTCCATCAGCTCGACCGTGACCTCCTCGTCGACCGAGTGGCGGATGGGGTCGCTGAGGAACGTGTTGATCAGCGACGCCACCTGGCCGTCGAGGGTGGCCGAGAACAGCATCGTCTGGCGCTTCGCCGTGCACCGGCGGAGCAGCCAGTCGACCTGGGGCCGGAAGCCCATGTCGTTCATGCGGTCGGCCTCGTCGACGACGACGAGGTGGACGTGGTCGAGGAAGGCCGCCTTCTGCTGCACGAGGTCGATCATGCGGCCGGGCGTGGCCACGATGATCTCGACGCCCTTTTTGAGCTTGTTGACCTGCCGGTCGAGGGGCATGCCCCCGTAGACGCAGGCCATGCGGACCCGACGCGCCTCGGCCAGCGGCTCGAGGGCCTCGAAGACCTGCTTTGCCAGCTCCCGGGTGGGAACGAGGATCAGCCCGGTCGGGTGCTTGGGCTCCGCGGGGCGGATTCTTTCGATGGCGGGGAGGCCGAAGGCGAGGGTTTTGCCTGACCCGGTGTTGGCCTTCCCGCAGACGTCGCGCCCGGCCATCCCGTCGGGAATGGTGAGCGTCTGGATGGGAAATGGTTGGGTGATGCCAGCGTCACTGAGCACCCGGACGAGGTCGTCCGAGACGCCGAGCGCGCCGAAGGTCGTGGACATGCAGTGATCTCTCTCTCGTGTCAAACGTGGGTCGGCCTCGGCACGGCTCCACGGTCACGGGGAGAAGTTAATGAGGATGACCCTCGAACCGCCCGACTGGCGATCCGAACAGATGTTTGAAGTGTATCGGCTCGCGTGTGCCGCGACTGAACCCTGCCGCTCTTGCGGCGAATTTGGTTTCTTTTCCTAGATCGGGTGTGAGAAACGAAACCAAATTCGGGAAGTTAGGTGGCGAGGGCGCGGTCGTTGATGCGCGTCAGGCGGTCGCAGGCCTCGATGTACTCCTCGACCAGACGCTGGACGACCTCGCCGGCCCGTTCCACCCGGTTGAGCATGCCGACGACCTGTCCGCACGGATTGAAGTTGGTGTCCTTGGAGGCCTCGGGGTAGGCGTGGCCCCGGCGGACGGCCTCCAGCGAGACCATGAGCTGGAGCGGCATGGGCAGCGGGTCGGGGGTGTCGGGCTGCTCCCAGGCGTCGGTCCAGTCGTTGCGCAGCATCCGGCAGGGCTTGCCCGTGTAGGAGCGGGACCGCACGGTGTCGTGGCTGGTCGCCTGGAGGTACGAATCCATCTGGGCCGGGGGCACGTCTGCCTCCTCGACGGTGAGCCACAGCGAGCCCGTCCACGCGCCCTGGGCGCCCATGGCCATGGCGGCGGCGATCTGGGCCCCGCTTCCGATGCCGCCGGCGGCGAGGACGGGCAGGTCGCCGACCGCCTCGATGACCTGGGGCCAGAGGACGATGGAGGCGATCTCCCCGCAATGCCCGCCGCCCTCGGTTCCCTGGCACACCACGAAGTCGAGCCCGGCGTCCTTGTGGTTGAGGGCGTGGCGCACCGACCCGCACAGCGCCCCTACCAGCCGCCCGCTCGCCTGGATTTCGGCCACCGCTTCCGCGGGGGGCGTGCCGAGTGCGTTGGCGACGAGGCGGGCCTTGTCGTGGCGCAGGATGACGTCGACCTGGGGCCCGGCCGTGGTGGCGGTCACGCCGAGGAGCTCCCGGCGGTCGCCGTCGTCGGGTAGTTCGGGAACGTGGTGGTCGGCCAGGATCTGGGCCGCGAACGCCCGGTGCTCGTCAGGGATGTGCTTCTTGAGCTCGACCTCGAGTTCTTCGGGGGTGAGGTCGTCGAACCCCTGACCGGCGTACTTCTGGGGGATGACGATGTCGACGCCGTAGGGCTTGTCGCCCACGTGCTCGTCGATCCACGTCAGCTCGGCTTCGAGGACGTCGGGCTCGAAGGCGAGGGCCCCGAGCACGCCCAGCCCACCGGCGTTGGATACCGCGGCCACCACGTCGCGGCAGTGGCTGAAGGCGAAGATCGGGAACTCGACCCCAAGGCGGTCGCAGAACTCGGTGCGCATCGGACCCCTCCCAGCGAACTTTGCTTCTCTACCCATCAGATTGCTGGGTAAAGAAGCACCAGAAGGAATTGGGCGGGTGGGAATCAGGGGAGTCGGTTGGCCAGCAGGTCGCGGCGCTCCCGGAGCCACTCCAGCACGGCCTGCGAGTCGCCCTCGAACTCCGACCAGGGCAGCACGGCGCCCCGAAAACTGGTGGCGTTCCATGCCGGCGACTCGGGGGCGTCGTCGGGGTACCAGAGGCTGACGTACGCGTAGGGCTGCGGGAGGGCACCGTCGCCGGGCGAGAATCCGAGGCTGGCGCGGCGCCGGTCGGCGTCCGACCCGCACTCGAGGGCAGCGTCGAAATGCTCGGGCCAGAGCTGCACCTCGCTGGCGTCGACCGACGCCGGTTCCGCCCGCAGCTGGCCGAGCACCGACCACGCCAGCCCGAACCACTCGCCGAGAAAGCGCGCTGCTTCCTCGTCGACGTCGAGCGGGGCGTCGAAGTCCCAGGGCTCGGGGGGGTCGTGGAGGTCGAGGTCGCGGGCCCACGTCAGGTCGGGCGGGCCGTCGAAGGCGGCGGCGGCCGCGGCCCGGAGGGTCGTGAGCGGCGTCTCGGCCTGCTCCCCGCCCCGCTCGACGATCAGCCGGTCCTCGCACACGCGTACCTGCTCGCGCTCACCGAAGAGCGGCGTCCCGAAGCCCCCGGGCGTCCAGCGCATCCCGATGCGGCCCGTCGTTCGATACCGCGCTGGCGCGACGACGTGGGTGGCGACGGCGTGGAGCGCCTCGCGCGTGGGTACGAATCGGCGGGGGATCATGGGTTCGCAGTTTCGCGGGTCACCGCTACCCGGTGGGAATGGGTGACTCGCCGGTGTGGACGACGAGGAGCGAGCGGGTGGCGCGGGTAGCTCCGACGTAGAGCGCCCTCCAGCCGCACTCTTCGACCAAGCGGGCGGGGTCGGCCAGCACGACCACGTCGAACTCCAGGCCCTTCGCCAAGCTGGGCGTCATCACGACGACGGGAGAATCCAGCACGGCAGGGTCGGTCGGCTCCGGCAGCGCCAGTCCGGTGCGGCGCTCGAGGGCGGCCCGTGCGTCGGCCAGAGCCGAGGGCGCCACGATCACCGCGGCGACGCCGTCGTCGACCTCACCGTGGAGGCGCAGCGCACCCTCGACGGCCCAGTCGACGCCCTCACCGCTGGGCGCGCGCTCGGTGGCGAGCGATCCGGGCACGCTCCGGACCGAGTCGGGGGGGGCCAGCGAGGGGTCGATCCGGGCGAGGATCGGCGCCGCGTACTCGGCCACCTCGAGCGGGGTGCGGTAGTTGATGGTCAGCTCGGCGAGGGTGGCCCATTCCTCCGCCGGGGAAGGCCCGGCGTCGAGCGATGCCTTGATGACGTCCCACGACCCCGACGCCCAGGGCTCGCTGCCCTGGGCCACGTCGCCCACGATGGTGAGGGCGCGCCTCGGACAGTGGCGGCCGATCATCCGCCAGGCCAATGGCGAGACGTCTTGTGCTTCGTCGATCACGGCGTAGCGCCAGAGGCGCCCGCCGTCTTCGTCGTCGTCTCCCCCGGGCCGGGCCGAGACGATGCCGTAGCGCTCCTCTATCACCTGGCGCGACACCACGCCGCCGCCGAGTCCGCGGGCGAGCTGGCGGGTGTATTCGGCCTCTGCCATGGCTTCCTCGTCGTCGAGCTGCGACCCCGGTCGCCGGTGGGCCGGGTCGACCTGCGCCGGGATGGGGCCGAGCTGGGAAGCCGCCTCGTCCAAAAGCGGGGCGTCGGCCTCGGTCCACGCGACCTCGCCGGGGTCCGGGGACCAGGATCGAGCGAGGCTCGCCGCCTCCTCATCGGTCAGCACGCCGTGGGTGGCCTCGCGGAGTAGGGCCGGGAAGCCGAAGGCGTCGTTCAGGAGCTGCTCGGGAGTGAGCACCGGCCACACCCGCTGGCTCAGGCGCCGGAATCGGGGGTGGGTGAGCCACTCCTGGCGAAAGTCCTCGTATTCCCAGATTCGCTGGAGCGGCCTTCCTGCCGTTCGCCACACCAGGCGGAGCAGGCGCCCGTGCACGTGGGCCGCCCGCTGGTTGTGGGTGCCGGGGCGCTGGCGGGCCTCGGCCATGATCCGCCGGGTGTCTCTCGGGTTGATCGTGACCCGCTCGCCCTCGACGTTGAGTGTCACCGGGCGCCGGAGGGGACGCTGGCGGGTGGCGACCGCCCGCCGGATCACCTCGACCATCTCGGGACGGGCTTTCACCGTAGCCACCGCCCCTGACTCCGGTTGCCATGACTGGCGGGCATACACCTGGGGCACCGACGAGAGGTCGGCGCCCGACTCTCCGAGCGACGGGAGCACGTTCTCGATGTAGCGAAGGAAGAGGGGGTTGGGCCCGATGACGAGCAGGTGCCGCGCCGAAAGCTGCTGGCGATGCGTGTACAAGAGGTAGGCGGCGCGGTGGAGGGCCACGGCGGTCTTCCCGGTGCCGGGGCCGCCCTGCACGAGGAGCGCCGGGGTGAGCGGGGCCCGGATGATCTCGTCCTGCTCCTTCTGAATGGTGGCGGCGATCTCGCGCATGCGCCCCGTCCGGGCCGTGTTCATGGCGTACTGGAGCGCAGCCTCACCCCGCAGGGTGCGAGCCGCGCCCTCGGGCAGGGCCTCGGCGTCGAGCACGTCGTCCTCGATGGTGACGATGCGGCGGTTCCGGCTCAGGAAGTGGCGGCGGCGAACGACATCGAGGCGGTCCCGAGGCGTTGCTTGGTAAAAGGGGGCCGCCGCCGGCGCTCGCCAGTCGACGAGCACCGGCTCGTGGTCGTCGCCCGCCAGGCCCAGCCGCCCGATGTAGAGGTGGCTCCCGTCGAGGAGGTCGATGCGCCCGAAACAGAGGTCGTCGCGCCGCTGAGCGCGAAGCATCGACGCCCGCTCCTCGAGGTGGCCGGCGAAGACCTCGCGCTCGAAGCGGGCCTGGTGCTGGCCGCCGGGCGACGAGAGGCGCACTTCGGCCAGGCGCTCCTCGACTTTGGCGATCTCGTCGTCGAGGCGCGCGTACAGCGCGTCGAAGTAGGCCTGTTCGGCGTCGGTGTCGGGGTGGGTCATGGCATCAATGGGCTTGCGTGCCTGCCTTTTGCCGGATCGAGGGGCGCTCAGCGCTGTAAATCCGGCACAAGGAAGGGTGGGAACGGGGGTGGGGAACGGACCAGCCTACGGGCTGGCTACGCCCGGAGAAACACGCCGGTCGGGTCCCAGGTGCGCAGCGCCTCGATCTCGGAGGGCGTCGGGGCCGGGAGTTCGGCCACCTCGTCGGCCACCCGAAGCGTCCAACCGCACCGGGCCGTGGCCGCTGCGACCCGTTCTTCGACGGCGCCCTCGCCCTCGGGGACGGCGGTGAGCACGAGCTCGCCCGTCCCGTCCTTCTCGAACAGGCCCAGATCCGTGGCGAGGGCCTTGACCCTCGACCCGGGGGAGGTGACGTAGCCGACGTCGTCCACGGTCCGGCGATCGGTGAGGGTGGCGACCACGACGCACTCCTCCACCGTCGTCGCCACGTCGTTGCCGCCGCCGGAGCCGACGAGGAACGGGCCGCCCGGGATCTCGGTCGAGTTCACGTTGCCCGCCTTGTCGATGACGGCGGCTCCGAGGCAGGCCAGGGTGCGCGTGCCCGGGCCCGGGATCACCATGCCGAGCACGGCCTCGGTCGCCGAGAGCATGGTGGCGGTCGGAAAGCTGCGGTGGTTGAAGACGTAGGGGTCGGCCGGCGTCGGCTCGTAGTCCCACAGGCCGAGCTCGGCCGTGAGCTTCACCTGCGAACCCTGCTCACGGGCGAGGCGGACGGCCAACCACGTGGCGAGGTTGGCCACCCCCGCGCCGGCCAGCACGGCGTGGGCATCCGTGGCGAGGATGCGGTCGGCCAGGTAGCGGGCACCGAACACGGTGGCCCGCTCCCAGTCGTTCGGTGGCGCCGTGAGGTCGGGCGGGCTCGTGGCCGCGTCACCCCGCCACGAGTCCGGCGCCGCCCGCACCCGGAGGCGCTCGACCCGCTCGGCCCCCAGCCGATCCAGGTACTCCTCCTGGGTGGCCGGTTCCAGGACCCAGTGACGGATCCAATCGTCGAAGCCGGCGTCGCCCGCTCGGCTGGCGTCGCGGGCCTCCGACCAGAACTCGATGTCCTCCCCGTAGGCCTCGACCGGGAGGTCGCGGGCGAACAGGCCGCCGGGGTGCGCACCCATGGGCGCCACCGAGAGGGCGAGGACCCGGTGGGCGGGGAGGCGCACGAGGTGCGACCACGGGCGCAGGTCGTCGACCACCTTCTCCACCGTCACGACGGCGCCCCGTGCCGCCGCCCAGCAGCCGTAGAAGCCCTCGAGGTCGGGGGGATTGAAGGCCACGTTGCCCTCGGCGTCGGCCACGGCCCCGTGGACGATGGCGACGTCGGGTCGCAGGGGCGCGACCAGGCCAATCCGTCCCTCCCCGTCGCCGAACGGGTTGGGGACTGTGGCGAATCCAGGGTTGGCCTCCATCGACGACCCGGCAATGGAACCCGTGACGAGGGCGGGATAGCCCCGAGCGGCCGCTTCCAGCCGTTGGAGGAAGGTGAGAAACGACCAGTGCTCGACTTCGACGGCACCCGAGCGGTAGGCGTCGGCGAAGATCGGGTTGGGGGTGAAGTTCGGGAAGATGTCGCCCGAGTACCCGGTGATCACCTTCCGGACGAGCCCGCCCCGGAAGAAGAGCGTTCCGAGGCTGGAGAGGCTGAGCATGGCGAGCGTCCAGCCGGGGTCGGTCCCCCAGAAGCGCCGGGTCAGCGCCCGGGTGGCGGCGCTCCAGCGTGTGTGCCCGGTGGCGACGTGCACCGTGTCGCCCGGTCGAACGTGACCGACCGCCTCGTCGAGGGTCGTGATCTCCACGTCTGTGTTGCGCTAGGCGCGCATACGCGCCGTAACGCGACACAGACGCTGGGAAACGATCACGCCGAGGCGAGCACCAGGTCGGCGAGGCGCTCGCGGTGCCAGCCCTGGTAGCCGAGTGTGAGGTCGTTCTGCTTGCACCGCCGGTAGAAGAGGTGGGCGTCGCAGTCCCAGGTGAAGCCCACGCCGCCGTGGATCTGGATCGACTCGGCGCACACGAAGTTGCCCGCCTCGGCGGTGTACCCCTTGGCCATGGCGACGGCCTCGGCGCGGACCCCGTCGTCCACGTCGCTCGCCCAGGCCGCATAGTGCACGCCGACCCGGGCCAACTCGACCCGGTGCAGCATGTCGACGGCCTTGTGCCGGATCACCTGGAACTTGGCGATGGGACGACCGAACTGCACCCGGTGCTTGGCGTACTCGACGGCGGCGTCATAGGCCCCCTGCATGGCCCCCAGCATCTCGGCGCAGAGGGCCACGTTGGCGTCGTCGACGATCCGCCGCCAGATGGTGGTGTGGTCGCCGTCGGGCCCGACCGGTTCGCCGGCCCGGCCGGAGAGGTCGAGGCGGGTCACCTTGCGGGTCTGGTCCCACGACGGCACGGCCGGTGCCTCGGGTGCCTCGATCACGAAGGTGCCGAGGCCGTGCTCGGTACGGGCGGCCACCAGGCACCAGTCGGCCGAGTTGCCGTCGAACACGACGGGCTTCAGCCCCGTGAGCCGCCATTGCCCTGACTTGCGGATGGCCCGGGTGCGGATGCGGTCAACGGGGTCCCCCGCCCCCTTCTCTTCTACGGCGATCGTCCCTCGGGTGGTTCCCGCCGCCAGCGACTCGAGCCGGTCGGTGAGACCGAGGTGGCGGGCGGCGATCGTGGCGAACATGGCGCTGGAGAGGAAGGGCCCGGGGAAGGCGAAGCGGCCCATCTCCTCGAGCACGACAGCGGCGTCGACCATGCCCAGCCCGAATCCCCCCTGCGCCTCCGGCACCACGAGGCCCGTCCAGCCCAGTTCGACCATCTGCGCCCACACGGCGCCGTCGAAGCCCTGCTCGTCGTCCCACATGCGGCGGGCGTAGCCGATGCCGCGGTCCTCCAAGAACGACCGCACGGCGGCCTGGAGGTCGTGCTGCTCCTCGCTCAGGGTGAAGTTCATGGGGCTCTGTAACCTACGGCGCACCTATGGATTTCGCCTACTCCGAAGCCGACGAAGCGTTCCGGTCCGAGCTGCGTGACTGGCTCGACGAGGAGCTGCCGAAGTTCCTGGCCGAGTGGGCCAGCCCCGAAGACGACGATGACGACGCCGCGTCGTCGGACGGCGGGGCCGGGATCATGCGCCAGATGGAGCGGCGCCGGGCCTGGCAGCGCAAGCTCAACGAAGGCCAGTGGGCCGCCATCACCTGGCCCAAGGAGTGGGGCGGTCGGGAGGCCTCCGTCACCGAGTCGATGATCTACGCCGAGGAGATGGCGAAGTACCGCACGCCGGGGATCTACAACGCCAACGGGCTGTGGCAGATCGGGCCCATGATCATCAAGTGGGGGACCGACGAGCAGAAGGAGCGTTGGATCCCCAACATCCTCAACGCCGATGACCACTGGTGCCAGGGCTTTTCCGAGCCCGAGGCGGGGAGCGACCTCGCCAACCTGCGCACGGTGGCGATCGCCGACGGCGACGAGTGCGTGCTCAACGGGCAGAAGATCTGGATCTCCACCGCCCACATCGCCAAGTGGGGGCTGTTCCTGGTGCGCACCGACCCCACCGCCATCGAGCGGGAGGCCAAGCACGAGGGCATCACGGCGCTGATCGTCGACATGGAGGCCGACGGCATCGAGTGCCGTCCCATCCGTGACATCGGCGGCGAGGAGATGTTCAACGAGATCTTCTTCACCGACGCCCGGGTGCCGGTTGCCTACCGGCTGGGCGGCGAAGGCGAGGGATGGCAGGTCGCCATGGGCACCCTCGGTCACGAGCGGGTGGGGACGGCCGGGCTCGCCATCGCCATGCGCCAGGACGTCGAAGCCATCATCAACCTGGCGCGGGCCGAGAACCCCGAGGCTCTCGACGACCCCGAGATCCGCGCTCGGATCGCCCGGGTCCACACCGACGTCGAGTACACCCGCCTGCTGAACTACCGGGCCCTCTCCAAGATCCTGAAGGGAGAGAAGTCGTGGCCCGAAGTGCCGTTGGCCAAGCTCCAGTGGAGCCACCTGGCCCAGACCATCGCCGAGCTAGCGGTCGACATCCTCGGCCCGGCGGGGATGATGTCGCGAGGCGGGCCCGACGCCGTCGACGGCGGGAAGTGGAACCGCCTCCACGTGTACCAGCGCTTTACCTCGATCGGCGCCGGCACTACCGAGGTGCAGAAGAACATCCTCGCTGACCGCGCCATCCAGTTCGAGCGTTAGCCCTTCCTTCGCTTTTGCCCTTTTGATCCGGGCGGGCGCGGAAGAACGGGACACAAGCGACGGGTGCAGGATCGCTTCTGTCCGGTCCCGCCGCGCATGGCGGGCGCACAAGGGCAAAAGCGAGTCAGTCGGTGAGGTCGGCGGAGGCGGCGGCGCGCTTGGCTTCCAGGCGGGCGTTCAGCTCGACGACTCGCTGGCGGCGGGCCTCCAACTCGTCCAGGGCGGCCTGGCGGGCGTCATCGAGGCGCTGCGAATAGGTGCGTGGGGCCCGCTCCTTCATGGCGGCGGCCAGGGCGGCCTCGTGGTCGGCGCGCCGCTCCTCGGGCGTCCGCACCTCCCGCTGGGGGGCTTGCGCCTGGATCACCTCGGCCACGGCCCGGCGTCGTTCCTGCTCGGTGCGGACCTTGCGGTTGCGCTGCCGCTCCCGCTCTTCGAGTACCCGGCGCACGGCGTCGCGCCGCTCCCTCGGCGTGCGAACGTCGCGGGTGGGGGTGGACGCCTCGATTACCTCGATGACGGCCTGCCGCCGTTCGTCGTGCGTGCGGACGAGCGGCTCGCGCTCCTCCGCCGCCTCGGCCTCGGGTTCGGGCTCGGGCTCCTGCTCAAGCTCAGGCTCGGGCTCGGGCTCGGGCTCGGGCTCGGGCTCGGGCCCGGTGACCGCCTCCACCTCGGGCTCGGGCTCGGGGCTCGGGGCCACGTCAGGGGCCTCGGCCAAAAGGTCCTGGAGCGCAGCCGCCGCCTGGGCTTCGGCCCGCTCGGCCTGGGCCAGCAACTCGTCGAGGTCGATCTGGTGATCGTCCGACATGGTGCGCGCGAGGGTAGGACCGGAGGCAGACGAAGTGGTGGTTCGCGTGGCGTGCCTGAGGAGCCGCTACCGGAGGCGTTCGATCACGGTGGCGTGGGCCTGGCCCCCGCCTTCGCACATGGTCTGGAAGCCGTAGCGGCCGTCGACGGCGTCGAGGTGGTTGAGGAGGGTGGTCATGAGTCGCACGCCGGACGCCCCGAGGGGGTGGCCGATGGCGATGGCACCTCCCCGGGGGTTAAAGCGCGTCGGGTCGGGCTGGAACTCCTTCAGCCACCGCAGCGCCACGGCGGCGAAGGCCTCGTTGCACTCGATGCCGTCGAGCTCGTCGATCTTCATGCCCGTGCGGTCGAGGAACTTCCGCGTCACCGGGTTGGGTGCCGACAGCACGAGGATGGCGTCGTCGGCGCCCACCGAGAGGTGCACGAAGCGGGCCCGGATCGGAAGCCCGAGGCGCTCGGCCGTGGCCCGATCGGCGATCAGCATGGCGGCGGCGCCGTCGGAGGTCTGCGACGAGTTGCCGGCGGTGATGTTGGGGGCCCCGTCGTCCCACGACTGGGCGCTCGGGAGGGCGGCCAGCTTGTCGAGGGTGGTGTCGCGTCGGATGCCCTCGTCGGCGGTCATCAACTCGCCCGTCTCGCGGCCTTCTTCGTCCTTCAAGGGGACGGGCACGATCTCGCGGGCGAAGTGGCCGCTGTCGGTGCTCTCGGCGGCCCGCCGGTGCGACTCCAGGGCGAAGGCGTCCATCTCGTCACGGGTGATGCCGTCTTGCTGGGCGAGCAGGTCGGCGACCTGGAACTGGGTCCAGAGCTTTCCCTCGATGGCGTCGAGGTAGCTGGGCGGGAACGGTCCCGTGCCGCCCTTGGCGTTGCTGGCCAGCGGCGTCCGGCTCATCACCTCGACGCCGCAGGCGACGGCCAGGTCGTAGCCGCCCGCCATCACGCCGTGGGCGGCAAAGTGGATGGCCTGCTGGCTCGACCCGCACTGCCGGTCGACCGTCGTGCCCGGCACGTGGTGGGGGAATCCGGCGGCGACCCAGCCGTTGCGGGCCACGTTGGTGCTCTGCTCGCCCACCTGGGTGACGCACCCCCCGATCACGTCGTCGACGAGGCCCGGGTCGACGCCCGTCTTGTCGATGAGGGCCCGGAGGGCGAACGCCAGGAGGTCGACCGGGTGCCACGTCGCCAGCACCCCCCGGCTCTTGCCGATGGGCGTGCGCACGGTGTCGACGATGACCGCTTCTCGGATCTCAGCCACGGTGGACGGCTCTCCTCACGCGAACTTGGTGGCCCCGCTGCGACATGGTGTGAGGAACGAAACCAAGTTGGCGAATTGGTCGGTCAGGCCCCGAGCAGGAACTGGACGTTGCCGGCGTAGAGGTTGTCGCCGGCGTGGCCTTCGATGACGCCGGCCTGGGCGTCGTAGTCGGCCACCGGGTTGGCGAGACCCTCGGCGTGGGGCCAGTCGGAGCAGTACA
The DNA here is from genome assembly GCA_016179865.1 of Actinomycetota bacterium. Lineage (GTDB taxonomy): Bacteria > Actinomycetota > Acidimicrobiia > IMCC26256 > JACPCJ01 > JACPCJ01. Next base: position 4,116 of record JACPCJ010000076.1, on the reverse strand, counting down.
TGAACATGCCGTCGCCGACCTGGTGGATGAGCTTGGCCGGGTTCTCGTAGGGGAAGGCGGCCACCCGCACCTGGCGGCGCACGTACTCACTGGGGCGCAGGTCGAGCCCCGGGCGCCGAAGCATGCCGTCGAACTTGCTCACGAAGTCGAGGCCGCCGTCGAGGTACATGAGGAACAGAGGCACCCACGGCGCCGACAGCTCCATGATCCCGACGCGCAGGTCGGGGTGGCGGGCGAAGACGCCGTTGAGGGCCATGTCGGCGAGGGCGAGGGCGGGCGCCGTCCAAATAAAGACCGACGACAGCACCGGGCCCACCTCGAGCGGGTCGTCGGCGTCGTACCACGCCGGGTCGAAGACGTGCTGCTGGTTGGCGACGTGGAAGACGGGCGTCACGCCGTGCTCGACGAACGACGACCACACGGGGTCGAGGTCGGGGTGCGACAGCGGCTTCCCGTCCACCAGGGCCGGGGCCACCATGGCCATCCGCACCCCGCCGGCGGCGAGGGCCGAAAGCTGGCCGTCGAGCCACCCGGGGTCGCGCAGGGTCAGGTGGGCGACCGGGTAGAGACGGTCGGGCCCGGTCTGGGCGACCGTGACCGCCCAACGGTTCCACGCTCCGAGGTTGGCCTTGAGGGCCGGAAGCGCGTGGCTGAGCGGCCGTTCCCAGAGCAATCCGAAGTTGGGGAAGATCACCGAGGCGTCGATCCCCCAACGATCGAGCTGGCCGAGGCGCGCCGACGGGTCCCAGAACTCGGGGACCAGACCCTCGTCGTAGGGAACTTCGGGTGGAAGGCCGGCCCGCACCCGCTGGCGGTAGGCGCCGACGGCGCCGACGTCGCCGGGTACCTGCACCTCGCACAGGGAGATGCGTGTCCCTTCGTGGGTGGTCAGCCAGGCGTGCCCGAGCTCGTCGTCGAGGATGCGAAGGGCCAGGTCACGCTCGCGCGGGTCCATGTGGTCGGCCCACATGCTGCGCGACTCGTACAGGTGGGTGTCGCAGTCGATGCGCATGCGGTCCCATGGTGCCACCAACCTGACGCCGGCGTCACCTGCACGAAGCGTGCCGTCCACAGGCAGAAACAGGAACGGCGCCTGCTTTGGGCGAACCTTGTGACGTGACCCCGTCGCTCTCCCGGCGCAATTTTCTCAAAGCGGCCGCAATTCTCGCGGCGGCCACCGGCATGCCCCTCGAACTGGCCGAGGCGGCGCTGGCGGCCGAGCCGAGCGGCACCACCCTCGACCGGATCATCCGGCGAGCAGGCAGCGGCTACATCACCCTCGGATTCGGAGACGGCGAGCCCCACGAGCCCCACCCTGACAACCCCGTTGCCCTCCCGGTGGGCATCTCGGCCTCATCAAAGCGAAACGTGCTCTGCGCCTTCGTGCACTTCACCGACGTTCACGTCGTCGACGCCCAGTCGCCCCTGCGGGTCGAGTTCGTCGACCGCTACGCGACCCAGACGTGCGGACCCTTCCCCAACCCGGTCAACACGGTGCAGGGGGCCTTCCGGCCCCAGGAGACCATGACGACCCACGTCCTCTCGGCCATGGTGCGGGCGGCGAACGACGTGCAGGCGCGCCGCATCGCCGGCGGCCAGCGCCCGTTCGACTTCGCCGTCTCGACGGGCGACAACACCGACAACCAGCAGCGCAACGAGTTGGGCTGGTTCATGGCCGCCCTCGACGGCGCCAGCACCCTCACCCCCAATTCCGGTGGGCCCACCTACGAGGGCGTCCAGGCACCGGCGTGGGGTGACCTCACGTACTGGGTGCCCAAGGGCGGGGTGGCCGACGTCTACAAGACCAAGCACGGATTCCCGGCCGAAGACGCCTGGGGCTACGGCGCCGACGGCCTCCTCGGCGCGGCCGTCAAGCCGTTCTCGGCCCCGCCCCTGGCCATGCCCTGGTACTCGGCCTACGGCAACCACGACGGCCTGATCCAGGGCAACATGCCCAGCTCGGAGCCGCTCCGCCAGATCGCCACCGCTCCCGTAAAGGTGGCCGGCCCGCCCGTCGCCTTCGACCCCTGCAACGCCTTCGCCGACCCCGCCACCCTCTTCACGGGCCCGGCCAAGCCAATCACCGCCGACGCGGCCCGCTCCGTGCTCACCCGCAACCAGTACATCGAGGCGCACCTGGCGACGGGGGGCGGGCACGGCTTCACCTCCGCCCACGTGCAGGCGAAGACCGCCTACTACACGATCGACAACGTCCCGGGCTTTCGCTTCATCGTGCTCGACACGGTGAACCCCGGCGGGTTCGCCGAGGGGTCGATCGGCGAGACCCAGTTCAAGTGGCTCGAGGCGAAGATCAAGGAGGCCGCCGACCGCTACGTGATCCTGTTCTCACACCACGGGCTGCACTCGCTCGAGAACCCGTTCCAGAACCCGGGCTTCGAGGACCCCGAGCCCGAGCGGCGGATGTTGTCCGGCGACATCGAGCCCATGCTGCACAACTACCCCCAGGTCATCGCCTGGGTTGCGGGTCACACGCACCAGAACCGCATCACGAAACGGGCGGCGTCCAACGGGCACGTGTTTTGGGACGTCGAGACGGCCGCCCACATCGACTGGCCGTGCCAGAACCGCATCGTCGAGGTGATCGACGACGGGGACGTGCTGACCATCCGCCTCACCCTGCTCGATCACGCCGCCCCCGTCGCCCGGGCCGACATCGTGGGCGAGGCTGACCCGGTGTTGAAGCTGGCGGGAATCCACCGGGAGCTGGCGGCCAACGACACACAGTTCAACCGCGACCTCGGCTACGGGCCGCGTGAGGCCCGCAACGTGGAGCTGACCCTCGCCAAGCCGAATCTGGCGGCGGGGGGAAGCGGCGGGGGTGGTGGGAGCACGGCCCAGGGCGGCACCACCGACCCGGCGGTGCTGGCCCAAGAGGAGGGCCAGATCACCCCGGCGACGGGCGGCCCGAGCTTCCAGATGGCCGCCACCCTGGCCCTGGCCGCCGCGGCCGGGATGCAGCGCCTGCGGGCCCGGGCCGAGCGCGTTCGCCTCGACCTCACCGACGACTGATTCCCTCTCCTTTTGCCGGATCGCGCGGCGCTGAGCGCCTGATATCCGGCACAAGGGAAGGGGGGCTACTGGCCGAAGTCGTTCTGTTCCGGCGGCGGCGTGGTCGGTGCCCCATGGCTTCCGCCGCCACTGAGTCGCGACCGTTCCAGCCACCAGTGGAACCAGCGGATGAGGCCCACCACGCCTCCCACCAGGCCCAGGGCGATGAAGATCCACCAGAGGTTGAGCCCCGAGTCATCACCACCCGACGAGCGCGTGGGCGCCGCCTGAGGGGACGAGGTAGACGCCGACGGGGCCGTCGTGGACGACGGCTCGGCGGCGGGGGCAGGCGGAAGCGCGGGTTTCCCATCCGGCCCGACTCCCGCCTGGTCGCAGTAGAAGTTCCCGTCGCCCGGGAGGTTGTTGGCCTGGACGGCCCAGCGCCACTCGTCATGACGAAGCTCGAGGCCGGTCGCGGAGAACTCGATGTGGCCGCGCTCGATCACCGTCATCACCTCGACGTCGGACGGCTTGCCGTCCACCTCGGCCTCCGTCCGCGCCCGGCCCTGATGACGCTCCTCGATGAGTTGCGTTACGAGGCCAGTTCGGGGGTCGTAGACGAGGACGACGATGGCGGCGCTCTCCGGGTCGCCGTCGAGGTAGGCCTTCAGGTCGCCGTTGGTGTCGGCAACGAACACGTGCTCGTCGCCACGCCGCCCTGCGGTATCGGTCACGTTGAGGAGGTCCATGGCCGGGTCGCCCCCCGGCCCCGGCGTCGCCGACGGATCGCAGTCGCGCAGGAAATCGCTCGGCGGGTCAGGGTCGGCCCGAGCGGGCGAGGCTCCCAGCAGGGCCAACGCCGCACCAACACATGCGAAGCCTGCCTTCACCCGCCTGCCCACGGTCTGAGTTTGGTCTATGTGCAGGGAGGACGCGCTGACGCCTCCCGCCAATCCCACCAATCTGTACTCGTATCCGAGTGCAGATTGATATCGGATACGATCACACCCATGTTGCGTCCTGGAAGCTGGACACGGCCAGCGGGTGCAAGTCCCGTCCGGGTAGGCGTCGGAGCGCCCGGTAGCAGGCCCCGGTTCGTCGTCGAGA
>JACPCJ010000075.1 GCA_016179865.1 Actinomycetota bacterium | reverse complement strand
GTGAACGTGAACGCCGGGATGTTGATCTTGCGAAAGTCGTCTGGGCTAAAGAAAAGCCGCTTCCAGTACGCGTCTATCGTGCTGTGCGCCAAGAGGTCGCGGTACAGGGGCATGCGGCCAGTCTAACGACACCTTTGTAATTTCGCTTTTGCCCTTCTGCGCCGGTCATGCTCGGCGCGATAGGGCAGAACCGCGGTGCGACAGCCCGGTTCTGCCCCAAACGACCGCGCTGAGAGGGCGCGATAGGGCAGAACCAGAGATCAGCGGATGGCGCCGAAGCGGCGCTCGCGGCGCTGGAAGTCCCGGACGGCCTCGAACAGGTGGTCACGTCGGAAGTCGGGCCACAGCACGTCGGTGAAAAACAGCTCGGAGTAGGCCGCTTCCCACAGCAAGAAGTTGGAGATTCGGGACTCCCCCGACGTCCGGATCACGAGGTCGGGGTCAGGCATGTCGGGGGCGTAGAGCGCGCGCCGGACGCGGGCTTCGTCGATCCGATCGGGTTCGAGGCGCCCCGCGGCCACCTCGGCGGCCAACGATCGGGCGGCGTCGACGATCTCCGCCCGGCCCCCGTAGTTGAAGGCGATGGTGAGGGTCATGCCCCGGTTCCGCCGCGTCAACGCCTCGGTCTCCTCCATGCGTCGCAGAACGCGGCGGGGAACCCGCCCCGCGCGCCGGCCCATGAACCGCATGCGGACGCCGCGAGCGTGGAGGTCGTCGCGGTGGCGCACCAGGATCCCTTCGTTGAAGTCCATGAGGAAACGGACCTCGTCGAGCGGGCGACGCCAGTTTTCGGTGGAGAAGGCGAACACGGTCAACCAGCCCAGTCCGAGCGCCAGCGCCCCCTCCACGGTGTCGAACAGGGCGTCCTCTCCGGCGGCGTGGCCGTCGACGCGCGGGAGGCCACGCTGCCTCGCCCAGCGCCCGTTGCCGTCCATCACGATCGCCACGTGAGCGGGAACCCGCTTCGGATCGATTCCTTTCACCACGTCGCGAAACCTAATGGGTAGTGTCCCGCACCTATGAGCCGTGCCTTTCGGGTCATCGTCAACCCCGCTTCCGGTCGGGGGAAGACCCGCAAGCTCCTCCCTCGCATCGAGTCCGCTCTGAAAGAGTCGGGCGTCGAGGCCGAGGTCTGCCTGTCGGAGTCGCCCGCCCACCCTCCGGAACTGGCCAAGGAAGCCTTCGACCAAGGCCGCACCGTGGTCGCCTGCGGGGGGGACGGCCTCGTCGGCCAGCTCGCCGGGGTGGCCGCCGACTGCGGTGGCACCCTCGGACTCATCCCCACCGGCTCGGGCAACGACTTCGCCCGCAACGTGGGCTTCGACCACAAGGACCCCTTCGCCGCCATCGACGTGCTCAGCTCGGGCCAGGTGCGCGCCATCGACCTCGGGCGGGTCGACGGCCAGTGGTTCTGCTGCGTGGCGAGCACGGGCTTCGACGCCGAGGCCAACCGGTGGGCCAACACCGTGCACCGCCTGCGGGGCACGGCGCTCTACGTGGCGGCCACGTTCCGGACCCTCGCCATCTACCACCCGAAGCGGTTCGTCCTCACCGTCGACGGGATCGAGCACGAGATCGAGGGCTGGCTGCTGGCCGTGGGGAACGCCACCAGTTACGGCGGGGGGATGAAGGTCGTGCCCATGGCGCGCCTCGACGACGGCCTCCTCCACGGAACGGCCGTCGGGCGGGTGTCGAAGTTCGAGTTCGTCCGCACCTTCCCCCGGGTGTTCAAGGGCACCCACGTGGATCATCCGAAGGTACAGACCTTCGAGGGGCGCACCTTCGAGCTGGCTTCCGCCGACGGGGAACCCCTCCCCGTCTTCGCTGACGGGGAACACGTCGCCGACCTGCCGGTGTCGATCAGCGTCGTCCCCGGCGCCCTCTCGCTGTTCGCGCCCGCCTGAGCGTCAGGGAATCTCGTACTGCGTCTCGCACTGGAGTGCGACGTCGACGCCGGTTCCCCCGATGCAGATATCGGTGCCCCCGCCGCCGTTGAGCGTGTCATTGCCGTCACCCGCGACCAGACAGTCGTTGCCCGCGCCTCCGCTGAGGCTGTCTCCGGCCGCCGTGCCGAGGACGAGGTTTCTCTGGTTGTTCCCGGCGGTCGGGACAACCATCACACTCTGCACGTCGACGCCGTTGCACTGGGGCTTCGGCTTCAGCTGGTTTCCGGTGACGGGGTGACTGGAGTCGCTCGCCTTCGACGACGCCACCGAGTTGGCGGCGGTCACAACGGGAATGGCCAGGGCCGCAGCGGCGAGGATGACCAACACCGCCACGATCCGCCGGTGGCGCCGGCGCTCACGCAGCACGCCCTGGCGGAAACGCCACCGCTCATCCACGGCCGACCTCTTCCCGCCGAACCTTGTCGAGCATGTGCTCGACCCGCAGGCGGGTGATGAGGGCGTCCTCCCGGGACTGGCCCATGTAGGCGGCGCGCAGCACCCGGGCCTCCTCCTCGGGTTCGAGGCGAGCCGGCTCCGGGATACGCCGCACCATCGGCACCACCACGCCGTCAGGTTCGAGTTCGACCTCCTCAGGCGCGGCCTCCTCGACGTAGACGGGCTGGTCGTGGAGCCAATCCGGGATCTCGAGCGGGTCGGTCTCCTGGACGACTTCCGGCTCCTCCTCGACCTCCGGCTGGGCGTCCTCCAGGAACACGGGCTGGTCGTGGAGCCAATCCGGGATCTCGAGCGGGTCGTCATGCTGCTGCACGGCAGCGACGACCGCAGGCGGAGGCTCGACCACCTCGCGGTCAGCATCGGACCCGATCCGGTAGCAGTACCAGACCACCCCGTCACGCACCGCGTACGTGTGGGCGCCTCCGTTCGCCTCGTGAAGGATCGGCGACTCGAAGCGCTCGGCAATCCGCACGAGGGCCTCGACCTTCGACAGCCGCACGACCTGGTCGGGCGCCACGTCGGCGCTCTCGACGGGCATGAGCCAGCAGCCGTACTTGCGCTCGATCCTGTCGGCCTCGGACTCCTCGGGCGCTCCCATCGGGCGACGACGGGCGATGGCGCCGGCCAGCAGCCCGGCGCCGAGAGCCAAGAACACCATGCGCGACGGCGCCAGCGGGAGCTTCACGACGGGGACGGGCAGCGCGTTGGCCGCCCGCACGCCGATCGTGACCGACCCGTCGTCGCTCGGTTCGAGCGGGTTCTGGTCGGCTGGGATCCCGTCGTCGAGCCGGATCATGCTGTCGTCGACGTGCAGCGACAGCTCCGGCGCGAACCGCTCCTCGACGGGCTCCCCGGCGAGGGTGCCCTCGATCTCGATGACGGGGCGGACCTTCAGGCGGTACTTCCCCGGCGTGGTGCCGGTTTCGGTCTCGAGTGCCTTGGTGAGCGCCGCCAAGGAGGCCGAGTCGACGGTCCCGGTGACGGTCGCCGTCTTGCCTCGGAAGGCGGTCTGCCCTTGCAGTGAGAACGACCGCTGCCACCCGAAGTCGTTGCCGAGCTCGGCGTCAAGACGGCCGGTGCCGACGAGCACGGCTTCGCCCTCGGCTCGGAAGGTGTACGCGAAGCTCACGTCGAAACGCCCCACGAGCGCCCGATAAATGGGATCTCCGGTCTCGGGGCCCCCGTGCTCGTAGATCGAGCCGGTGGCTGCCGCAGCGCCGTAGTCGAATCGACCCTCCTGGAAGAACGTCAGCTCACGGCTCTCGGCGCGTGAGGCCGGCAGCATGAACAGAGCAAGCCCGATGACGACACAGCCCACACCGCCCGCACCGAGCCATCGCGCCGGACCTTGCGCCTCGGCGAAGTCGAGGGCGGCGCGCGCCACGCGTGGCCGAGAGGGCTTGGGCGGCGATGCGACGACGGCTCCGGCGGTGATCTCGCGCCGAGCGGCACGGCGCCGGCGGCCAGCGAGGGCGAGCGCAATCGCCCCCGCCGTTGTGGCGAGGCCGATCGGTGACCGCACTGCGCCCAGGAACTTGCCCACGCCGGGGACCTGGATCCAGAGCTTCCCCTGGATCGAGCTGACCCTGGGATGGTGGGCGTCGACCCAGGTGTTGTTGTCGCCCTGGAGCAGGAAGGCGTCTCCGTCAAGTCCGACGATCCGGTGCAGCACGGTGCGGCGGATCTCGGGGCTGTGGTAGGCGACGACGTCCCCCACGTCGTACGACCCCTGCGAGCGAGCCAGCACCAGGTCACCGTTGTGGATCCCCGGCTCCATACTGTTGCCCGAGGTGATCACGTAGGCGACCGGCCCGCCGAGTTGGCGCGGGCCGAGCGCGAAGAACCACACAGCGACGGCCAGCACCGTGCCGGCCAGCAGGATCGTGTTCCTGCGCCCGCTACTGATTCGCTCGCTCACGCTCGCTCATCCCCGCATCGTTGGGACTCGTGGCCCGTGGTCGCTCCGGAGAAAGTCCTGAGACAACGGCTCAGGCATCGGCAGATTTGCCCGTTGTGTTGAGCCTGAGTTGAGAAATCCGTGCTGGAAATTTGCGCCAGTACAGATTCCTACGTGATACACACGAGCGGCCGGCGTCGGTGCGCCGGCCGCTCGTGTTGTATCAGGGCTCCCCCGCAGGCTGCCGCTAGTCGGCGACCACCACTTGGAGCGAGGTGGCTCCGGCGACCGTGGGCTCGCTGCCGGACGCGAAGTCACACGTAACCGCGGCGGCTACGTTCGTGCAGCTGTGCCACGCGCCGTCGATCTTGGCGCGGATCTGGCTGGTCGCCGCGGGCGCCGTGTCGAGACTGAAGTCGACCTTGTCGACCTTCGTCGGGTCGGCGGCGATCAGCGTGTAGTCGATCGCGCTCACCGTGTACCCGCTCACGGCGCCGCTTCCGTCACCGGCCTTGGAGGCCGGGACAGTGTTGGCGGCGGTGAGGCCGTAGGTGGCAGTCAGAAACCCGATCACGAGCAGGGCCGCGACCAGAAGCTTCGGGGTGCGATTGCGGGTGCGTGTCATGGCAATGATTTCCTCTCCCCTGGGCACCGCCGGAGGCGGTGGCTCCTCTGCGTGCGAACGCCGCACTACGATTCATCTACGGCCACGCAGCGTGAGAACTGAACTGGAAATAGCTGGCATCAACGGGCGCAGGTGCCCGGCAAAGACCAAGAAAGGGCCCACAATTGACGAGCAGGCCGCCACCAGGGGTGACGGCCTGCTCGGATGAGGATGATGGAAGTCGGTCAAACGACCGATCAGTCGGCGATGACCACCTGGAGCGACGTCGCAGCCGAGACCGTTGGCTCGCTCCCCGCCGCGAAGTCACACGTGGCGGCGGTGCCGGTGTTGGTGCAGTCGTACCAGCTGCCGCCGATCTTGGCCTTCAGCGTGCTCCCGGCCCCCGGGGCCGTATCGAGCGTGAAGTCGACCTTGTCGATCTTCGCCGGGTCGGAGCTGAGCAGCGTGTAGTCAATGCCACTCACGGTGTAGCCGCTGATGGTTCCAGTACCGTCACCCGCTTTCGAGGCGGGCACGGTGTTGGCGGCCGTGAGGCCATAGCTGGCGAGCACGGCCGTGGTGGCCACCAAGGCCATCACCACTCCCCGCATTCCGTATCGCCGTCGTCTCATGGTCAACCCCCTGGTCACGCCCCGACGGACTAGTTCATTCGGGTCATGCCATCGACCGCGGAGCGCGGTGGGTTGAGCGATTCTTGTGAGCGAGGCGGGAAAACGGCTGGCAGTTCGTGGCAGGTCGGCGAGTGCAGGCAGGGCGCGCCAGCGCGCCCGACCTACGTGACGGCGAGCTTCGCCTCCATGCCCGCACCCCGGTGGCCCGGGACGTCGCAGTAGATCACGTAGGCGCCGGCCTCGAGTTCGAGGCTGCCCGTCCCTGATTCGCCCCCGGCAAGGTCGATCTTCATGTCGCTCTCGAAGCCTTCGACCACGAGTGTGTGGGGCGCGGCCCCGTCGTTGACGTACTCGAAGCTGACGGTGCCGGCCGGGGCGGTAAACTCCTTCTCGGGGAAGTTGATGTCGACGGCAGTCACCTTCACGGGGGCCCCGCCACCCGCGGCTTCGCCCTCGGCGGCTTCGCCCTCGGCGGCCTCGCCCTCGGCGGCCTCGCCGCCGCCCGCCGGAGCCGTGCCTGCTCCCTCGGCCACGGTCAGGGCGCCCTCCATCCCCGCACCCCGGTGGCCCGGCACGTCGCAGTAGAGCACGTAGTCGCCGGCCTCGAGCTCGAACACGCCCGAGACGGTCTTGGGCCCCGAGGCTTCGAGCTTGAACGCATCCTCGAAGCCCTCCACGACGAGCGTGTGCGTACCGTCAGCGACCGCGTAGTTGAACTTGATCGCTCCCGGCGAGGCGCTGAACTCCTTGGTCGGGAAGTTGATGCCCTCGGTCGGAACCGTCACCTCGCTCCCCGCGGCCACCGCCTCTCCGCCTTCGCCCCCGTGGGCCTCGGCCTCGCGGTCGAGGTCGACCTGTTGGGCCAGGAGCCCGGCCCCGGCGAGCACGATGCCCAGCATGGCCCCACCGGCGAGGAGCACCCCCCGGTCAATGTGGTCGCGGCTCGTGGCCCAGGTGGCGCCGACGAGAATGGCGGTGGAGATGGCAGTCGCCACAATGACGCTGCGGTTGGCGTGGCCGGAAGCGAGAAAGAGCCGGGACATGTTGAGGACCCCGAACCCGATGAAGGCCACCGCCACCAGCGGGATCAGGATCGGCTCGAGGACACGTTCGCGGAAATAGTTCATCCCTGATCTTCCTGCTCTTCCTGCTCTTCCTGGTTGTTCATGTTCTGGTCGACACTTCAAGCCCGAGTTCCAGTTCGGAGAGCGCGACCCGTGCCCGGCGGTTGGCTCTCTCCTCTCTCTCCTCGTCGGCCTGCCACACGAAGAACAGCACCGCGATCGTTCCCCAGAGGAGAAAGCCACCCCCCACCTTCATGAGGAGCCCGGCCACCTGCTGATCGGTGATGGCCGAGATGTTCCACAGGCGCGGCGCCCGCCCGTAGAGGTCGTACACCAGCCCGTCGCCGAAGGTCAGGAACGAGGCCGGGACGGTCGGCACGATCGACTGCCCGAACAGATACAGGAGGTTCATCGGTGGGGCCAGCCGCGGGATTTCGGGCAGCGGGCTCACCACCGGCATCCACACCACGAGGGATACCCCGATGAGGGCGAGGTGCAGCCCGGCGTGGACGGCTCCTTGGCGGAGCGAAAGGTCGACGAGCGCCGGCCAGTGCGTGACCACGATGAGCAGGTTGAACATGAGGAAGGCCACCAGCGGGCGGCACAGGGCTCGGGTGACCGAGAAGATCACGCCCCGACCCAACAGGGCTCGGAGCATCCAGCCCGGCGTACCCAGGAGGAGCAGCGGCGCAGTGACGTACCCGATGACCATGTGCTGGAGCATGTGGGCACTGAAGAGGTAGTCCTCCCCCAGGCGGTGCATCGGCCACACCAGGGCAAGCAGCAACGAGAGCACCCCCGCCGAGAAACACCAGACCTGCCGGCGCGAGAGGGCACGTTCCGGTGACGGGGCCAGCAAGGAGCGCCGCGCGGCCGCGAGCCCGTAGGCGCCGGCGATGGCTGCGATCAGCGCCACCGGACCAGGCTCGACCTCGAGGGCCCACGGGCCGGACATCGCACCCTCCCCTCAGGCCCAGAACGGGAACACGTGCGAAGCCCCCAGCACGACGGCATAGGCGGCGACGGCCAGGGCGAGGCCGCCGTAGAACAGCCGCCGGAACACCTGCGTCTCGAACCGCAGGTGCATGAACCACATGGCCACCAGGAAGAACTTGATCGCCATGAGGACGAGGAGCGACACCGTGATGAGCCAGGCGTCGACGTTGGAGACGTAGTACAGGCCAATCTCGGCGGCGGTGACGATGGCAAGGATGGCGGCCACCCCCACGTACGCGGAAGGGGCCGGGTGGTGCGAGGAATCCGACTCGCCGATGTGTTCCAGCTGCATGGTCACGGTGTGCTGCCCCCTTCCCGTTCCCGGGCTACTGGGGAACGAGGTACACGACGGTGAAGATCACGATCCAGACCACGTCGACAAAGTGCCAATAGAGACCGGCGACGTCGACGGCGATGGCCTTCTCGGGGCCGATCCCTCGGCGCAGGGAATAGCCGACCAACGACAGAAGCCACAGGACGCCGGCGGTGACGTGGGCGCCGTGGAAGCCAGTGAGCACGAAGAAGCTGCTGCCGAAGAGGTTGGTGTCGAGCTTCAGGCCCTGGCGCACGAACTCGGTGAATTCAAAGACCTGGCCCCCGACGAAGACCATGCCCAAGAGCGCTGTCGTGGTCAGCCAGATGCGCATGCGCCGCTCGTCGCCGCGGTAGATGGCAGCCACGGCAAGCACCATGGCCAACGAACTCATGAGCAGCACGAAGGAGCTGACCGAGGTGAACGGGATGTCGTAGACGTCGCTGGGCAGCGGGCCCTCCGCCGAGCGGCCCCGGTAGAGCAGGTAGGTCGAGATCAGGGCGCCGAAGAAGAGGCACTCGGACCCGAGGAACGCCCACATGGCGAGCTTGACGTTGCTGATGCCGGTCGCGGTGACGTGACTTGTGGTGTCTTCGACGTCGGGCGCCAGGGTGTGCGTCGCCACCGCCATCGCTACTCCACCCCCTCGAGCTCGGGCTCGAGCTCGGGCTCGGGTTCCGACTCGGGCTCCACGTCGGGCTCCATGGCCCAAGCGAAGATCCCCCAGGCGACCAGCAGGCCGGCGAGCACGAGCCAGCCCCAGTGGAAGATCAGCCCGTAGCCGATGAAGGGCAGGCCGAGGGCCGAGACAAGCGGCCAGTACGACGGGGAGGGCATGTGGATGTGCTCGTCGTGGCCTCCGGGGGCGTCTCCGTTGCTGCCCCCGCGGACCCGAGCCACCGGGCGGCCCTCGTTGTCCTCGCCGTACTTTTGGTGCCAGAAGTCGTCGCGGGCCTCGACCATCGGGACGCGATCGAAGTTGTGGGGCGGCGGCGGAGAGCTGATCGACCACTCCAGGGTGCGGGCGTCCCACGGGTCGTCGCTCGCCATCTCTCCCTTCCGCGCGGTGCGGAAGATGTTGTAGAGGAAGACGGCGATGGACAGGGCGATCGTGAACGACCCGATGGTCGAGATGAGGTTCCAGAAGTCCCAGCCCATGCCCTCGGGGTACGTATAGGTGCGCCGGGGCTGGCCCTGGAGGCCAAGCACGTGCATGGGCCCGAAGGTCAGGTTGAAGCCCACGAACATGAGCCAGAAATGCAGCTTCCCGAGACCTTCGTGGAGGAGCTTCCCGAACATCTTCGGGAACCAGTAGTACACGCCGGAGAAGATCCCGAACATCGCCCCGCCGAAGAGCACGTAGTGGAAGTGCGCCACCACGTAGTAAGTGTCGGTCTGCTGGCGGTCGGCCGGGCTCACACCGTGGGTGACGCCCGAGAGCCCGCCGATGATGAACATGGCCACGAAGCCGATGGCGAAAAGCATCGGGGTCTTGAAGCGGATCGACCCACCCCAGAGCGTGCCCATCCAGTTGAAGATCTTCACTCCGGTGGGCACGGCGATGAACATGGTCGAGAGGGTGAAGCCGGTGACGGCGGCGGGCCCGAGCCCGACGGAGAACATGTGGTGCGCCCACACGCCCCAGCCCATGAACCCGATGGCCACCCCCGAGAAGACCACGAACGAGTAGCCGAACAGGGGTTTGCGGGCGAAGACCGGGAGAACCTCAGACACGATCCCCATGGGCGGCAGGATGAGGATATACACCTCCGGATGCCCGAACAGCCAGAACAGGTGCTGCCACAGGATCGGGTCGCCGCCCTTCACCACGTTGAAGAAGTTGGTGCCGAAGTTGCGGTCGAAGAACAGCTCGATCAGGCCGATGGTGATGACCGGGATGGCGCCGATGAGCAGGAACGAGATCACGAGGATCATCCAGGTGAATACGGGCATGCGCATGAAGGTCATGCCCGGCGCCCGCATGTTCAGGATCGTCACGATGAAGTTCAACGACGCCGTGAGCGACCCGATGCCGGTGATGATGAGCCCGATGATCCAGAAGTCGATGCCGGTGCCGAAGCTGTAGTCGCTGGTCAGGTTGGCGTAGCCGAACCAGCCGCCGTCGGGGGCTCCGCCGAGGAAAAAGCTCGAGTAGAGGAAGAGCCCGCCGGCGAGGAACGCCCAGTAGCCGTAGGCGTTCAGCCGGGGGAAGGCGACGTCGCGAGCGCCGATCTGGAGGGGCACGAAATAGTTGCCGACGGCCGCCGCCGTCGGCATCACGACGAGGAACACCATCGTCGTGCCGTGCATGGTGAAGAGGGTGTTGTACTCCTGGGCCGACAGGATGTTTCCGCCGGGCGCGGCGAGCTGGAGGCGAATGAGCAGTGCCTCGACGCCGCCGATCACGAAGAAGAGGATGGCGGTCATCCCGTAGAGCAGACCGATCTTCTTGTGGTCAACCGTGGTGAACCAGCTCGCGATCCCCGTCGTCGAGCGGGGACGGCGCAAGGCCCCGGCGGCGGGGGTGGAGGCAGGAACGGTGACGGTTGCGGTTGCCATCAGCTCACCCTCACTTGAGCGTCTCGAGGTAGGCGACGAGCTGCTCGATCTCTTCGTCGCTCAAGGGCTTCCCGGACTCGCCCGGTGGGAAGGCGCTCGGCATCCCGATGTTGTTCTCGGGGTCCATGGGCTTCAGCTTCGAGGGGTTGCGGAGCCACTTGCGGAGGTTCTCGGGCGTCAGATCGAAGATGGCTCCCGCGAAGGTGCTGCGCGACTGGAGGTGGGTGAGGTTGGGGCCCTGCGTGCTCTTGCCGCTAACGCCGCTGGCGTCGATGGGCCCGCTCTTGTCGTGGCCGTCGATGGTGTGGCAACTCTGGCACCCCTTCGACGCCCAAAGCGCGTACCCGGCGGCGGCATCACCCGCAGGCGGCTGTTCGGCCGGCCGCTTCTGGCTCGCCACCCACTCGTCGAACTCGGCCGGCGCGTGGGCGATGACCCGCAGGCGCATGTTGGCGTGGCTGAGCCCGCAAAACTCGGCGCACTGACCCAGGTAGAGGCCCGGTTCATCGGCGTGCATCGCCAGCCGGTTTGTGTGCCCGGGGACCACATCGACCTTGCCCGCGAGCTGGGGCGCCCAGAACGAGTGGATGACGTCGTAGCTCCGGAGCGTGACGTTGATCTGGGTGTCGGCCGGGATGTGCAGCTCGTTGGCTGTCTCGACTTCGAGGTCGGGGTAGTCGTATTCCCACCACCACTGGTGCCCGGTCACGATGACCTGGACGGCGTTCTTCGGCTCGTCGGCGAGGTCCCAGATGGTGGCGACGGTCGGGATGGCCAGACCAGCGAGGATCAGCGCCGGGAGGATCGTCCAGCCGATCTCGAGCGGGGTCGATCCGTGGATCTGACGGGGCGACTCATTGCCGGGCCGGTTCCGGAAGCGGATGAGCGCGAACACCAGAAGGCCTTCGACGATGAGAAAGATCACCACTGCGATCAAAAAGGAGACGTCCCACAGGCCGTCGACTTTGCGAGCCCACTCCCCCGCGGGCTTCAGGGAGTCTTGGGGAGAATCGGTGCACCCGGCCAAGAGGGCGAGCGGAGCCGCGAGCAGGGCCAGGCGGAGCGTGGAAGACGCCCGGCGGTGGGCCGAGCGTCGGCTGGCAAGGCGACGCACCTGGTCAAACTCCCCTGGGGACAGTTCCTGCGCTCGTGAAAAGACGAACGAGCGCAGACTCTACCGAAGGCCCCGTTCCTGCGGGCAAACCCTCGCCCACCGCGCCCTCCCTGTCCGTCACTCCGCGGTAAGGAGTCGTCCCCGCACGCGCCCGGCGAGTCGGGCGAGGCGGTCAATGGCGTCGCTCTCCGCTGCGCTGATGGGCACGATGTCGTACTCCATGTCGATCCGGCTGCCCTCGGCGGTGAACGAGACCCGAACTCCCCCCGCTGCCTGCTGGAGGCCGATGGCGTCCTCGCCCAGCTCAGGCAGCTCGTACGACTGATCGCCCTCTGCCGGCCGGGGCTGGTCGACGGAGGCCGCGGGAACGAGCGCGAGGGACAGGATCCGCCCGGGGGCGGCCGGGTCGGCGTCTCCCCACCGGCAGGTGTCGGCCAACCCCTCCGACGGGTCGTCGGGCTGTCCCTCGTGGGCCCGCTCGCCCATGAAGCTCTCAACCTCCTCTCGGGACAGCAGGTCACACGCCTTCCCGCCGGGCCGGCGCCCCCCGCTCTCGGGCGGTGAATCGGCCCCCGACGAGCAGGCGGACGCCAGGGCGGCCACCACGACCGCGACCGCGAATCTGGAGCAAGCCGGCGTGCGTGGCGAGGTCGAAAACTTGCTCGAGAACACCGCGTCAGTAGCCGAGGCGGTCGAGGGCATGGTCGCGGCGCTGCCAGTCCGGTTCGACCCTGACCCGGGTCTCCAAGAAGACCTTGGTCCCGAGCAGGGCCTCGAGTTCCTCACGTGCCTGGGTCCCGGCGCGCTTCAGCACCTCGCCGCCCTTGCCAATCACGATGCCCTTCTGGCTCTGGCGCTCCACAAGCACCAAGGCCGAGATGGCGAGGACGCCGTTGTCGCGCTCCTCGAGCTCCGAGACCGTCACGGCGATCGAGTGCGGCAATTCCTCCCGGAGGGCAGCGATCAGCTTCTCGCGGAGAAGCTCGGCGGCAACGAAGGCTTCGGGCTGGTCGGTCACGACGCCCTCGGGGTAGTAGCGCGGCCCGACGGGAAGCCGGGCGCAGACCTCGCCGAGGAGCTCTGGAACACCGTCGCCGGTGCGGGCACTCAGCGGCACGAAGGCGTCGAACTCGCCGAGCGCATCGACCGCGTCCGCCAGGTGGGCCGCGATCTCCTCGGCGGAGGCGACGTCGACCTTGTTCACCACCAGGATGGCGGGGGTGCCCGTCGCCAGGACCGTCTCGGCAACAAACCGGTCGCCAGTGCCGATGGGGGCATTCGCCTCGATCAGCAGGCAGGTCACGTCGACCTCGGCGAGCGTGCCGACGGCCCGCCGGTTCAGTCTCTCGCCCAGGCGGGTTCGGGGCTTGTGGATCCCCGGCGTGTCGAGGAACACCACCTGGACGCCCTCAGTCGAGTAGACGCCACGGATCTGATTCCGCGTGGTCTGCGGAGTGTCAGAGACGATCGAAACCTTGCGATCAAGAATCCGATTCAGAAGGGTCGACTTGCCGACGTTGGGCCGACCGATCAGGGTGACGAACCCCGACCGGAAGCCATGCGGAGCGTTGTCGAGTGCCTCCCCCAACGCGACGCCCTACCGAGACGCCGCGGGCCGGTCGCCGGCACGCGCCCCGGCCGCCCGCACCTGCACGCTGACGATCCGCCTCCCCTGCACCCGCTCGGCCACGAAGTCGATGCCCTGGAAAGACACCGACTCCCCTTCCGCGGGCACGTGGCCGACGAGGTCGAAGATGAGACCGCCCACGGTGTCCCATTCGGCGGACGGCAACTCCACCCCAAGCAGGTCATTGATCTCGTCGATCGGGGTGCGCCCGGCGACCCGGAGCACGCCCCCTTCGAGCTCTTCGACCCGCGTTTCCTCGACGTCGTATTCGTCGGTGATCTCGCCAACGATCTCCTCGAGGACATCTTCGAGGGTGACGAGGCCCGCCGTTCCCCCGTATTCGTCGACGGCGATCGCCAGGTGGAACTTTCGCGTCTGCATCTCGCGGAGCAACTCGGCGACCCGCTTCTGCTCGGGAATGAACACCGCCTTGCGGAGCACGGTCGTCGCCGGCTGCCCGCCCTGCCCGCTCCGGGCGGCCCGGATGAGGTCCTTCACGAAGACCGTCCCGACGACGCGGTCCACCGTGTCCCGATACACCGGCAGCCGCGAGAAGCCCGCCGGGATCGCCACGTCGAGGGCGTCGTCGACCGTGGCGTCGCCGCGCACGGCAACCATGTCGGTTCTCGGAACCATCACCTCGCGGACCACGGTGTCGCCGAACTCGAAGACCGAGTGGATGAGCTGCGCCTCTTCCTTGTCGATTTCCTCGTCGGCGTCGCCCTCGTCGGCCTCCTCGGCACCCCCGTTGCCGTTGCGCACGTCCGGCGTCACGACCATGCGGGCGAGCATCGCCAAGGGGGCCAACCGCAGGAGTGCCGCCGTCGGCCCCGCGGCTCGGCAGGCCACGACATCACCCACCCTCGCCACCAAACGTCGAGGAACCAGCTCGGCCACCACGAGCAGGAGCGCCGTCAGCGTCCCCACCGCCAGTGCCGCGCCGCCGGCGCCGCCCTGACGCCAGCCGACGATCCCCACTGCGGTGGCGGCGGCGATGCGAAGCGCCGTTCGAACCAGCGAAAAAACGGCCACGATGCGATCGGGGTTCTCGACCAGGCGAGCGAGGCGGGCGGCGCCGCGTCGCTCCTCCTCGGCCCATGCCAGCGCCCGAATGCGGCTGACGCGCACCATCGAGGCCTCGACCAACACCAGCAGCGCCGTCAGCAGCACGATGAGCGCCGACGCGGCGAGGGCGACGCGATCACCGGTCTGCATCGTCACCCCGCGTCGCCGAAATGGAACCCGTCGAGGAGTTCGCGCTCGCGGCGGCGCATGGTGGTCGCCTCCTCGTCGTCGACGTGGTCGTAGTCGAGCAGGTGCAGCACCCCGTGAACCACGAGGAGGTCGATCTCTTCTTCGAGGGTGCGGCCGTGTTCGTGGGCCTGGCGCTCGGCGACGGTCGGGCACACGACCACGTCGCCGACCACCACCGGCGCGTCGGTCGCCTCGGGCGCCGCCCCTGGCCCCCGACCGCCCTGGTCGGGCTGGCGGCCGCTCTCGACCAGTTCCTCGTCCATTGGGAACGCGAGTACGTCGGTCGGGCCCTCGAGCCCGAGGAAGCGCAGGTGCAGGTCGGCGATGGTCTCCTCGTCGACGAACATCAACGACAGCTCCGCCTCACGGCGCACGCGCTCCACGTCGAGGACGTGCGCGGCCAGGGCGGCGCAGCGCACGGCGTCGACGTCGACCTGCGCCTGCTCGTCCGCAACAAAGACGTCGCGTACGGGGGCCGCCACGGGCGAGGGATCGGCGGGGTCGGGCGCGTCGGAAGCGTCGCTCAACGGGTCGCCGCCTCCGGCGGCTGGCGTCCGGTGGAATCCTCGTGGAGCGAGTACGCGTCCACGATGTCCTGGACGATCTTGTGGCGGACGACGTCGCGCCCTGAGAGCTCGACAAACGTGAGGTCTTCGATCCCGGTCAGGATCTCGCGAACAGCCAGCAGGCCCGACCGGCCCCGCTCGGTCGGCAGATCGATCTGGGTGACGTCTCCGGTGACGACGGCTCGCGAGCCGAATCCGAGTCGGGTCAGAAACATCTTCATCTGCTCGGGGGTCGTGTTCTGTGCCTCGTCGAGGATGATGAACGACTCGTTGAGCGTGCGGCCGCGCATGTAGGCGAGCGGCGCAACCTCGATGGTCCCCCGGTCGACGAGTCGCTGGGTGGTCTCGGGGTCGAGCATGTCGTAGAGGGCGTCGTAGAGCGGGCGCAGGTACGGGTCGACCTTCGCCACCATGTCCCCGGGGAGGAACCCCAGGCGCTCGCCGGCCTCCACCGCGGGCCGGGTGAGGATGATGCGGCGCACCGCACCCCCGTGCAGCGCCTGCACGGCCTGAGCCATGGCCAGGTAGGTCTTCCCCGTCCCCGCCGGACCGATGGAGAAGGTGATGGTGTGATGCGCCATGGCGTCGACGTAGCGCTTCTGGCCCTCGGTCTTCGGGCGCACGGCCTTGCCCCGGCTCTCGAAGACGGTCGTGCCCACGACCTCCGTCGGGCGGACGTCGGCCTTCGCCATGTCGACCATCCGGCCCACACCCTCACGGTCCAGCTGGTGACCGCGCTCGATCAATTCGATGAGCTCCTCGAAGAGCCGGCCGACGCGAGCCGCCTCTTCGGGCTCGCCCTGCACCGTGATCTCGTTGCCGCGAACGTGGATCTCGACTGGAAACGCGGACTCGATGACGCGCAGGAGTTCGTCGCGCTCGCCCAAGAGGGCGAGCATGAGGTGGTTCCCCGGGACGAGGATCTTCACGGGGGCGAACTCAACGGGAAGCGAAGAAGACGCTGGGTCCAAGCTGCCCTCAGGTTAGAGCCTGCACGGATAGATCACGCTGGTCGTGCGAAACGGCTTCCTGGGCAGGCTTTGCCTGCCCAGACGCCCGCCAATTTCCTGGAGCGTGCAGCCTATCGGCGCACGCTCTTATCCCTGGACGTGCCGAACCTGGCCGTGCCGAACCCGTCCGGGCGTGCCGGCGGGTCACTCCGGCGGCCACCGGAGTGGGCGGCCGCCGATCACGTGGAAATGCAGGTGGTCGACGGTCATGCCCCCGTGGCGGCCCACGTTGATCACGACCCGGTACCCGTCGTCGGCGACCCCCTCCTGGGCGGCCACGACCTGTGTCGTTCGCACCATGGCGGCCACGAGCGGGGCGTGATCGGGCTCGACCGCACCCAGGTGACCAACGTGCTGGCGCGGGACGACGAGCACGTGAACGGGAGCGACGGGGTTGATGTCACGGAAGGCGTAGGTGAGGTCATCCTGCGCGACGGGATCGGACGGGATGTCGCCAGCCTGGATGCGGCAGAACAGGCAGTCGCGCTCGGTTTCCTCGGGCACTCGGGTTGTTATACAGCCACTCCGGCTCGCACGCCCATTTCCTCGAGGCGGGTGCCCAACTCCTCGGGCGTCAACCCGAGTGCCCAGGCCATGACCCGGACGTCATCGGTGCGGATGGTGAGGATCCGGCCGTTGAAGTCTTGCCGGTAGATCTGAACCCGCTCGGTGTAGCGGCGCAGGATCTGCGCCTCCGGGGT
>JACPCJ010000074.1 GCA_016179865.1 Actinomycetota bacterium | reverse complement strand
CACCGGCTGGCTACCCTGAGCTTGTCGCTCGGTTACGTCATGGCGACCTCCTTGTCGTCATGGCGCCCGAGCTGCTGGGCGCACAAGCAAAGTTCGGGGGATATGGGTCAGGTGCGAGGGATCTCGCGCTCCTGGAACGTCTCGATCACGTCACCCGGCTTGAGGTCCTGGAAATCGGAGAGGCCGATGCCGCATTCGTAGCCCGTGGCCACCTCACGTGCGTCTTCCTTGAATCGCTTCAGGGAGTTGATCGACCCCTTCCAGATCACGACGCCGTCGCGCAGGAACCGCACCTTGTCGCCGCGACGGATGGTGCCGTGGCGCACGTAGCAGCCCGCCACCTTGCCCACCCGGGGGATCCCAAAGATCTCCCGAACCTCGGCCTCGCCGCTGACCACCTCCTCGAACTCGGGTTCGAGCATGCCGAGCATCGCGGCCTCGACCTCTTCGATGGCCTTGTAGATCACCTCGTAGAGGCGGATCTCCACGTCGTCTTGCTCGGCGAGCTCACGAGCGATGCGGTCGGGCCGCACGTTGAACCCGATGATGGTCGCGGCGGACGCCGCCGCCAGAGTCACGTCGCTCTCGGTGATCCCGCCCACCCCGCGATGTACGAAGTTCAGCTTGACGTCGTCACGTTCGAGCTTCCGCAGCGCTTCGGTGAGCGCCTCGAGGCTGCCTTGCACGTCTGCCTTCAGGATGAGGTTGAGCGTCGTCACCTCACCGGCCTGGATGGCGCTGAAGATGTCTTCGAGGCGAGTGCCTCCACCGCCGACCGCCGCCGTGCCGACCAGGGCGGCGTGCCGCCGGCGCCGCGATCGGGCCTCGGCCACCGTGCGGGCGATCTTCTCGTCGGGGGCCACCCGGATCTCGTCGCCCGCCGTCGGAACCTCTTCGAAACCCATCACCTCGACGGGAATCGACGGGCCGGCGTCTTCGACGCGGTTTCCGCGATCGTCGATCAGAGCCCGGACCCGACCCCAAGCCCCGCCGGCGACCACCGGATCCCCCACCCGGAGCGTGCCCCGCTCGACAATCACCGTGGCGAGCGGACCGCGGCCGGGGTCCAGGTTGGCCTCGAGGACAACCCCGCGCGCGGGGACCTTCGGGTTGGCCACCAGCTCCTCGACCTCGGCCACGAGCAGGATCGACTCCAGCAGCTCCGGAATCCCGTCACCCGTCATCGCCGACACCTCGTTGACGACGGTGTCGCCGCCCCACTCCTCGGGCACCAGCTCTCGCTCGGTGAGCTGTTGGCGGACCCGCTGCGGGTCGGCGTCTCCCTTGTCGACCTTGTTGATGGCCACGATGATCGGGACGTCAGCAGCCCTGGCGTGGTTGATGGCCTCCACCGTCTGGGGCATGACGCCGTCGTCGGCCGCCACCACCAGGATGGCGATGTCGGTGGCCTGCGCGCCTCGCGCCCGCATGGCCGTGAAGGCCTCGTGGCCCGGTGTGTCGATAAACGTGATCTGACGCCCCTTGTGGTCGGCCTGGTAGGCGCCGATGTGCTGCGTGATGCCACCGGCTTCCTGCGCCACGACGTTGGCTTCGCGGATGCGGTCGAGCAACAGCGTCTTGCCGTGGTCGACGTGGCCCATCACCGTGACGACCGGAGGGCGCGGCTCGAGGAGAGCCTCGTCTTCCTCCTCCTCATCGTCGTCGGACAGGAGGGCTTGGAGCTCGACCTCTTCCTCCTGGCCCGGGTCGACGAGCAGGATCTCGACGCCCAGATCGTCGGCGATCAGCTCGATCATCTCGTCGGAGAGCGACTGGGTGGCCGTGACCATCTCGCCCGCCTGCATCAGCAGCCGCACCATGTCGGCGGCGGTGCGGTTGAGCTTCGGCCCGTATTCCTGGGGCGTGATGCCGCGCTCGATGACGACCTCGCCCTCGGGGACGGGGGCGTCCTCGGGGGTAAAGGCTGCCGCCTGCTGCGGCTCCAGCTCTTCCTCGCGGCGGCGGCGGCGCTTCTTGCGTCTCCGACCACCAGGCGGGCCGCCAGGGCGGCCCCGTCCACCCGGCGGGGGCGGACCGCCGCCAGGGGCACCACCCGGACGCTGCCCCAAACCGGGCGGACCACCGCCCACGCGCATCCCACCGCCCAGGCGCGGACCGCCGCCGGGGCGAGGGCCACTGGGGCCGCCGCCGGGGCGACCGGAGGCGCGAGCGGGTGGCGGAGGGATCTTCCGGCCGCCCAGGCCGGGCGGCGGAGGAATGGGCCTCCCGGAGGCAGAGAGCGGTGTCTTGGGCGCCTCCTCCTCGGGACCGCCCGGCTCCTCCGGGGCCTCTCCTGCCTCGAGTGCCTCGGGTGCCTCGAGTGCCTCGGGTGCCTCGGGTGCCTCGAGTGCCTCCGTGGGAGTCTCAGCGACGGCGGCGGCAGCGGGACGCTCGACCGAGGGCCGGGCGGGCGGGCGCGGCGCGGCCCGGGGTGGAGCCGCCTCTTCGGGGGCCTCCGGTTCGACGGCCTGGACGGTCGAGCGGATCACCCGATGGATGGGGGCGGCCTCCGGTTCGTCGACCGGCGGCTCCTCCGCGTCTTCCGGCTCACTCGGGATGGGTTTGGCCTTCGCCGGGGCGCCACCCACCCGCACGACCTTCTTCTCGCCCGCGGCGATGGCCTCGGCGCGCTTGCGCTCCTCCTCCGCCTGGCGCTCGGCCTCGATCTCTTCCTGCGACTTGGCGATGCCCTTGTCTCGAGCAAGCCGGCGGACGCGATCGGCCTGCGCCTCCTCAATGCTTGACGAGTGGCTCTTGACGCCGATCTTCAGCTCTTCGGAGAGGTCGAGGACGTCCTTGTTCTCGACCCCCAGCTCCCGAGCGAGTTCGTAAACCCTGATCTTCTTCGGCATAGGTGCTTAGGAAAGTCTCGCGCGGAGCGCCTCGGCTGCTGCTTCCGAGACCTCCCCGCGAAGTGATCGGGTGAGAGCCCGGCGACGCAGAGCGGCCTCCAAGCACGAGGCATCGCCCCGGCAGAGCCACGCCCCTCGGCCCGGCTCCTGGCGACCGACCGCGAGGCCGCCGTCGGGGCGCCGCGTGAGCCGCACCAGCTCCGACTGGCCGGCGACCCGCCGGCAACCGACGCAGGTGCGCTGCGGCTCAGCCAGATCCTTCCTTGTCCTCCTGTTCCTGTTCATCCTGTTCAGCGGGCGGTTCATCTGTGGCGGGTTCGTCCGCCACAGGTTCGTCCGCGGGTTCATCCGCGGGTTCGCTGACCTCCTGATCGGCAGGCACCTCGGCTTCCGTCTCGGCCTCGGGCGCGGTCTGCGTCTCGGCCTCGGGCGCGGTCTGCGTCTCGGCCTCGGGCGCGGCGGATTCGTCCGCCGGGCCTGGTTCGCCCTCGGGTGGCGCTTCGGCGGCAGCCTCTGACGCTCCGGGAGTGGCCGTGCCCGTCGCCTCGGCCGCCTCGTCGGCATACCCGGCCTCCTGCGCGGTGATGACCTCTCCGCCCTCCGCCGGTTGGAACACGAGCTCGCCCTCTGCGGTCTCGATCCACTGACCCGGGGCGTAGCCCTGCTCTTCCTGCATGAGCTGCGTTTCCGACTTGATGTCCACCCGCCAGCCGGTGAGGCGGGCCGCCAGCCGTGCGTTCTGGCCTTCCTTCCCGATGGCCAGGCTGAGCTGGTAGTCGGGCACGATCACTTCTGCCACGCCGGTGGTGTCGTCGAGGCGAACTTCCTTCACCTTGGCCGGCGACAGCGCCTTGGCGACGAAGTCCGCCACCTCCTCGGTGAACGGAACGATGTCGACCTTCTCGCCCCGCAGCTCGTTGACGATCATCCGCACCCGCGACCCGCGCGCCCCGACGCAGGCGCCAACGGGGTCAACGGCGCTGTCGTGCGACGCCACGGAGATCTTCGTCCGGTGGCCGGGTTCGCGTGCGAGCGCCTTGATCTCGACGATTCCGTCGGCGATCTCGGGCACCTCGAGCTCGAAGAGGCGCTTGACCAACCCGGGGTGGGTGCGAGAGACGACGATCTGGGGCCCCTTGGAGGTCTTCCGCACCTCGACGATGTAGGCCTTGAGACGGGACCCGTGGTCGTACCGCTCCACCTGGACCTGCTCGGCTTGCGGGAGCAGGGCCTCGACCTTGCCCAGGTCGAGGAGCGTGTAACGCTGGTCGGTCTGCTGGACGATCCCGGTGACGATGTCGCCCTCACGACCGGCGTATTCGTCGTACTTCATGTCGCGTTCGACTTCCCGGATGCGCTGCAGGATCACCTGCTTGGCCGTCTGGGCGGCGATGCGGCCGAAGTCAGACGGCGTGTCGTCCCACTCCTTGATGACGTCGCCATCCTCGTCGAGCTCCTGCGCGATCACCTTGATCTCGCCGGTGTCGATGTCGATCTCGACGGCGGCTTCCTCGGCGGCATTGGGAATCCGCTTGTACGCCGTGACCAGGGCGTTCGCCAGCGCCTCCACGAGCGTCTCGAAGGCGATGCCCTTCTCGCTCTCGATGAGGCGCAGCGCCTCCATCAGTTCGTCGTTTGCCTTCGCCATCTTCGTCAAACCTTCGCCTGTGCCCTCGGGTGTGGCTGCTTGCCGGGTTTGGGTGCCGGACCCCACTCGAAGACGGTCCGGGCGGCCGCGATCTGGCCGAAGTCGAGCCGGCGCTCGGCTCCACCCGCCTCAAGAACGATGCCGTCGTCGTCGACGCGTTGCAGCACGCCGCGGTGCCGACGCTCGCCGTCGATCTCCTCATGCGTCTTGATCGACACCATCTCGCCCACCACACGGCGGAAGTGGGCTGGCGTACGGAGCGGGCGTTCGACGCCCGGGCTAGACACCTCGAGGGTGTACCGACCTCGGACCGCGGTGTCGGTCTCAAAGAGGGCGTCGAGAGCCGGGGAAACCACGCGGCTGACTTCGGCGATGGTGTCGAGATCGACCCCGCCGTCTCGGTCCACCGACACTCGGAGCACCTGGGAGCGCCCCGAACCCGCACCTCCCCCGATGAATTCGACGTCGAAGAGTTCGATGCCGAGGGGCGTCAACAGCGGCTCGATCACGGCACGAACCCGATCCTGTACGTCCACGGCACCTCCTCTCCGCTCTGCAGGGCCGCTCGGGCCCCGTCTCTTCCGCTCTGTTGGGCCGCTCAGGCCCTGGCTGTCAAGGTCCAAACCCCACAAAAAAACGTGGGCGGATGCCCACGTCGGTGAGGACTGCCTCTAGCGACGAGCCCAGAAAGACTACTGCATTCGTGCGTGGCTGGGCATGGCGGGGTCTACGATCGGCGCCTCATGGCGAAGAAGCCCGGCGTTCTCACACCTCAGGCCGATGACTTCCCCCGCTGGTACCAGGACGTCCTGAACAAGGCCGAACTGGCCGACAACGGGCCCGTCCGCGGAACCATGGTCATCCGCCCCTATGGGTACGCCCTGTGGGAGCGAATCCAATCGGGAGTCGACGAGCGGATCAAGTCGGCGGGGGCGGTGAATGCGTACTTCCCCATGTTCATCCCCCTCTCGTTCCTGGAAAAGGAAGCCGAGCACGTCGAGGGATTCAGCCCCGAGCTGGCCGTGGTCACCCACGGGGGAGGCAAGGAGCTCGAGGAACCGGTGGTGGTGCGCCCGACCAGCGAGACCATCATCAACCACTACTTCGCCAAGTGGATCCAGAGCTATCGCGACCTGCCGCTGCTCGTGAACCAGTGGGCCAACGTCGTTCGGTGGGAGCTGCGGCCACGCATGTTCCTCCGCACGACCGAGTTCCTCTGGCAGGAGGGCCACACCGCCCACGCCACCCAGGGCGACGCCACCGCCTACGCCCGCCAGATCCTGCATGACGTCTACGAAGACTTCATGGTCAACGTCATGGCGGTGCCCGTCGTGGCGGGCCGAAAGCCCCCGTCGGAGCGCTTCCCCGGCGCGATCAACTCGCTGACCTGCGAAGGCATGATGGGCGACGGCAAGGCGCTCCAGATGGGCACCAGCCACGAGTTGGGCCAGAACTTTGCCCGCATGTTCGGGATCGTTTTCACCGACGAACACGGCGCCCAGCAGCACGCCTGGCAAACGTCGTGGGGGGTCTCGACCCGCCTCGTCGGGGGTCTGATCATGGCCCACGGTGACGACCGCGGGCTGCGCATCCCCCCCGCCCTGGCCCCGGTGCAAGCAGTGGTGGTCCTCGTGCGCGACGAGGGCGGAGCCGCCGGAGAGGCGGCCCGCCTGGCTGACGCCCTGCGTGACACCGGGATCCGCGCCGAGGTCGACGCCCGGGTCGACCAGTCCTTCGGATGGCGCTCGACCGACTGGGAGCTGAAGGGCGTGCCCGTTCGCGTCGAGGTCGGCCCCCGCGACCTCGCCGAGGGCACCGTCACCATCGTCCGCCGTGACGACGGCTCGAAGGACGCCGCGCCGCTCGCCGACGCGACGGCCCGGGTCGGTGACGCCCTCGCCGCCATCCAGTCCGCCCTCCTCGACGAGTCACGAGCCCGCCTGCGCGCCCGCACCGCCGACGTGGCGACGGTCGCCGACGCCGCCGAGGCCGCCCAGAGCGGGTTCGCACGCCTCCCGTGGGCACTCCTGACCGAGGTCGACGGCGACGGGCAGTCGGGCGAGCAACGCCTGGCCCAGGATTCCGTCAGCGTCCGGTGCCTGCTGCGCCCCGATGGCAGCGTGGCGGAAACCGACGACCCGGCGGTCGACGCGGACGTGATGGCCATCGTCGCCCGGGCCTACTGAACCCGTGACCTAAAACCCGACCTTTCCACTAGACTTTTGCAGGCACGCGGGGTACGGTTTCCCGGAAATTCCGATCGGAAAACTCAGGTTTCGCAGTCTTCAAGAACGCGTCTTCACGAACGGGCCAATGCACATCCTCGGGATCGATCCAGGCATCGTCGCCGCCGGGCTCCTCGCTGGCTTTACGGTGGGTTTGACCGGTATGGGGGGAGGCGCGATCACCACCCCCCTGCTCATCCTCGTCTTCCGAGTCCCCGCCGTGGCCGCCGTGGGCACCGATCTCACCGCCGGAGTGGTGATGAAGCTGGTCGGCGGGGGCGTCCACGCCAAGGCCGGGACCGTCCGCTGGGACCTCGTCCGGCGCCTCTCCATGGCGAGCGTGCCCGCCACCGTGCTCGGCGTCATGGCCATCCAGTTCGTGGGCGAGGCCCACGTCGAGGGCTTCGTCCAGCGAGCCGTGGGCGTGGCGCTGCTTGCCGGCGCGGGGGCGATGCTCCTGC
The DNA here is from genome assembly GCA_016179865.1 of Actinomycetota bacterium. Taxonomy (GTDB): domain Bacteria; phylum Actinomycetota; class Acidimicrobiia; order IMCC26256; family JACPCJ01; genus JACPCJ01. The sequence continues at coordinate 9,594 of JACPCJ010000074.1, read as the reverse complement.
GGTCGCGACGGGTGCGGCGCGCGCTCGGCCTCAAGCCTCCGGAGACGACGCTCGCGGTCGGAGAGGGCGAAACCTCGCTCGCCGCCGTCCGCACCGACCTGCGCAACCCCGCCGCCCTCACCCTGGCGCTCGGTGCACTCGTCGGGTTCATGGTCGGTCTCACGTCGGTGGGGTCCGGGTCGCTCATGATCGCCGCCTTGACCTGGCTCTACCCCCGGCTGCACAGCTCCGAACTGGTGGGGACCGACCTCGCCCAGGCGTTCTTGCTCGTCACCGCCGCCGCAATCGCCCACATGGCGGTCGGCCACGTCGACTTCGGACTGGCCGGATCTCTGCTCGTGGGAGCTGTGCCCGGAGTCATCGCCGGAGCGCGGCTCTCGTCCCGGGCGCCGGACCACATCGTCCGGCCCGCATTGGTGACGGTCCTGGCCGCCACCGGCCTCAAGCTTCTCTGAGGGGGGATGCAGGATGGCCATTGACGTAACGGCAATTCCCACTACCACCGCGCCCGGTGGCGCGCGCACGGGTCTCCTGGACCTCGAGGAAGTCCGCGCCCGGCCCCTCGCGCCCGAGGTCGACGCCGACATCGATCGCTTCGAAGGCAACATGAAGGCCTTCCTCGACGGCGAGATGGAGGAAGACGTCTTCCGGGTCTTCCGCCTCAACAACGGCATCTACGGCCAGCGGCAGGGCGGCACGAACCAGATGGTGCGGGTCAAGATCCCGCACGGCCGGCTCAGTGCCGAACAGCTCGACATGCTCGGCTACATCGCCGAGGCCTATTCGCGCGGATGGGGCCACATCACGACGCGCCAGAACGTCCAGGTTCACTTCGTGCAGTTGGAACGCGTGCCCGAGCTCATGCGCGACCTCGCCGCCGTAGGCCTGACCACCCGCGAGGCCTGCGGCGACACCGTTCGCAACGTGATGGGATGCCACCTCGCCGGTGCCTGCCCCTTCGAGATTCTCGACATCACACCCTGGGCCCAGGCGACCACCGAGCACTTTCTCCGCAACCCGTACGCCCAGCGCCTGCCCCGGAAGTTCAAGATCAACTTCTCGGGATGTGACACCGACTGCGGCCAGGCCATGTTCAACGACGTCGGCGTGATCGCCGTGGCCCGCAAGCGGGATGACGGCTCCCTCGAACCCGGATTCCGCGTCTTCATGGCCGGAGGGCTTGGGGCCAACCCGCACCCCGCCGTCGCCCTCGAGGAGTTCACGCCGCGGGAGGAACTCCTCCCGACCCTCGAGGCGGTCCTCCGCACGTTCGACCACTACGGCAACCGCGACAACAAGCTGCGCGCCCGCCTCAAGTGGCTCGTCGACACGATGGGCGTTGACGAACTGCGGGAACGCATCAAAAAGGAGCGGCGGTTCCTGGTCGGCTCGGCCACGTGGCCGGGCGGTATCCCGCGAATCGTCCAGGAGATGGGCGACGCCCCCGCGGGCGTGGGGGCGGCCGGAGCCACGGCGCTCGACGAAGTGGTCGTGACGCTCCGCTCCTCCGACCCCTACCAGCGATGGGAAGAGGCCAACGTTGTGCGCGGCGTGGCCAACGGCACCGTCAGCGTCAACACGTACTGCCGCCTCGGCGACATCACCGGCGACCAATTCCGGGGTGTGGCCCAGCTCGTCCGTGACCTCGACCTCGAGGTGCGCGTGACGAACCGCCAGAACTTCGTGCTCCGTCAGGTGCGCGAGGACCAGCTCTCCCAGATCTGGGAGCGGCTCAAGGCGCTCGACATGGCCGACCCCGGGGCCCAGCTCGCCCGCGACGTGGTGGCCTGCCCCGGCGCCGACACCTGCAACCTGGCCGTCACCCAGAGCCGAGGCCTTGCCGACGACATCGGCCGGGCGCTCGAGGACGCCGGCCTGGCGGAGGTGGGCGACGTGCGGGTCAACATCTCCGGCTGCACCAACTCGTGCGGCCAGCACCACATCGCCGACATCGGCTTCTACGGCCTCGAGCGGCGGGCCCACGGCAGATCCGCGCCCGGCTACCAGATGCTGCTCGGCGGCCGCGTCGGTCGGGAGCAGATCGAGTTCGGCGACAAGGCCAGCAAGCTCCCGGCCAAAAACGCCGCGCAGGCCGTGGTGCGGTTGGTCTCGAAATTCGCCGAGGAGCGGGGTGCCGGCGAGCGCTTCGGGCAGTGGGTCGACCGCAGCGGCGGAGCGAAGCAAGTCGGAACCTTGGTTGCCGACCTCGACGAGTTCCCGGATCCCGACGAGGCCCCCGAGTTCTACGTCGACTTCGACGAGACCGGCCCCTATGAGGCCGTCGTCGGTGAGTCCGAGTGCGCCACTTGAAGAACCCGTGACCGAGACCCCGCTGACCCTTCGACCTTCACAGATCGAACTCGACGAGATCGAGGCTCGCGCGCGTGAATTCGAGACGTCGCCGCCCGGCGCCATCGTGCGCTGGGCGGCCGAACGCTTCGGCGACGGGCTGGTGCTGGCAGCGTCATTCCAGGATTGCCTGCTCATCGACATCGCGGTGCGGGAGGTTCCGGATATCGAGGTGATCTTCCTCGACACCCAGTACCACTTCGCCGAGACGCTCTGGTACGTCGAGCAGGTGAAGGACCGGTATCAACTCAACCTCACCGTGGTGGAACCGCTCGTCGACCCTGACAACCGCTGGCAGCATGACCTCGACGGCTGCTGCGGGGTGAGGAAGGTCGAGCCACTGAACCGAGCCCTGGCGGGTCGGTCGGCGTGGATGAGCGGGCTCCGTCGAGCCGACGGGCCGTCCCGCGCCGACACCCCCGTCGTCTTCTGGGACGAACAGCGCGGGCTCGTGAAGGTGAACCCCGTGGCGACCTGGACCGACGAGGACGTGGAGGGCTACAGCCGCGACCACGACCTGCTCGTCCACCCGCTGACCCTGAAGGGCTACCCCTCGATCGGCTGCTGGCCCTGCACCAGCCCGGTGGCCCCGGGCGAGGATCCCCGCTCGGGCCGCTGGAAGGGCTCCGACAAGACCGAGTGCGGCATCAACCTCTGACCCGTAAAGGTCATCTACCCCCACCCAGCACCGGTTCGTGACCTTTAGGTGGGTGGGTTAGCCGGTGATCTCGCGGATGTGGACCTTGCGCTCCTCGGCGCGGTTGGCGTCGGCGCCCTGAGACTCGAGGAGGGCCGCCCGATCGGCGTCGGCCTCTTCGGCGGCGTGGGCGTCGGCGGCGGCGAGGCGAGCCTCGACTCCCTCCTCGACAATCCGCTCGGCCTCGTGGAGGAGCGCTTCCACCATCTCGCCCTCGGGCACTACCCGGACGACCTGGCCCTTCACAAACAGGTGGCCCTTGGCCCGCCCCGCCGCGATCCCGAGGTCAGCTTCGCGGGCCTCCCCCGGCCCATTGACGACGCAGCCCATGACCGCGACCTGGAGCGGGATCTGGCGCTCCTCGAGCGCCGCCTGCGCTTTCTGAGCGACGGCGATCACGTCGACCTCGGCCCGCCCGCACGACGGGCAGGCGATGAGGTCGAGGCCCTTGCGCTCCCGCAAGCCCAGGGCCTCCAGCAGCGTGCGCCCCGCCCGGGCCTCCTCGACCGGGTCGGCAGTGAGCGAGAGCCGGATCGTGTCCCCGATGCCCTCCGACAGCAGCGTGCCGATCCCGGCCACCGACTTGATGAGACCCTGCGGCGGCGGGCCGGCCTCGGTCACCCCGAGGTGGAGCGGGTGGTCGACGGTGTCGGCCAGGAGGCGGTAGGCGTCGATCATCAGATGCACGCTTGACGCCTTCACCGAGATCTTCACGTCGTCGAAGCCCACCTCGGCGAAGTAGGCCAGCTCACGCGTGGCCGACTCGACCAGCGCTTCCGGGGTGGCCCCGCCGTGGCGCTCGGCGATCTCGGGATCGAGGCTGCCGGCGTTGACCCCGATGCGGATGGGCAGGCCGCGGTCCTTCGCCTCCTGGGCCACGGTCTGGATGTGGTCGCGCTTCCGGATGTTCCCGGGGTTGAGGCGCAGCGCCTGCACGCCCGCCTCAATGGCCGCCAAGGCGAGGCGGTACTGAAAATGGATGTCGGCCACGATGGGAACCGGGGAGCGCGGGACGATCTCGGCCAGCCCCTCGGCCGCCTCGGGATCGTTGCACGTGCAGCGAACGATGTCGGCTCCCGCCCCGGCCAAGGCGTAGATCTGGGCCAGCGTGCCCTCCACGTCGGCCGTCTTGGTGGTGGTCATCGACTGCACCGTGATGGGTGCACCACCGCCCACGGGCACGTCGCCCACCAGAATCTGTCGGGTCAGGCGTCGCTCGAACATCGCTCCCCAGGGTAGAACCCGCGGCGAGATCGCTCAGAAGCCGACGTCGACGGGCTGGAAGATGTCGAGCCAGAGCGACGAGATCCCGATGAACAGGAACAGGAAGACCACCACCAGGGCGATGGGCATGATCTTCGCCATGTCGACCTGCACGCGACGGCGACGGATGAGGGAGGCGATCTTCTCGTACGTCGCCACCGCCACGTGCCCGCCGTCGAGGGGCGGGAGGGGCAGCAGGTTGAGCGTGCCCACCACGATGTTGATGCCAGCCAGGAACTCCAGAACGGCGGGCAGGCCGGCGTCGACGGCCTCGGCGGCCACCGAGGTCGCCCCCACCGGCGAGAGGAACCGGTCGCGACCGGCGTCCCCCTCGCCGGTCAGGGCGCTCCCGTAGTCGCGCAGGTGCGATGGGGTAAAGAACCCACCCAGCACCTTGACCACGCTGCCCACGTCGTGGCCGATCCCGACCACCACGTCCTTCGCCGCCGTGAATACGGGGCGGGTTTCGGCCGCGATGGTGGGCGCGATGCCAAGGAATCCGACCCGCTCTCCGTCAGGGTTCTCCTTGCCGAGGGTGAGAGGCACCTGCACGCGATCGCCGTCCCGTTCGATGACGACCGTCACCTGCTCGCCGGGGCGGGGGCGAACGATCCGCGTCACGTCGTCCCACTCCTCGACCGGCGTGCCGTCGATGGCAACGATCCGGTCTCCCTCCTCCAGGCCCGCCTGGGCCGCCGGCGAGCGGTCCACCAGCTCCCGGATGGCGGGCTGGGCCTCGTTGACTCCGAACACCGTGAGGATGATCAGGTACAAGACGAACGCCATCACGAAGTGGGTAGTGACGCCGGCGATGACCACCATGAGGCGCTGGCGGTACGGCTTCGAGCGGTAGGTCCGAGGCTCGTCGGCGGGGTCGACCTCTTCGAGGTTGTTCATGCCGACGATGCGCACGTAGCCACCAGCCGGGATGGCCTTGACGCCGTACTCGGTCTCCCCTCGGCGGAATGACCACAGCCGGGGGCCGAAGCCCAGGAAGTACTCGGTGACCTTCATGTCAGACCACTTGGCGGTCACGTAGTGCCCACCCTCGTGGATCATGATGATCAGGATGATCCCGACCCAGATCCCGATGACCCCCAGCGCAGTCGGGTTGACCACGCCGATCGCCGCCAGGCCCGCCAGAACGGCCAGCACACCGATCAGCGTGCGGCGGGCGTCGAAGCCCGCCCCCTCCAGAGGGTCTCTCATGCGGAAGCGGTCTTGACGATCTCGCGCGCGGCCTCGCGGGCTCGCTGATCAGCGAAGAGCACGTCGTCGAGCGTACCGGCGCCAGGAGCACCGACCACGTCGAGGGTCTGCTCGACCACCTCGGCGATCGCCGGCCAACCGATCTCGCGGGCCAGAAACGCCTCCACCGCGACCTCGTTGGCGGCGCTCAACACCGCCGGCGCCGCCCCGCCCGAGCGGGCCGCTTCGTAGGCGCGCCCGAGGCAGCGGAACGTCCCCAGATCGGGGGCTTCGAAGGTCAACTGGCCGACGGCCGCCCAGTCGACGACCCCGACGGGCGTCGACACGCGGTCGGGTGCCGCCAGCGCGTAGGCGATGGGGAGCCGCATGTCGGGCATCGAGAGCTGGGCCACGGTGGCGCCATCGGTGAATTCCACCATGCCGTGGACCACCGACTGCGGGTGGACCACCACCTCGACCTGCTCCACGTCGAGCCCGAACAACTCACGGGCCTCGATGACCTCCAGCCCCTTGTTCATGAGCGTCGACGAGTCGATGGTGATCTTGGGCCCCATGTTCCAGGTCGGATGGGCGAGGGCGTCCTCGGGACCGACGGACTCCAACTCGGCGGCGGCCCGGCCCCGGAAGGGCCCTCCGCTGGCGGTGAGAATGACCCGCCGGACCCGTTCCCGCGGCCCGGCCTGGAGCGCCTGGTAGAGCGCCGAGTGCTCCGAGTCGACGGGCACGATTTCCCCGCCCCCGGCCTCCCGGGCCTCGCGGACCACGGGGCCGGCGGCGATCAGGCTCTCCTTGTTGGCCAGCGCCAAGCGGCGCCCGGCCTCGAGGGCCGACAGGGTGGCCGGGAGCCCGGCGAAGCCCACCACGGCGTTCAACACCACGTCGGCCTCGGGAAGCGCCGCCAGATCCCGGAGCACCTGCGGCTCCCCGGCGGCGAGGCGGGCCCGGTCTGGTGCGACCCCGAACTCCGCCGCCTGCGCCCGGAGTTGATCTTCATCACGGCCGCAAGCGAGGGCGACCACGCGAAATCGCTCGGGCTCGGAACGGACGACGTCGAGCGCCTGGCGGCCCACCGATCCCGTTGACCCCAGGACGGCCACGCCGATGGGTTCGGTCATGTCACCGGCGCCTCGACTCGCGGCCCGGAAGATCAGAAGATCTCAAGCACTCGCACCAGGTAGAAGACGGGCGGAAGGGCGAAGAGCAATGCGTCGAAGCGGTCGAGCACGCCGCCATGGCCGGGGATGAGGGTGCCGAAATCCTTGAGGGCCATGTCGCGTTTGAGCATTGACTCGATGAGGTCGCCCAGCGGGGCGGCGACGCCGACGACGACGCCCAGCCAAAAGGCGCTCCCGCCGTCCCAGGGGTGGATGGGTCGGACGATGAGCAGCGACGCCAGCACGGCGCCCACCATCCCGGCGATCAACCCCTCGGACGTCTTGTTGGGCGAGATGTTGGGGGCGATGCGCCGCGTCCCGATGCGCGAGCCGATGAAGTAGCCGAACACGTCGTAGGCGACCACGGCGATCGCCACGCCGAGGAGGATCCCGATGCCGTTCGGCAGGGCGAGCAGGAACCCCGCATACGCCGCCATGAGGCCGACGTAGCCGATGGGCAGGAGCGTGAGGGCGGCATTGAGCACGGGGCGGGCGTCCTCCGCCCGCATGAGGAACCAGACGAAGGTGGTGATGACGGCCAGCGCCAGCACGAGCGCGAAGCCTTCGTAGAAGCGGTCGTACGACGCCAGCACCAGCCCCGCGGTGGCCGCCAGGCCCACCGGCGCCGCCGGCTTGTAACCCCGGGCCCGGATGGCGGCGTACAACTCGGCCGACGCCAGCGTGGCGATGGCGGCCACGAACCACGCCGTGGGCCCGCGGCCCAGGTTGAACACCACGAGCGCGGCCACGCCGATGGCGACGCCGACGAGGATGGCGGTGGGGACGTCGCGCTCGGCGCCGCCGGACCCCATCGCCGCCGGCTCGGGCATCCCGGGCTCGAGCATGCCTTCCCCGCGCGGCCTCCCCCCGGCCTCACCCCGGGGTGCACCCTCGGCGCTCGGCTGCCCGGGCCCGAGCGACAACCCTGCGGGTTGCCCTGGGGCGCCTTTCCCCGGGCTCGCTGACGCTCGCCCTTCGGAGCGGGAACCGGGGGCAACGGGACGTGCCGGAGCGTCGGGTGGAGCCGCGCCTTCCGGCCCGACCCGACGAACGCCTGACGAGAAGCGCTCCGCGGCACCCGGGGGCGGCGGGGGGGCGACCCCCGCTTCCCGCGCCGCCCGAACCTCTTGGCGGCGAGCCTCGACTTCGCGAGCAAAGGCGTCGTCGTCGTCGAGCGCCGGCTCGTCGCGCGCCTGCACCCCGGCGTCTTCGCCCAGGTCGCCCATGTCGGACCCCTGCCAGTCGCTCTCGGAATCGCGGAAGCTGGGAGCGAGCCCGGTGTCCTCAGACTCCTCCCGGCCCAGTCCGGTGGCAGCCAGCACCTCGCCCGACGGCGGCTCGGTCCAGTGCGGAAGGTCAACGGCTCCCGTCGGTCGGTCATCGACGACAGGGGTGCCCTCGCGCTCGCCCAGCAGCCGGCCCCCGACCGGCGGGCGCCCGGGGCCGCCGAGTAACTCGTCGCCCGACGGTTCCGCTTCGTCTTCCTCATCACCAGGGAGCGGGAAGCGTGCTCGCCGCTCCTCGTCGTACGCGGCGCGCGCCTCTTGGGCGCCGATGATACGCACGGCGTCGGCGGGGCCGGGCCGCGGTCGCTCGTCGGTCTCGTCTTCCCGTTCGTCGTCCACTTCGTCGTCGAAAAAGCGCCCGTCGTTGGCCAAGGCGACTCAGACCTCCATCAGCTCTTGCTCTTTGTGCTCGAGCAGCTCGTCGATCTCCTCGACGAACTCGTGGGTGAGTTTCTCCAGGTCCTTCTCGGCCCGGGCGAGGTCGTCTTCTGAAATCTCGCCCTCCTTGGCGAACTCTTCCAGATCGTGGCGAGCTTGGCGACGGATGTTGCGCACGGCCACTCGGGCGTCCTCGGCCCGCTGCTTCACCACTTTCACCAGTTCCTTGCGCCGCTCTTCCGTGAGCTGCGGAAAGGCCAGGCGGATGACCTTGCCGTCGTTGGAGGGGTTGATCCCGAGGTCGCTCTCCTGGAGCGCCTTCTCGATGGCCGTGATGGCGTTCTGGTCATAGGGCGTGATCTGGAGAAGTCGGGCATCGGGCACGCTGAACCCCGCCAGCTGCTGGAGCGGGACCTCGGCTCCGTAATAGTCGACCATCAGCTTTTCGACCAGGCCGGGGTTGGCGCGGCCGGTGCGAACACGACCGAACTCTTCCCGGAGGTGCTCGATCGACTTCCCCATCTTGCCCTTCGCCTCCGCCCGGACTTCCTCGACGATCACGGCCGTCCTCGCCTGCCCACCCGCTGCGCCATCAGTGGACGACCGTCCCGATGCGCTCGCCGCCCAGGGCCTTGCGCACGTTGCCGGGCTCCAACAGGTCGAACACGATGATGGGGAGCTTGTTGTCCATGCAGAACGTGATGGCCGTCGAATCCATCACCTGGAGACCCCTGTTCAACACGTCGATGTAGGTGACGTCGTCGAGCCTCACCGCTTCCTCCAGCGTCAGTCCCGTCGGATCGACGAAGTTCACCGGGTCGTTGGCGGCGTAACTGTAGAAGTTGGAGCTGCCGCCAAGGAAGCCGATGCGATCCTTGGCGGTCCACCGGCCGGTGCGGGCATCGTAATCGCGGACCCCGAAGCGGGTGAGCCTGGTGTCCTGATCGTAGAGGCCGCCGGCGAAGCCAAAGGGCTGGAAGCCGGGCAAGGTGTCCTCGATGACGTTTCCGAACTCGTCGTAGGCGATCCGCTGGGCAGTGGTGCCAGTAGCAACATCGATCACCAGGCGCGGGCTACCGAGATGGTCGGCGATGATGCGGTAGATGTTGGTCCCCTTGATCATGTAGTCGGGCACGTTCGCGCCGGTTGCGTACACGAAGCGGCTCACGACCTGACTGCCGCCGTCGAGCTCGGCGACGATCTGGCGGCCCTGGTAGAGGAAGCCCTGCACCAGGGTGCCGTTTCTCCGCTTGCCGAG
>JACPCJ010000054.1 GCA_016179865.1 Actinomycetota bacterium | reverse complement strand
GCCACCACGATGCCCCAAGATCGACGTGAGAAGCGCCTGTGGCACTCAACCCCGGGGGAAACGACGCACCAGGGGGTTGACACAGGAAGTGTCACACCCGCCCGGTAGGGTCAGACCCGATAGGGCGCGTTGGAGAGCGCCCGGCAGGCGTTGGTACCCTTCCCCGTTCCGGCGCCCACGGGCGTCCAGTCCTGCTCCCGCTGCCGCTCGGCGAAGCTCTGCTTGGTCGAACGGTCGGGCGGGGGCCCGCAGCCCGAGCTGCGGTCCAGAGGGCCTTGAGGAGGTGACGGCCGTGAGGCCGTACGAAATTGTGGTGATCTTCGACGCGGACCTGGAAGAGGAGACGATCCGGGCCGCCGTCGATCGGGCTACCGAACACATCACCAAGGGTGGTGGTGAGGTCAGCCGGGTCGACCATTGGGGCAAGCGTCGCTTCGCGTACGAGCTACGGCACCGCTGGGAGGGCTACTACGTGGTCCTCCAAGCCAGGGCGGAGCCGGGCACAGTCGAGGAGCTCGACCGGTCGCTCTCCCTCGCTGACGAAGTGCTCCGCCAACGGGTGGTGCGGGTTCCCGAGCAGGCGCTCAGGAAGCCCGCCGAGGCCGAGGCGGCAGCCGAGATAGCCGAGGCATAGGAGAGGATCACATGGCGAACGGCAACACCGTCACGATCGTGGGCAACCTCACCCGCGATCCCGAACTCCGCTTCACCCCCACCGGCGTGGCCAAGGCCACCCTCGGGGTGGCGGTCAACCGGCGCTGGCAGAACCGCCAGACCAACGAGTGGGAAGAGGTCACGAGCTTCTTCAACGTCATCTGCTGGCGAGAAATGGCCGAGAACGTCGGCGAGTCGCTCCGGCAGGGGGCGCGGGTGCTCGTCACCGGGCGTCTCGAACAGCGGAGCTGGGAGACCGAGCAGGGCGACAAGCGCAGCGTGATCGAGATCGTGGCCGACGAGATCGGCCCCAGCCTGCGCTGGGCCACCTGCGAGGTGAAGAAGGCGGATCGGCGGACGCCCGAGGGCGCCCCGGTCACGGCGGGAGCGCCGGCGGTGGCTGCCGCAGGCTCCGACGCCGGCTACGACCAGGGTGAGGAGCCCTTCTAGGGCCGCTCATCGGAAACGAGCGCCGGTCCCCGGAAGCCAGCGGCCCGCGACGGGCTTCACTTCCCCAAGCCAGGCACAAAACAAGCAGGTCAACGAGAGCAATCGGGAGTCACGGTGGCACGAGGCAGGATCAAGCAGCGGCGAGCGCCCAAGAAGATGGACCGGCGTCCGCCCAAGAAGCGCGTCTGCGTGTTTTGCAGCGAACAGGTGCGGTGGATCGACTACAAGGACGCCGACCTGCTCCGCCGCTACATGTCGGAGCGGGCCAAGATTCGAGCGCGCCGCGTCACCGGGAATTGCCGCTTCCATCAGGCAAAGGTGGCCAGCGCGATCCGGCTCGCACGTGAACTCGCGCTCCTGCCCTACGCGCAGCGCCAGGTCACGGTGCGCACGAAGCGTCCCCGCCCGGGTGGCCCCGGTGGCCCGGGTGGCCCCGGCTCCCGCGCCGGCGGGCCGATGCCCGAGCCCAGTGCGCCGCCGCCCCCGCCGCGTTCTCGCGAAGAGGGTGAGGGCGACGAGGACCTAGCGAACGTCGACGTCGTCGAGGGTGAGGCGGCCGAGGTGGCCGAGGTGGCCGACGAGTCTGGAGCCGAGGCCGGCGGCGACATCGAGTCCGAGGGGCCCGAAACCGAGGGCGACGACGAATGAAGATCCTTCTCCGGGCCGACGTCGACAACGTCGGCAAGAAGGGAGACCTGGTCGAGGTCGCGGACGGGTATGCGAGGAACTTTCTCGTCCCCCGGGGGCTGGCCATCGCCGCCACCAAGGGCACCGTCAAACAGGCCGAGACCATGCGCCGGGCTCGGGAGGTACGCGAGGCTCGTGAGCGTGAAGCGATCGAGACGCTCGCCGGAGGGCTCCGGGGCAAGACCGTCTCGGTGAGCGCGCGGGCCGGCGAGGCCGGGAAGCTCTTCGGGTCGGTAACGGCGACCGACATCGCCGACGCCGTCCACGCTCAGCTCGGGATCGACCTCGATCGTCGCAAGCTCGTGCTGCCCGAAGCCATCAAGGAACTGGGCACCCAAGAAGTGGTGCTCCACCTCTACGAGGGCGTCGAGGCTGAGTTCACCGTGGTGGTCGAGCCCGAAGGCTGACCACCTGAATCCGCCGTCGGCCCTCCGTCGGCGGATTCACTGTCAGTGTCACACCCGGATGGTTTGATGGCCGGGTGGCGGCGTTCTCCACAGCCAACGGCTCCGTGATCCCCCGGATATCCACAGGTTTTCTGTGGTCATCCTCTTACTCCCCACAGGGTTGCCGTGCGAGGGTGCATCGACCGGTGGTGGAGCGTGCGCCGATTGGGCGCACGCTCCAAACAACGGGGCTGGGGGTCGGGGCAGGCGAAGCCTGCCCCGCATGCGGTTTCGGCGGAGCGGCGTGAGCGGTCCAGACGGCTCGCGTACTGGGGGGTAGGGGAGCATGGCGCAACAGGCGGTGGAGCTCCACCGGGCAGGTGGCGCCCGGATTCCACCCCACAACCTCGAAGCCGAAGAGTCTCTGCTGGGGGCGATGCTGCTCTCACGCGACGCCATCGCCGTCGCCGTCGAGAGCATCAAGCCCGACGACTTCTACAAGCCCGCCCACGCCCACGTCTTCGACGCCGTGCTCGCCCTCTACGGGGCTGGCGAGCCCGTCGATCCGGTCACCGTGGCCGAGGAACTGCGGCGGGCCGGCCTGCTCGAGGCCGTGGGAGGCCGCAACGCCCTCTTGTCCATCCAGGGCAACACCCCGGCGTCGGCCAATGCCTCGCACTACGCCCGCATCGTCGAAGAGCTCGCCCTCCTCCGCCGCCTGATCGTGGTGGCGGGGGAGATCGCCGAGATGGGCTACGAGCTTCCCGACGACGTCACCGAGACCCTCGACCTCGCCGAGTCGAAGGTGTTCGCCGTGGCCGAGCGCCGCGTCTCGACCACCATGGTCGGCCTCCACGAGGTGCTCCAGGAGAGCCTCGATCAGCTCGAGGCTCTGTACGGGCGCGACGTGACGGTCACCGGCGCACCCACCGGCTACCTCGACTTCGACGATCTCCTTCACGGGCTCCAGCCGTCCACCCTCGTCGTGGTGGCAGCCCGCCCCAGCGTCGGGAAGACGGCGTTCGCCCTCGGCATGGCGACCAACGTCGCCCTCGAGGCCCGTCGCCCGGTCATCTTCTTCTCGCTCGAGATGGGCCACCTGGAGCTGACGCAGCGGCTATTGGCCGCCGAAGCCCGGGTCGACTCCCGCAAGCTGCGCCGAGGCGATCTCGCCGACGCCGACTGGACCCGCATCGCCCACGCCGTCGGGCGCCTGGGCGAGGCACCCTTCTTCATCGACGACAACCCGCACTGCACGGTGATGGAGATGCGGGCGAAGTCCCGGCGCCTGAAGGCCCGCTTCGGCGACCTCGGCCTCGTGGTCGTCGACTACCTCCAGCTCATGTCGAGTCCGACCGGGCGCAACGAGAGCCGCCAGGTCGAGGTCTCGGAGCTCTCGCGGGGCCTCAAGATCTTGGCCCGCGAGTTGGAAACGCCGGTCGTCGCCCTCAGCCAGCTCAACCGCATGCCCGAAATGCGGCAAGACAAGCGCCCGATGCTCGCCGACCTGCGCGAGTCGGGCTGCCTGACCGCCGACACCAAGATCGTGCGGGCCGACACCGGCGAGGCGGTCACCCTGGGCCAGCTCCTGGCGACGGGCGAGCGTGACATCCCCGTCCACACCGTCGACCACGACTACCGCATCGTGCGCGGGATCATGACCCATGTCTTCCGCAGCGGCGCGAAGCCGGTGTACCGGCTCCGCCTCCGGTCCGGCCTGGAGGTCAAGGCGAGTCCCAACCACCCCTTCCTCACCTTCGACGGCTGGCGTCGACTCGACGAACTCCGACTCGGCGAGCGCCTCGGGATCCCCCGGCGACTCCCCGAGCCCGAGCGGCCAGTGGAGTGGCCAGACGACCAGGTCGTGCTGCTGGCGCACCTCCTCGGAGCGGGCACCTTCGCCGTCGACCAACCCCTCACCTACATCAGCGCCGACGCCCGCCATCTCGAGGCCGTCGAGCGCGCGGCGCTCACGCTGGGCGTCCAGCCCAGGCGGGTCGATCGCGGCGCCTACGAACAGCTCTACCTGTCACCGCCCTACCACCCCTGTGCGTGGCGCGAGAACCAGCTGGTCGACTGGCTCGAGGG
>JACPCJ010000144.1 GCA_016179865.1 Actinomycetota bacterium | reverse complement strand
CTGGCTTCCCCATCGCGAAGATCGCCGCGCAGGACGTCTTCAACGCGAGCGACTGGAAGCCGGATGCCGAGGATCTCCCGCGGTTCCGCGTGCACGAGGAACTCGCCGTAGCGCGGGTCGGTCTGGATCTGAACGCGAAGATCGCTGCCGGCGAGCGACACGGTCATGCTGTGAGGGAAGTGTTCCACGCTGAAGCGCTCGGCGAGCACTGGTTCGAGCCGCTCCAGATCCGAGAGCGCAATTACCAGATCCACATCCAGACTCACAACGGGATCGACGTAGGCGTTGACAGCCTGTCCACCGACGACGCAGAAGTGGGTGCCCTGCTCGCCGAGGAGCGCCAGGAACCGGTCGAGGAAGTCGGCGCGATCGAGAGTCACGGCTTTCCAGAAGGCGCGGCGCTGCATGGACGAGCGACTCCATTGAAACACAAACGGAGCACCCGCGTCTGGAGACGCTTATGCGGCGGGCTGAATGACGGCCCGCCCCTGAATCTCGCCGCGCTTCAGCCGGGCGTACACCTCGTTGATGCGGTGGAGCGGCGCCACCTCGATCGGGATCGACGTGAGCTGTCCCGATTCGGCCAGCGCGATCACCTCGCGCAATTCCTTGATCGTGCCCCAGAGCGTCGCCTCGAACTGCACCTCGGAGCGCGTGTTCTCCGGCACCTTCAGGCGCGCGGCGCCGCCGGCCAGCCCGATCTGGCTCACCTTGCCGAGCGCGCGCGTCGCGCCGACCGCGAGCGCAAGCGTCGCGTCGCTGCCGACGAAGTCGAACGCGGCGCTGACGCCGCGGCCGCCCGTCAGCTCGCGCAGCTGGTCGGCGAGCCGCGGATCCTTCCCGTCGAGCGCGTGCGCGGCGCCGAGCTCGCGCGCCAGGCGGAGCTTGTCCGTCGACACGTCGACGACGATGACCGGGCACCCGGCGAGGAGCCGTAGCAGCTTCAGGCCGTACTGGCCCAGGCCGCGTGGAGCATCACCTCGATGTTGTAGTAGCCCTG
>JACPCJ010000053.1 GCA_016179865.1 Actinomycetota bacterium | reverse complement strand
CTTCCCCTCTCTTCACAAGAGCCGACCAGCGTCGGATCCTACGTACAATCTACGTCAGCGTTACCGTCATGGACTCTCGAGCGCTCGCGAGGCTGCGGTAGAGCGCTCTACGACAGGAGGCGGGGCGACGCACCTGCGCCTTAGGCCCTCGTGAACCTCGGCATCAGCTCGTGGGCCGGCACCGGCGTGGCCGACGCCGTCGCCCGCTCAGAGTACTCGCCGCCCGGCCCCTCAACGTCCGAGTCGAAGAGCAGGTACGGCACGGCGTCTGGGGTGTGGGTCCGCAGATGGAGGGGCGTGGCGTGGTCAGGCATGAGGAGGATGCGGTGTGGGCCCATGGCGTCGAGCGCCTCGACGAGGGGACCGATGATGCGCCGGTCCCAGTGCTCGAGCGCCTCGACCTTGGCATCCACGTCGCCGTTGTGGCCCGCCTCGTCAGAGGCCTCCACATGGAGGAGGAAGAAATCGCGATCGCTCAGTGACGCGATGCAGGCGTCGCGCTTCCCCTCGTAGTTGGTGTCGTAGTACCCGGTAGCGCCCTCGACCTCGACGACCTCGAGGCCGGTAAGCACGCCGAGGCCCCGGATGAGGTCGACGGCTGTGACCAGGCGCCCCGCGAGCCCGAAACGGTCGGAGAACTTCGGCATCGCCGGCCGCGTCCCCTGACCCCACAGCCAGATCTGGGTGGCGTCGGCCCCCAACTCGGCGGCCTTGGCCGCCACCACCGGCTTCGACGACTCCATCAATTCGATGAGCTTGGGGGCGGCGGGACCGGTAGGAGGGGCGGCTGGTTGGCCGGTGAGGTCGTGGGGCGGAGCGCAGTCGGCCTCCGCCAGGGCGCGGGGAGCCACCATCACGTGGCGGTACATCACCCCGGGGTGGAAGCGAATCCCCTCGCCCCCGAGGGCGGCGCCGACCGCTTCGATGATCGGGTGGCTGAGATCGCTCGGGATGTGCCCGGCGGAGAAGTCGACCATCGTCCCCTCGGGCGACACCGTCACCAGGTTGCAGCGGTACGCAACCTCGTCGTCGCCAAGCTCGATCCCCATGGCGGCGGCCTCAATGGGGGCCCGGCCGGTGTGGAACTCGGCGGGGTCGTACCCGAGGATGGCCATGTTGCCGACGTCGCTCCCCGGGGCCATGCCGGACGGGATGGTCGCCGCCCGCCCCACCTCGCCCCGCGCCGCCATCTTGGCGAGGTTCGGCATGGCGGCAGCTTCCAGCGGCGTGCGGCCGCCCAGTTCTTGGACCGGCTCGTCGGACGCCCCGTCAGGAACGAGCACCACGTACTTCATGCGCGAAAGGGTACGCGCCGCCCTCCGGTTGCTCGGAGCCGTAACGTCTCCGACGTGGGTCCCCGGGTGCTCGGCGCCATCCTCCTCGTGTCGGTGCTCCTCGGCGCAGGGGTGTACGCCGGGGTCCAGCTCGCGGGTGACGGCGAGGGGGACGACGGCGCCGCTCCGACGGCGGGCGGGCGACGGGAGATCCCGGAAGTCGAGGCTGGAGAGCCCCGCGAACCGGCCGCAACCACGTCGAGCACGATCGCCGGGCAAATCGTGCCGATCGAGTCGATCGAGATCAGGACGGAGCAGGTTGCCGTCCTCGAGCAGCCCGTCGACCTGGCCACCCGCCCTGGGGACGACACCCTCTACGTGGCGGAGCAGACCGGCCGCGTCCAGGCGCTCCGGCCGGGCGCCAAACCCGAGACCGTGCTCGACCTGCGCTCTGAGGTGTCGGGTGAGTTCGAGCAGGGGCTGCTGGGGCTCGAGTTCACCGCCGATGGCGCGTTCCTATACGCCGACTACACCGACACCGAGGGCGACACCCGGCTCGTCGAGTGGGCGATGACCGCGAGCGGCCCCGACCTTGGATCGCGCCGGGAGGTGCTCAGCGTCGACCAGCCCTATGCCAACCACAACGGCGGCGCCATCGAGTTCGGGCCCGACGGGTTCCTCTACGTCTCGCTCGGAGACGGCGGGGCCGGCGGCGACCCCCACGGCAACGCACAGAACCTCGGCACCCTCCTCGGCAAGATCCTGCGCATCCACCCCCGTCCCACCGAGGGCGCCCCCTACGCCGTGCCGTCAAGCAACCCGTTCCTCGGGCGCGAGGGTGCCCGGGGCGAGATCTGGGCCTACGGGCTCCGCAACCCCTGGCGAATCAGCTTCGACCGCGCCACGAGCGACCTGTGGATCGGTGACGTCGGCCAGAGCGCGGTCGAGGAGGTCGACTTCCAGCCTGGGAGCTCGACGGGCGGCGAGAACTATGGCTGGGACCGCCTGGAAGGCACGAAGCCTTTCGAGGGCGACCCCCCCGAGGATCACGTTCTCCCGATCCACGAGTACCCGCTCCGGTCGGGAAACTGCTCCGTGACCGGCGGTTACGTCTACCGGGGCGAGCGCATCCCCGACCTGTATGGCGTCTATCTCTTTGCTGATTTCTGCGTCGGTCAGGTGATGGGCCTGCGCCAGTCGGACGGGCAGGCGGTGGACGTGTCTTCGCTCGGCCTCACGGTCCCGTCCCTCTCGTCTTTCGGCGCAGACGAGGACGGGGAGCTGTACGCGCTGTCGCTCGAGGGCCCCGTCTACAAGATCGTGCCGTGAGACGGTAAGGGCGACCGTGAGCGTGAGTCCATGACGCTGCGCATGCCGATGTTCCCGCTCGGCACGGTCCTGTTCCCGCACCAGTTCCTGCCCCTCCACGTCTTCGAGCCCCGCTACCGAGAGATGACCATGCGGTGCCTCGAAGGCAGCCGGCGGTTCGGCGTGGTGCTGATCGAGCGGGGGCAAGAGGTCGGGGGCGGCGACCGGCGATTCGGCGTCGGGACGGTCGCCGAGATCGTCGAGGCCGCCCAGCTTCCGGACGGCCGCTGGCTTCTCGAGACCGTCGGGCGCGAGCGCCTTGCGGTCGAGCGCTGGCTTCCCGACGACCCCCACCCGTGGGCCGAGGTCGACGCCCTGACCGACTTCCCCACCGACGCTTCTGACGACCCGCTGCTCACTCGCGTGACCGAGCGGTTGCGGCGGCTGCTGGCCCTTCGAACGGAGCTCGGTGACCCCGCTCCGCCGGCCACCGTGGCGCTGGACCCCGACCCGGTGGTGGCGTCGTGGCAGATCGCCGTTCTCGCCGGTCTCAGCCCGATGGACGGGCTGGCGGTGCTGGGCGTCGATGGATTCCACGCCCGTCTCGCCGCGCTCTCCGATCTGATCGCGGGCGAGCTCGAGCTGTGCGAAGCCCGCCTGTTCTGACCACCCGCCCGAACTTGGCTTCTTGCCCCTTGCTATGGCAATGGGCAAGAAGCCAAGTTCGGGGAAACCGGCCCCGCTAGAGCCCCAGCTCGGCCAGAACCGAACCGAGGTCGGCGTCGACCGTCGGGCCGACCTCGGCTTCGGAAATGGCCCGGTCGGGATCCTTCAGGCCGTGCCCGGTCAGGGTGCAAACCACCCGCTCCCCCGCAGCGATGATTCCCTCGGCCACGCCCTTTTGGAGACCGGCCACCGAGGCTGCTGACGCGGGCTCGACGAACACGCCGACCTCGGCCGCCAGCAACTTGTAGGCGTCGAGGATCTCCCGATCGGAGACGGCGCCGATGTGCCCACCCGACTCGTCACGGGCGGCCACGGCGCCGTCCCACGACGCCGGGTTCCCGATCCGGATGGCGGTGGCGAGAGTTTCGGGATGCGGAACGGGCTCACCGATCACGAGGGGTGCGGCACCCGCGGCCTGCCACCCGACCATCCGAGGCAGCCGGGTCGCCCGGTCCGAGGCGGCGTCCTCCGAATACCCCCTCCAGTACGCCGTGATGTTGCCCGCGTTGCCCACGGGGATGCAGTGGACGTCGGGGGCGTCGCCGAGCGCGTCGACGACTTCGAACGCCGCCGTCTTCTGCCCCTCGAGCCGGTAGGGGTTGACCGAGTTGACCACCGTCACGGGCTCGGTCTCGCCCAGGCGGCGCACGATGTCGAGGGCCTGGTCGAAGTTCCCTCGGATCTGGATCACCTGGGCGCCGTGCACCAACGCCTGCGCGAGCTTGCCGAGGGCGATCTGGCCCTGGGGCACGAGGACGGCACACTTGAGGCCCGCCCTCGCCGCATAGGCCGCCGCCGACGCAGACGTGTTGCCCGTCGACGCGCAGATCACCGCCTTGGCGCCCTCTTCCACGGCCTTCGAGATGGCCACGGTCATGCCGCGGTCCTTGAACGATCCCGTGGGGTTGGCGCCTTCGAACTTGAGGAACACCTCGACGCCGACCTGCTCGGAGAGCCGAGGGGCGTCGAGGATCGCCCGCGTCCCTCTCGAGGACCCGGAGGACCGAACCCACCCGCCGGACGACGGGAAGGTCGCGGACCGCTCCCACCGTCGCCATGACGTCGCCCGTGCGGGCCGTGTGCGTGACGAAGACCAGCTCCGCCTCTTCACCCCGCCCCCGCTGCTGGACCGAAAGGATCGACACGCCGTGGTCGCCGAACACGCCGGCGATCGACGCCAGCACGCCGGGCTCGTCGGCCACCTCGAGGTGCACGTAGAACTGCGACGCCACGTCGTCGATCGAGATGATCTCGCGCGCCTCGAAGTGACCGACCTTCGCTCCGGGGCCGCCCCCGGCGATGTTGCGGGCGGCGTCGACGAGGTCACCGAGGACCGCCGAGGCTGTCGGCCCGCCCCCGGCACCCGGGCCGTAAAGCATCAGCTCTCCGACGGCCTCGCCCTCGATGAAGACGGCGTTGAACGATTCGCGCACCGCGGCCAGGGGGTGACTGAGGGGAACGAAGGCCGGGTGGACGCGCGCCGAGACCCGCCCGCCGACGGTCTCGGCGATGGCGAGCAGCTTGACGACGTAGCCGAGGTCGGCGGCGGCGACGACGTCTTCCTGGGTGATGCCGCTCACCCCCTCCCGCCACACGTCGCCCTGCGTGACGTGTGCGCCGAATGCGATCGAGGCGATGATCGCCGCCTTGGCGGCGGCGTCGTGGCCCTCGACGTCGGCGGTGGGGTCGGACTCGGCGTAGCCGAGACGCTGGGCCTCGGCGAGCGCTTCGTCGAAGGGCCACCGGTCGTCGGCCATTCGCGTGAGGATGAAGTTCGTCGTGCCGTTGACAATCCCGAGGACCCGGGTGATGCGCTCTCCCGCCAGCGACTCGCGGAGGGGGCGGATGAGGGGAATGCCGCCGGCGACGGCGGCCTCGAAGAGCAGATCGACGCCGGCCGTCTCCGCGATCTCCACCAACTCCTGCCCGTGGTTGGCCAGGAGTTCCTTGTTCGCCGAGACGACCGGCTTGCCCGATCGGAGTGCGGTGGCGATGAGCTCGCGGGCGGGGTCGATACCACCGATGACCTCGACGACGACGTCGATGTCGGTGGCGGCGACGATGGAGGCCGGGTCGTCGGTGAAGGCGCTCGCCCCCAGGGGCACGTCACGCGGCTTCGACAGGTCGCGCACCGCCACCCGGGCGACCTCGACCTTGCGCCCAGCCCGCGCCGTCACGAGGTCGGCGTGGTCGTGGACGAGCCGGATGAGCGCGGCCCCGACGTTGCCGCACCCCAGCACCCCGACCCGGACCGATTCATTCGCTGGCGCCCCTGATCTGGCTCGCTCGCCACGCTCACTCACAACGTCAGTCTCCCTGATCCAGGCGCAAAAGGTCGTCCACAGTCTCCCGCCGGACGACGACCCGAGCCTCACCGCCGTCCACGAACACCACGGCCGGACGGGGCTGGGCGTTGTAGTTGGATGCCATCGAATAGGCGTAGGCCCCGGTGGCGGGGGTGCACAGTACGTCGCCGACGCTCACGTCGGCGGGGAGGGCGGCGTCGTGGATCAAGACGTCGCCCTGTTCGCAGTGCTTGCCCGCCACGGTGACCGTGCGGGTGCGCTCGGCGCTAGCGGCCCGAGGCAGGAAGGCCTCGTAGCGGGCTCCGTAGACCGAGGGGCGCGGGTTGTCGCTCATCCCCCCGTCGACGGCCACGTAGGTGCGCACCCCGGCGACGTCCTTGATGGTGCCGACCCGGTAGAGGGTGAGGCCCGCCGGGCCGGCGATCGAACGGCCGGGTTCCACGGCCAGGGTCGGCTCGCTCTCGACGCCGCGGCGGGCACAGGCCTCGCCGAACTCGCGGGTGAGGGCGGCGGCGTAGTCGGCGACGGAGGGAGGCCGGTCGTCCCCGGTGTAGGCGACGCCGAGACCACCCCCGAGATTGACCTCTTCCACCCCGCTGCCGGTGACGGCTTCGATCTCACCCAGCAACTCCGCGACGACCTGGGCCGTCTGCTCGTAGGAGTCGAGATCGAAGACCTGCGATCCGATGTGGGCGTGGAGGCCCAAGAAGCGCATCCCGGGGCTGGCAGCGGCCCGGCGCGCCGCCTCCAAGGCGTCGCCGCTCCGGGCGGAAAATCCGAACTTCGAGTCTTCGTGACCGGTCTGAATGTGGGCGTGGGTGCCGACCTCCACACCCGGTGTCACCCGGATGAGCACGCCGGGCGCGGGCGAGCCGGAAGCCACCAACGCTTCGATGCGGTCGAGCTCGTCGAAAGAGTCGGCGACGATCCGGCCGACCTCGACCTCGAGGCCCCGGCGCAGTTCCTCCTCTGACTTGTTGTTGCCGTGGAAGACGATCCTCCGGGGCGGAAACCCGGCGGCGAGGGCGATGTAGAGCTCCCCGCCCGTGGCGACGTCGAGTCCGAGCCCCTCCGACTCCACCAGCCGTGCCATGGCGACGCAGAGGAAGGCCTTCGACGCGTAGAAGACATTCTCGGCGCCGAACTGCTCGGCGTACTCGCGGCAGCGGGCCCGAAGCGCCCCCTCGTCGTAGACGATCAGGGGAGTCCCGAAGCCGCTGGCCAGCTCGACCAGGTCGCAGCCGCCGACCGAAAGACGCCCGTCGGCGTTGACCGTCGCGGAGGGCGGAAGGAGCGTGCGGTCGATGGGGCCGGTCATGGCATGTCCTCAGGGTCAAGCCGCTCCATCACCTCGGGAGCGTGGACACCCAGGATGCCGAGGGCGTTGGCGAGACCGATGCGGCACGCCTCGACCAGCCACAGCCGGGCCTGGGTGAGTGCGGGGGTCACGCCCGACTCGCCCGGGAGCACCCGGCAGTCGTGGTAGAAGCCGTGGAAGCGGCCGGCGAACTCACGGACCCAGGTCGCGATGCGATGGGGAGCCCGCGCCGCCGCCGCCTCGGCCACGGTGTCGGCGTAGGCGGCCAGTGAACGGAGCAGGTCAAGTTCCCGCTCGTGGACCAAGAGGCCCAGGTCGGTGGCGTCAACGCCCAGCCGCTCCACCCCTCGCTCGGCGGCGAGGCGCGCCATGGAGGCGATGCGGGCGTGGGCGTACTGCACGTAGTACACGGGGTTCTCCATCGACTGAGCTGTCACCACGTCGACGTCGAACGCCTGGGTGCTGTCGAGACTCTGGAGGAGAAAGGTGAGCCGGCAGGCATCGGGGTCCACCTCGTCGAGCACGTCGGCGAGGGTCACGATGTCACCGGTGCGCTTCGACAGCTTGACCGGGCCCCCGCCCCGCATGAGCGTGACGAGCTGCCCCAGGATGACCTCGGGCTCCGGGCCGGCCACCGGGTGGGCCTCGACGCCAAGCGCCCGCATGCCCGCCTGCACCGACACCACCTGGCCGTGGTGGTCGGCACCCCAGATGTTGATGAGGTGGCTGAAGCCGCGAGCCAGCTTGTCACGGTGGTAGGCAAGATCGGCAGCCAGGTAGGTGGGGCTGCCGTCGCTCTTGATCAGCACCCGATCACGCTGGTCGCCATAGTCCGTGGCCTTGAAGAAGACGGCACCGTCTCGGTCCTCTACGGCACGCCGGTCTCGGAGATCGGCAACCACCGCGTCAACCGCCCCGGCGTCGTGCAGCGTCCGCTCCGAGAACCAGGTGTCGAAGTGCACGCCGATGCGGTCAAGGTCGCCCCGAACCTGTTCCACGATTCGCTCGTAGCCCCACTCCCGCGCCGCCTCGAGGGTGGGCGTGTCGCCCAGCTCCGCCCCCATCCGTTCGGCCAGTTCGCGGACGTAGTCGCCGTGGTAGCCGTCGGCGGGTGGGTCGTCGCCGTGGAGACGGGCCAGCAGCGAAGCACCGAAGGCGTCGAGCTGGTTGCCGGCGTCGTTGAGGAGGTACTCGCGGTGGACCTCGGCCCCTTGGGCCGCGAGAAGGTTGGCCAGGGCGTCTCCCACGGCGGCCCAGCGGCCGCCGCCCGCATGCAAGGGGCCGGTCGGGTTGGCCGACACGAACTCCAAGTTGATGCGCTCGCCGGCGAGGGTGTCACCGCGTCCGTATTCGTGGCCCGCCGCGATCACGTCGCTGAGCACGTCGTGGAGCCAGGTCGGGCGCAGGTGGAAATTCAAGAATCCCGGACCGGCCACGTCGACGTGGTCG
>JACPCJ010000073.1 GCA_016179865.1 Actinomycetota bacterium | reverse complement strand
TTCGGCATCGCCGCCCGGTGCAGCGACGGCTATTCCGGCGTGTGGGTCGGCCCGGAATCGGCTCCGGAGAAGATCGCCGCCATCGGCGTGAAGGTCGTGCGCCGCCGGGCCATGCACGGGTTCGCCCTCAACGTTGACCCCGACCTCACGATGTTCTCCCACATCGTCCCGTGCGGCATCGCCGACCGGGGCGTCACGTCGATGGCCAAGGTGCTCGGTCGGCCGATCGCCATGCGAGAGGTCGTCGACGCGGTGATCGACGAGTTCGCACAGACCTACGGGCACGACAACGGGCGGGTGGAGCGCCAGGACGTGGCGTGGAAGGAGCGCCCGTCCGACCTCTCGGCCTTCTCCCGAGGCGAACGAGCCACCGAGACGCCGGTCCGGCTCGTGGCCCGCCTCGAAGCCGCCGGGGTGGAGGCCCCCGACGAGGAGTCGTTCCGCCGCCCGGAGTGGATGCGGGTGCGGGCCAACCTCGGCGGCGACTACCGGCGGCTGAAGCGGCTCATGCGGGGCCTCGACCTGCACACCGTGTGCGAGGAGGCCGGCTGCCCCAACATCTACGAATGCTGGGCCGACGGCACGGCCACGTTCATGATCCTCGGCGAACGCTGCACCCGGGCGTGCGGGTTCTGCCTGGTCGACACCCGCAAACCCGAGCCCCTGGACGAGGGCGAGCCCGAGCGGGTGGCCGAGGCCGTGGCCGCCCTCGGCCTCGCCCACGCCGTGATCACGAGCGTGTGCCGGGACGACGCCGACGACGGGGGAGCGGCGATCTTCGCCGCCACCATCCGGGCGGTCCGGCGGGTCTCACCGGCGACGGCCGTGGAGGTGCTGATCCCCGACTGCAAGGGCGACGAGGCCGCCCTCGCCACCATCTTCGACGCCCGTCCCGACGTGTTGAACCACAACCTCGAGACCGTGGCCCGCCTCCAGCGGGCGGCCCGCCCCTCGGCGGGGTACGCCCGATCGCTCGGCGTCCTGGCCCGAGCCAAGGCGGCGGGGCTCACGACGAAGTCGGGCCTCATCCTCGGGATGGGGGAGGAGCCGCACGAGGTGCGGGGGGCCATGGCCGACCTCGCCGCCGCGGGCGTCGACGTGCTCACCGTGGGCCAGTACCTCCGGCCCTCACCGCTCCACCTGCCCGTCGCCAAGTGGTG
The DNA here is from genome assembly GCA_016179865.1 of Actinomycetota bacterium. Lineage (GTDB taxonomy): Bacteria > Actinomycetota > Acidimicrobiia > IMCC26256 > JACPCJ01 > JACPCJ01. The sequence goes on along the minus strand of JACPCJ010000073.1, from coordinate 16,264 downwards.
GCGCCCCGACGAGTTCGCCGAGCTTCGTGAGTACGGCGTGGGCCTCGGGTTCGCGCAAGTGGAGGCGGGGCCGCTCGTGCGCTCCAGCTACCACGCCCAGGAGGCCGTCCGGGCCGCGGCGCCGGCTCAGCCGGCGAGCGCTTCCTCGAACGCCTGATAGGCGGCACCGTCGAAGAGCACGAAGCGGACTTCGGCGACGCCCGTCGACGCACTTCGCACCGCCTCGATTGCCACCGGGGCCGCCAATTCAAGCGGGTATCCGTAGACGCCGGTCGAGACCGCGGGGAAGGCCACGGTGAGCGCCCCCAGCTCATCGGCGATCCGGAGCGACTTGGTATGGCACGAGGCCAGCAGGTGAGATCGGTCCTCGCTCTTGGCGTAGACGGGGCCGACGGTGTGGATCACCCACCGAGCGGGGAGGTCGCCAGCGGTGGTGGCGACGGCGTTGCCGGTGGGCAAGCCGTCGGGATACCGCGACTCCCGGATCTGCTTGCACTCCTCGAGGATGGCGGGGCCGCCCCGCCGGTGGATGGCCCCGTCGACGCCCCCGCCGCCCATGAGCGAGCCGTTGGCGGCGTTGACGACGGCGTCCACGTCTTGCTCGGTGATGTCACCCTGGAGCAGCGTGATGTCGGCCACGGCACCGATGATGGGCGGGCAGCGGAGGGAGTGCAAGACGCACCGTATATAGGGTGTTGCCCATGTTCGCCGCCCGGATGGATCGTGCCCGCCGCCGCATGCAGGAGCTTCGGATCGACGTGGTGCTCTTGTCGGTCGGCGCCGATCTGCCGTACCTCACCGGCTACGAGGCCATGCCGCTGGAGCGGCTCACGATGCTGGTGCTGCCCCGCGACGCCGAGGCCGTCCTCGTCGTACCCCGGCTGGAGGCGCCCCGGGTCGACGACCGCGTCGGCGGCTTCACCCTCCGGCCCTGGGACGAGACCGAGGACCCGGTGGCCATCGTCGCCGCCCTGGCCTCGGGTGCCCAGCGCATCGCCGTGGGCGACCAGACGTGGGCCCGCTTCGTCCTCGGCCTCAGCGCCGCCCTCCCCGACACCGCCTTCCTGAACGCCTCCGACGTCCTGAGCCCGCTCCGGGCGGTGAAGGACGCCGACGAGATCGCCGCCCTTCGAGCCGCCGCCCACGCCGCCGACGCCGTGGCCCTCGAGATGGCTCAGGAGCGGTTCTCGGGGCGCACCGAGAGGGATGTCTCCCGCGAGTTCGCCCAGCGCCTCATCGACCTCGGCCACTCCCGGGCCAACTTCGCCATCGTCGCCAGCGGCCCGAACGGCGCCAGCCCCCACCACGAGCCGGGGGAGCGGGTCATCGACCCCGGCGACGTCGTGGTGTGCGACTTCGGCGGCCGCATGCGGGGATACTGCTCCGACATCACCCGCACCTACGTGGTGGGCCACCCCACCGACGAGTTCGCCGACCTCTTCGACGTGCTGGCCGAAGCTCAGGCGCGGGCCGTCGACGCCGTGGAGCCCGGGGTGCCGGCCGAGGAGATCGACGCCGTCGCCCGGCGCATCATCACCGACGCCGGGTACGGCTCGTACTTCATCCACCGGACCGGCCACGGGATCGGTCTCGACGCCCATGAGGAGCCCTACCTCGTGGCGGGCAACGACGAGAAGCTCGAGGTCGGCAACGTCTTCAGCGTCGAGCCCGGGATCTACCTGCCCGGCCGCTACGGGGCGCGCATCGAAGACATCGTCGTCGTGACCGGCGAGGGCCCCGAGTCGCTCAACCTGGCGCCGCACCACGCCTACATCGTCGACTGACGGGATCGGCGGCGGGATGGACCTCGGCATCGTCGACCGGGTGGCGGCCGTGGCGGCGGCGAGCAAGGGCCTCGGCCGGGCCACGGCCCTTTCGCTTGCTCGGGAGGGCTGCCGCGTGGCCATCTGCGCTCGCAACGAAGAGGCGCTGCGGGCGACCGAGGCCGAGGTGGTCGAGGTGGCGGGAGGCGCCGAGCGGGTGCTCGCCCTCGGCCTGGACGTGGTGGCCGAGCCCGAGCGGTTCGTGGAGGCTGCGGTCGAGCACTTCGACGGGCTGGACATCCTCGTGGCCAACGCCGGGGGGCCGCCCCAGGGTGGGGCCCTCGCCCCCGACGCCGACGCCTACCGGGCGGCGGTGGAGGCCAACTGCATCGCCTCGATCCGCATGGCCCAGGTCGCGGTCGGGCCCATGCGGGAGGCCGGGTGGGGGCGGATCTGCTTCATCGCCAGCTCGTCGGTGAAACAGCCCGTCCCGTTCCTCGCGTTGTCGAACACCGCCCGCGCCGGCCTCGCCGCCTTCGCCAAGACCCTGGCGTCGGAGGTGGCGGGCGACGGCATCACGGTGAACTTGGCCCTCCCCGGGACCCACGACACCGACCGGATCCGGGAGCTCGGAGCGGGCGACGCCTTGGCTCAGGGGATCCCCGCCGGTCACCTCGGGCGCCCGGAGGATTTCGGCGACGTGGTGGCCTTCCTGTGCTCGGAGCCGGCGAAGTTCGTCACCGGCACGTCGATCCTCGTCGACGGCGGCCGCTACCCCGGCTTGGCCTAACCCTCGCTTTTGCCCTTTCGCGCCGTTCAGGCGCGGCAGTCGAGGGCAGAAGCGGCGCGAATCTGGCGGTCTCGCCCACGTTTAGTGCGGGCTTTACCGCGCCTGGAGGTCGGCACAACCGGGCAACGCCGACGATGCCTTCTGACGGAACTCCCCCGGCCCCCGAGCGGGCCTCCATGCGGGAAGCAGGAGGTACAGGAATGGTTCGACGCACCACACTCGCAGCAGCGGCGATCGGAACGCTGGTCGGATTGGCGGTCGGTGGCCCCGGCCCCGACATCGCCACCCTGACTGGCGGCCTCATCGGTCACGACGACCCAGTGAACGAGCAGGTTGAGGATCCGGCGCCGGAGCCGGCCGACGACACCACCAGTTCCACACTCCCTGACGACCCGGCCGACGACACCACCAGTTCCACACTCCCTGACGACCCGGCCGACGACACCACCGACGTCACGGTCCCTGATGACGACGAGGCTGATGACGACGAGGCCGACGATGACGACGACGTCGACGAGGCGGAAGACGAGGACGAGGACGCCATCGATCCCGATGACCTCCTCCGCTGCGGTGCGGACTGGGACGGCGACTCAAGCGGCGAGGGTCACTGCGGCGACGGCCGGCCCGACGCCAACGACGAGGACGAGCACGCCGACGAGGACACCGGCTGCAACGAGGACAGCCTCTCCGGCCCCGACGAAGACACGGACTGCGACGAGGACGAGCACGACGACGAGGACGAGGACGAGGACCACGAGGACGAGGACGAGGACCACGACAACAGTGGCCCGGGGGGCGGCAACTAGGGAAGGGGAGGAAACTCCAGGACCACCCGAGCGCCCCCGTCGGGACGGTTCTCCGCACGGAGGCGGCCGCCGGCCGCCTCCGTGGCGCGTCGGGCGATGTCGAGCCCGAGGCCCGTCGACCCCGCAGTGCTGACGCCCCGTTGCAACGCCCCCGGCGCCAGCCCCGGCCCGTCGTCCTCCACCGACAGCACTCGGACACCCCCGTCGTCCACCACGAGGCGGACGGCGAAGGCCGTCCCCTCGGGCGTGTGGTGGAACACGTTTGCCAACACGACGTCGAGCGCCGACTCCAGCTCGGCCGCCGACAGGGCCACCACGTGCGGGCCCGGAGCGAGGTCCAGTTCGTAGGCCCGCCCCTGGTCCTCGGCCAGCGCCGCCCAGAAGCCGACCCGCTCGGCGGCCACCACCCCGAGGTCGCACCGGGCACCGGCGACCCGCCGTTCGGCCCGGCGCGTCTCTTCGATGACAGCGGTCACGGCGTGCTCCAGGGCGTCCACGTCGCCCACGATTCGCGATGCCTCCGCCCCGTCGGCCAATCCCTCGGCGTCGAGCCGCAGGGCCGTGAGCGGCGTCCGGAGCCGGTGCGAGAGGTCGGCGGCCATCTCCCGCTCGGCCACGAGCAGGCCCTTGATCTGGCCGACCATCTGGTTGAAGACCCGCGACAGGCTCGCCACCTCCGGCGGACCGTCGGGCTCGACGTGCACGTCCAACTCGCCCGCCCCGACCTTGGCGGCCGCGCTCGACAGGGTGGTGATGGGCTGGGTGGCGGAACGGGCCACGCGGTCGGCGACGACCACCGCCAGAGCCACGAGGACAACGGCGAGCACGCCCAGGATTCCCCATGAGCGGGCGACGCCTTCGTCGAGATCGGCGTCGGGCACGAAGACCCGCACCACCGCCACCCCCCGTTGGGGCAAGGCCACCGGGTCGAACACGGCCACCCCACCGGGCGCGGCCTCGGAGAACGCCCGCCCCCGCCGAGCCAGCTCGACGCTCGCGTCGACGGGCGCCTCCGCTCCCAGCACCGTCCCCTCGGGAAGGAACACGGTGAGGCGGCCCTCCGCCCCCGACTCGGTCGTCCCGAGGGCGACCTCGATGGCGCCGGGATCGGCCACGACCGCCAGCACCGGGGCCAGGGCCTGCGCTTCCCGCTCGGCGGCGTTGAGCGCTTGGTCACGGGCGAAGTTCCGGATCAGCAGGCCGAGGGGGACGAGGAAGGCGATGGCCACCATGACCGTGGTGGCCAGGGCGACCATGACGAGGCGCCGTCTCACGACGGCGGAACCAGCTTGACCCCGACCCCCCGCACCGTGTGCAGGTAGCGGGGGGCGGCCGCGCTCTCGCCGAGCTTTCGCCGCAACCACGACAGATGAACATCGACGGTCTTGTCGGAGCCGCCGTAGGGCAGCCGCCACACGTCGGCGAGCAGTTCCTGCTTGGTCACCACCGTTCCCGCCCGGTCCGCCAGCAGCGCCAGCAGGTCGAACTCCTTCCGGGTCAGGTCGAGGGGTACGCCGTCAAGGGTGGCCTCCCGGGAGCGCCCGTCGATCTTCAGCCCGCCCACCTCCAACGGCCCCGCCGCCTGCTCGGAGTCGACCCGCCGCAGGAGGGCCCGCATGCGGGCTTCGAGTTGCTCAGCGGAGAAGGGCTTCACGACGTAGTCGTCAGCGCCGGCGTCGAGCACCCGCACGATCTCGGTCTCGTCGTCGACGGCCGTCGCCACGATGATCGGTACCGCGCTCACGGCTCGGATCATGCGCAGCAGCTCCCTCCCGTCGACGTCGGGGAGGCCGAGGTCCAAGACGACGAGGTCGGGGGCGGACGACGTGATCGCCTCCAACCCGGCGAGCGCTGTCGGCTCGGCTCGCACGGTGTGGCCCCGGGAGGCGAGGGCCCGGGCGAGGGCGTCGCGAATCCGGACGTCGTCTTCGACCAGCACCACCGAGGGCATGAACGCCAACTGTACGAGCGGGGGTGCGGCGCGATCGGGACAGACGTACCGGGCGAGCCGGGATTTAGGGGCGATTTAGCGCGCCCCGGCCGCCTGGTCGCTCAAGATGGGTGCATGTCGCGCAAGGCAGGTGCGCTCTTCGTGTTGTGGTTCCTGGCCACGGTCGGCGCCGTGAGCCTCGGCCGCTTCGCCATGGGCATCGTCGCCGACGAGGTGGCGTCCACCAGCGTGGCGCCGCTCTCGCAGGCGGCCGTGACCGACGCCCTGGAGGCCGCCGACGAGACGTCGTCGACGACCGAGGGTGGGACGGCAGCCCCCCCCACGTCCGCAGGACCGGCGTCCACGACGCCGACCACGAAGCCCTCAGCCACCCCCGGGAGCACCACGACCACCACCCCGTCGTCATCGACGAGCTCGAGCAGCACCACCACAACGACCACGGGCGCCGCCACGAACACGACCGAGACCCGGAGTGGCGTGGGGGGCTCGGTCACGGTGCGGTTCTCGTGTGGCAGCACGGCCGAACTCGTCTCCGCCAGTCCCAACCCCGGCTACACGACCGACATCGAGCACTCCGGCCCTCAGGAGGTCGACGTCAAGTTCGAGAAGACCGACGGCGAGGGCGAGACCCGCATCCGGGCCAAGTGCGAAAACGGCCGGCCCGACTGGCGAGTCGAAGAAGACGACGACTGACCTAACGTCCCGGCCGTGAAACTCGACGGGGCCACGGTGCTCCTCCAGTGGAGCGCCGGCGGGCTCCTCTTTACCTGGGTCACGACCCGTCGCCGCGAGGTGGGGCTCGGCTACGGCTGGCTCATGCGGTCGATCTTCGGTGTGCTGGCCGGGCTCGGTGTCGCCGTCGGCCGGGTCTTCGAGCCCGCGGGCTGGGACGCGGTGGTGCGAGACGCCGGGCTCGCCGCCGTGGCCGCCTCGGCCGGCGCCGCCCTCGCCGTCTCCGTGGCCCGCCGGCGGGACGGAATCTCGGGGTTTCCTCCCGCCCTCGACCTCGTGTCTCCCATCGCCGGCGCCGCAGGGCTCATCGGAGCGGCCGAAGTCGCCGGGGGGGCCTACCCCCTCGCCCTGGTCAGGCTCCTCGCTGGTGCGGCGTTCCTGGGCGTGGTGACCGACGCCATGCTCCTGGGCCACTGGTACCTGGTGCAGCCGGGCCTCCGCCGTGACGCCGTCATCGAGCTGAACCGCTGGATTGCCGTCGTGTGGCCGGTCGAGGTGGCGGCCCTGCTGTGGTCGCCGGGGATGCCCCAGGTGTTCACGGGCACCATCGACGACGGCTGGGACGGCCTCTTGGGTTGGGTGTGGGTGGTGTCGGCGCTCACCACCATCGGCCTCGTGGTCGTCGTCCGCCTGGCCCTGAAGGAGCGGTACTACTCGGCCGTCATGTCGGCCACCGGGCTGCTGTACCTCGCCATCCTCACTGGCTTTGGCACCGACCTCGTGGCCCGAGCCGTCCTCGCCCCCTGATCCGTGTGTGAGTGCTGCGTTGCGGATTCCGCAACGCAGCACTCACACACGGGGTTTTGGGAACGCGGGCGCCGTAGGCTCCTCGCCGATGAAGATTCGGATCGGATTCGGCCTCGGGACGCGGGGGATGACCAGTGATCACGAGCGGTTCGGGCTCCTCGTCGACGACCTCGAACGGCTTGGCTTTGACTCCCTGTGGCTGTCGGAGCGGATCGGCCACGCCGGCCCCGACCCCCTGGTCGGCCTCGCCTTCGCCGCCGGGCGCACGCAACGGCTCAAGCTCGGCACCAGCGTGATGGTGCTGCCGGGGCGCAGCCCCGCTGCCGTGGCGAAGGCCTGGGCGAGCCTCGACCGGCTTTCCAACGGGCGCACCCTCCCGGCCTTCGGGCTCGGGCTGAGGGATCCAAAGGAACAGCAGGCGTTCGGGGTGGAGCGTCGGGAGCGGGCGTCTCGGTTCGACGAAGCCCTGACCCTCGTGCGCCGCTTCTGGCTCGAAGACGGCGTCACCCACGACGGCGAGTGGTACCGCTACGACGGCGTCACTGTGGAGCCCAAACCCGTCCAGCAGCCACCCGACGTGTGGCTCGGCGGGCGGTCCGAGCCCGAGCTGCGCCGGTGCGGCCGCCTGGGTGACGGGTGGCTCCCGAGTTTCGTGACGCCCGACCAGGCCGCTGCGGGGTGGAAGCTCGTGATCGAGGCCGCCGCCGAGGTCAGCCGCACCATCGACCCCGAGCACTTCGGCGCCCTCGTTCCCTACGCCCACGCCGCCCTCCCCGAGCCGCTCCTCGAGCTGTTCCGGGCTCGATTTCCGGACGCCGACCCCGCCGACGTCTTTCCTGTCGGCCTCGATGCCCTCCGCGAAACACTCCTCCGGTTCGTCGACGCCGGGGCGTCCAAGTTCGTGGTCGTGCCCGCCGAGGAGCCGGACGACTGGACGGCCGAGCTGGAGGACCTCGCCGAAGCCCTCCTCTCCCTCCAGGCGTGAAGCGCCCCCGAGGGCGCCTCCGGGCGCTCGCCACCCACCCCGACACGGCCGGGGTGGCGGCCCTCACCGCCGCCACGGCCCTCGCCGCCGTCCTCGCCCTGCGGCTCTGGGAGGCCGACTGGCGGGTGCCGTTCCAGTCGGGCCACGACGCCAACGTGGTGCTGGCCGTCATCAAGAACGTGCTCCGGGAGGGCTGGTACACCACGACCGACCACCTGGGGGCCCCCTTCGGCCAGCAGTTCCACGACTACCCGATCCACGTGGGGGACTGGCTCAGTCTGGGGATGGTGCGGGCCCTCGGCCTCGTCATTGACGGCCCGGCGACGGTGATGAACGCCTTCTACGTGGGCACGTACTTCCTCGTGGCCGGGGGCGCCTACGCCGCCCTCCGACTCCTCGGCCGCTCCCGGGTGACGGCGGTCGCCGCCGCCCTCCTCTACACGTTCCTGCCCTACCACTGGATCCGCGGCGAGATGCACCTGTTCCTCGGGGCCTATTGGGCCGTGCCGCTGGCCTGCGTCGTGCTCCTCCGCCGCCTCGAACCCGGTTCCCGCCTTCGCCCGACCTGGTTCGAGGTCGCCGTGGTCGTGGTCATGGCGGGGACGGGCTCGTACTACCCGGCCATGTTCGTGGTGCTGCTGGCGGCGGTGGCTCTGGTCCGGGTGATCGCCGATCGCCGGCTGGCGTCCACCGCCGGCCCCGCCCTCCTCGTTGGAGTGATGCTCGCGGTGACCGCCCTCGCCAACCTGCCGACCATCCTGCATCGGCTCGACGAGGGCTCGAACGACGTGGCCGGGCGCCGGGAGTTCTACGAAGCCGAGATCTACGGAGCCCGGCTCACCCAGATGGTTCTCCCCGTGGCGGGCCATCGCGTCGATGTCCTCGGCCGTCCCGCCGAGCGCCTCGCCACCACCCCGCTTCCGTACCCCCACCTGGAGATGCCCTCCCTGGCGCTCGGGGCGGCGGGCACCGTCGGGCTGGTGCTCCTGGGCTGGCGGGTGGTCTGCCGGCTTGGGGGAGGCGCAGTCCCCGACGCAGCCCCCGCCTGGGTCGATCGGGCAGCGCTGGTGGTCATGCTGGCCCTGGTCCTCGGCGCGGCCGGTGGGCTGGCGCCGCTCCTCGGCCTAGCCGGGTTCACCCAGATCCGGGCCTGGGCCCGCCTCGGGGTGTTCGTCGCCTTCTTCGCCCTCGCCGCCCTGGCCGTCGCCGGCGACGGGCTGCTGCGGCGGGCCGTCTCCACACGGTGGTCGCGACTCGCCCTCGTCGCCCCCGTCGCCGTCCTCGCGCTCCTCGACCAGACGACGGCCGCGACCTCACCCGCCTACGCCTCCCAGAAGGCCCGGTGGGACGCCGACGAGCGGCTCGTCACCCAGATCGAGCACGCCCTCGGCCCCGACGCCGCCCTCTTCCAACTCCCGCACGTCCCGTTCCCTGAAACCCCGCCCCCAGCCGCCATGGAGGACTACGACCACCTCCGCGGGTATCTGCACTCCGACACGCTCGACTGGAGCTTCGGTGGGGTGAAGGGCCGTGCAGACGTCGACTCGCTCGAACAGCTCGGCGCGCTCCCGCCCGCCCAACTCGTCGAGGAAGCCCGTCGCCTTGGCTATGAGGGGCTGTGGTTCAACCGCCTCGGCTACGGAGATCCGTCGGCTCTGGAGGCGGAGCTGACCGCCCTCCTCGGCCCGCCTGTCGCCGCACACGCGTCCGGCGACGTGATTGTGTTCCGGCTCGCGTAGCTGGTCGCGTTTCAGCCACAGAGAATGCGACGGCGCCCGTAACCTTGGTGCCGAGCTCCGCATCGGAACCCTGGCGAGCGTCCTCCGCCAAGCCGGACTGAAGGGATGGCGGCCATGACCGGATATCCGGTGATCATCGAGGGAAGTGATGACTCGTACTCGGGCTACTCACCGGACCTTCCCGGGTGCGTGGCGGCTGGTACCAGTCCGGAAGAGGTGGAAGCACTCATGGGCGAGGCGATCCGGCTCCACCTCGAGAGCCTGCGCGCAAGCGGCGAACCGGTGCCGCCACCTTCGGCTGCCGCGGCGACCGTCGTCCAGCTCGCCTGATCCCGGGGCGTCGAGACCGCAAGCGGCCCGATCCCTCGGGCCAGTACCTCCCGCTGCCGTAGACCAGCTCCGCCGCCCGTGGGTTGTAGCCATTGTGCTACAGTCGTCGCCGTGACCGACGTTGCCTCGCGGGAACTGCGAAACCACACCCGCCGAGTTCTCGAGCGGGTAAACGCTGGCGAGGAGGTCACGATCACCGTCAACGGGCGCCCAGTTGCGCTCCTCGTTCCCGTCGAGCGGCGGACACGGTGGCGGTCGCGCACGGAGTTCATCGACCGGGTGCTCCGCCATCAGGCTGACCCGGATCTCCGCCGGGACCTCATCGCCCTCGCCCCCGACACGACCGACGACGTCGCTCTCCCATGACCAGGGGGCTCGCCGACACCACCGTGTTCATTGCTCGCGAGTCCGGGCGTCCGATCGACGAGGCCAGGCTGCCTGATGAGCTGGCGGTGTCGATCATCACCGTCGGCGAGCTTCGGGCGGGGGTTCTCGTGGCGACCGACGTCGAGGTGCGGGATCGCCGACTGGCCACCCTCACCGAAGCCCTGGCCTTCGACCCGGTCCCGATCGATCAGCCCGTGGCTGACGCGTGGGCGCGGCTTCGCGTCCTGCTCCGCGACTCGGGTCAGAGGATGCCCGTCAACGACTCGTGGATCGCCGCCACGGCGCTCGCCCTCGACGTCCCCGTCGTGACCCAGGACGGTGACTACCCCGTGCTCCCCGGCCTGGGAGTGATTGGGGTCTGATTACATGACCTGGCCGGGCCCCACCCCGGCGAACTTTGGGTGTGTGCCGCGCCATAGGACACGCGAAGATCCAAAGTTTGGGGGTCAGCGGGCGATGAAGTATTTGGCCTCGGGGTGGTGGCAGACGATCGCCGAGGTGGACTGCTCGGGGTCGAGCTGGAACTCCTCGGTCAGCACCACGCCGATCCGCTCCATGTCCAACAGCTCCGCCACCTTGGCCTGGTCCTCCAGGTCGGGGCAGGCCGGGTAGCCCCACGAGTAGCGCCCGCCCCGGTACTGCTGGCGGAACAGACCGGCGAGTGACGGCCCGTCCTCGCCGGCGAAGCCCCACTCCTCCCGGATGCGCCGGTGCCAGTACTCGGCCAGGGCCTCCGCCATCTCGACGGCGAGCCCGTGGAAGTGCAGGTACTCCTGGTACCGGTCGCTCCCGAACAGCTCCCGTTCGTAGGTCGTGGCCGCCGGGCCCATGGTCACCACGTGGAAGGCGGCGTAGTCGACCTCGCCGGGCCCGCCCGCTGCCCGGCTTGGCCGGAAGAAGTCGGCGATGCAGAGGTGCTTCTCGTCGCGCACCTGCCGGGGGAAGCGGAAGCGCAGCCAATCCTGGCTGGCGCTGTCGTCCTTCCACACCACGAGGTCGTTGCCCTCGGAGTTGACGGGGAAGTAGCCCCACGCGACGGCGGGCTGGAGCACATCCGCCTCCTTGGCCGTCCCCAGCTCGTTCCGCAGCACGGCCCGCACCCGCTCCTTGAACTCCTCATCGTTCTCGCCGCCCTCGGGCCGGTATTGCCACTGGTTCCGGAACAGCGCCGTCTCGTTCAGGTACCCGGCGATCTCGTCAAGGGAGATCCCCTTGGCGACCCGCGACCCCACGAAGGGTGGCGCGAAGACGGGGTTGTCGGTGCCAACGGTCGGCGACGCCACGAAGGCCAGCGCCTCGGCGGCCTCGGCCTCCTTGCGCTCCGAGCGTGCCGGGAGATCCCGCCCCGCAACCTCGCGGCCGAAGTTCGGATCGAGGGTGCCCGAGCGGACGCCGGCGACCAACTGGTCCATCACATGGAGGCCCTCGAAGGCGTCGCGCCCATAGAAGACCCGGCCCTCGTAGACCTCGCGCAGGTCGCGCTCGACGTAGGTGCGGTTCAGGGCCGCGCCCCCCAGCAGCACCGGGATCTCGGCCAGGCCCCGCTCGTTCAGCTCCTCCAGGTTCTCCCGCATGATGACCGTGCTCTTCACGAGAAGCCCGCTCATCCCGATGGCGTCGGCGCTCACCTCGGCCGCCTTCTCCACGAAGTCGCCGAGCGGCACCTTGATGCCGAGGTTGTGCACCTCGTAGCCGTTGTTGGTGAGGATGATGTCGACCAGGTTCTTGCCGATGTCGTGCACGTCGCCCTTCACCGTGCCGATCACGACCACGCCCTTGCCCGAGCCGGTGGCCTTCTCCATGTGCGGCTCCAGATGGGCGACGGCGGCCTTCATGGTCTCGGCGCTCTGGAGCACAAACGGGAGCTGCATCTGCCCCGACCCGAACAGGTCGCCGACCACCTTCATGCCGTCGAGCAGCACCTCGTTGACGATTTCGAGGGCTGCCCGCGCCACGAGGGCCTCGTCGAGGTCGGCCTCCAGGCCGTCGCGGTCGCCGTCGATGATGCGGTGCTTCAACCGCTCCTCGACCGGCCAGCCCGAGCGGTCCTCCTTCTCGATGGCCGATGCCTCGACGTCCTCGAACAACTCGATGAGGGCGGTCAACGGGTCATACCCGTCGTCGGGGCGGCGCCGGTCGTAGATGAGGTCGAGGGCCACCTCCCGGGCCCGCTCGTCGATCCTGTGCATAGGCACGATGCGGGCGGCGTGCACGATGGCGGCGTCGAGCCCCGCCTCCACGCACTCGTTGAGGAACACGCTGTTCAGCACGTGCCGGGCGGCCGGCTTCAGCCCGAAGCTCACGTTGGACACGCCGAGCACGGTCGACGCCCCGGCCAGCTCGGCCTTCACCGCCCGGATGGCCTCGATGGTCTCCATGGCGTCGCGCCGCAGGGCGTCGTCGCCGGTCGACAGGGGGAAGGTCAGGGCGTCGAAGATGAGGTCGGTCGGGGCGATGCCGTAGCGCTGCGTGGCGATGTCGTAGAGGCGCCGGCACACGTTGAACTTCCACTCCGCCGTGCGGGCCTGTCCCTCCTCGTCGATGGCGAGGCAGATGACGGCGGCGCCGTAGTCGCGGGCCAGCGAGAACACCCGGTCCATGCGCTTGCCCGGCTCCTCGCCGTCCTCGAGGTTGGCGGAGTTGAGGACGGGCTTGCCCCCGATGCGCTGGAGGCCGGCCTCCAATACCTCGGGTTCGGTGGAGTCGAGCACGAGGGGGATGGGGACCTCGGTGGCCCAGCGGTCGATGAGGGTCGCCATGTCGGCGGCGCCGTCGCGCCCCACGTAGTCGACGCACACGTCGAGCAGGTGGGCGCCCTCGCGCACCTGGTCCTTTCCAATCTGGAGGCACCCGTCCCAGTCGGCCTCCAGCAGCGCCTCCCGGAACGCCTTCGACCCGTTGGTGTTGGTGCGCTCCCCGATGACGAGGAACGACGTCTCCTGGCGGAAGGGGGCGGGGCTGTAGATCGACGACGCCGCCGGCTCGGGCACCGGCTCCCTCGGCGCAGGTGCCCGGCCGCCGACGACTTCCACCACCGCCGCCAGGTGCTCCGGCGTGGTGCCGCAGCAGCCCCCGACGACGTTGACGCCGAACTCGGCCGTGAAGCGGTCGTGGGCCTCGGCCAGCTCGGCCGGAGTGAGCGGGTAGTGCGTGCGGCCGTCGACGAGCGAGGGCAGGCCGGCGTTGGGCAGCACGGAAAGGAAGGTCTGGGCGTGCTGGCTCAGGTAGCGCAGGTGCTCGGTCATCTCCTGCGGGCCGGTGGCGCAGTTGAGCCCGATGACGTCGGGGCGGAGGGCTTCGAGCGTGGTGAGGGCGGCCCCGATCTCGGAGCCGACGAGCATGCGGCCCGTGGTCTAGATGGTGACCTGCACCATGAGCGGCACCTCACGGCCCGCCCGGCCCATGGCCCGGCGGCAGGCGATGAGCGCCGCCTTGGCCTGGAGGAGGTCCTGGCACGTCTCGACGAGGAGCACGTCCACGCCGCCTTCCAGCAGCCCCTCGACCTGGGTCTCGTAGTCGTCGCGCAGCGCCTCGAAGTCGATGTGGCCGAGGGACGGCAGCTTGGTGCCGGGGCCGATCGAGCCCACGACCCAGCGGGGCCGATCCGCGGTCGCGTACCCGTCGGCGACCTCCCTGGCGATCTCGGCCGCCCGCCGGTTGATCTCGAAGGTCCGATCCCGGATCCCGTACTCGTCGAGCACCACGCCGAAGGCGCCGAAGGTGGCCGTCTCCACGGCGTCGACGGCCACGTCGAAGAAGGCGGCGTGCATCTCGGCGACGAGATCGGGACGCGTCAAGACCAACTGCTCGTTGCAGCCCTCGAACTCGGCCCCCCCGAAGTCGTCGGGCCCCAAGTCCTTGTCCTGCATCCAGGTCCCGAACGCCCCGTCGAAGACGACGACTCGCTCGCGCAGGGTGTCGAGAAATCCGTTCACGGTGCGCTCAGGGTAGTTCCCACGCCGGGCGGCCCCTGCGGCCGATTCCCATCGGGGAGTCCTTCGTCGTGAACGAGATCGCGACCCAGATGGAGTGGATCGGCGGCGCCGGCGGCCTGTTCCACTGCGCGATCGACGCCGCTTCAACCTTCACAACGTGTTTGACAACTACGCACCGTGGTTGTCGACCCCATGGATGCGTTCGAGATTCGCGCGGCGATCCTCGCCGTCCGAGCGGCCGGGGACCGCTCCTGCGGAGGAGGCGGCGTGACAACGGCCCGCTCAGATCGCCATCGAGGCCCGGGACACGCCGCCTGGTCCTCGCCGGGTCCGCCGCCGCCGTCGGGTTCCCGCGACGCTCGTTCGGCAAACTTGGCTGTCCCGTGCCATGCCGCGGTTGAGAGACCAAGTTCGCGGCCGGCGCAGGCCGGCCGCGCCTCTCGCCCGCCATCGTGGCAACGACGTCGACCTGCACGGTCCCCGGTATCCTCAGCGTCATAGTCGATCGACCGGAGTACGAACGATGGATGGCGGCGGCGCGGAGCGCGCGGGTCACAGCCGACCGGGTCAACGTCGAGGGTTCGTACCATTGGGCCTGCTTTCTCGCCGAGCAGACGGCTCAGCTCGCCGTCAGGGCGCTTTTGCACGGAGTCGGATCGGGGGCGACCGGCCACGATCTCCCCGCCTTCGGTCGGCGGCTGGGCGAGGCACTCGACACCGAGATCAGCGGCACCCTCGACGCCGCCCTCAAGCGCCTTTCGAGGCACTACATCCCGCCCCGCTATCCGGATGCGCACGCCGCCGACGAGCCCGCGACCCACTACGGGCACGACGACACCAGCGAGGCCCTCCGCGACGCCGACGTCATCATCGACTTCGTCGTTTCGACCTGGCAGGAGCTCATCGAGTTGGCCGAGGAAGAGTGATGGGCCTCCAGTCCGTCATCGAGCGCCGGCGCCACGAGCGCGAGGAGTTGCTTGACCGCGCCCGGGCCTTCACCAACCAACTCGGCCCGGAACTCGGAGTACGCGCTGTCGTGGTCTACGGATCGGTCGCCCGGGGCGACTTCAACATCTGGAGCGACGTGGATGTGGTCGTCGTCGCCGACCACCTGCCAGTGCGCTCCATCGACCGATGGGGCGTTCTCGGCGATCGCCCCGGGGGCGTCGAGCCACTGGCGTGGACCCCAGCCGAGTGGTTGGGGCAGGTGGACCGGGGCAACCCGATCGCAACGGAGGCCATCGAGAGCGGGGTGTGGCTCCGGGGCTCCCCGGCCGACGTGTCCGCTGCGATTCGACCCACGTTTTGACGCCGTGAGCGGGCGTGATCCGGCCCCGCTCGGCGAGCATCGCGAGCCGGCCGAGACCACGCGCTACGTGCGCTGGAACCCGGCCCGCGGCGCCCGTTCGGCAAACTTGGCTTCGCTACCGGCGCCATGGCGCGGGAGCGGGACCAAGTTCGCTGCCGGCGTAGGCCCGCCGCACAGCTTGCTCGCCGGCCCCCGGCGAACTCCTCGGCCTTGGCCGCGTATGAGCGGACCTGCACGGCCGAGACCGGCTTGGTGCGACCGGGCTTAGGCACTGCGGTCCCTCCGGAGGCGATCGAGGCCAAGGCCGTGAACGACGCGGCCGTCCCGGATGTCGGCCCACAGTTGGCTGCGTCCCGCGACCTTCGCAGCAGCCTCATCGGCGTTCACCTCGAGCATCTCGACGGGGTTGCCGGTCAGTCGTCGGACCTCGCTGCGCAAACGCTCGATCGACGTGGCCCAGCCCTCGTCGTCCTCGCTGATGTCGGCAGGCCGGACGACCACGACGTCGATGTCGCTGTCGGCCCCCGCCTCTCGACGCGCGAACGATCCGAAGACGATCACGCTCGCCGGTGGGTGGGGGAGCGACGCAGCAAGTCTCCCGATCTCGTCGAGCACGACGTCGGTCGAGCGGGCCAGGGTCAACATCGCTCGAGCGGCGACGTGCTCAGGGACGAGCCGGAAGAGCGAGGATGGGGGCACCTCCCGCCGCTCGACGACACCCAGCTCGACCATGCCGGGCAGCACCCGCGAGGCCTGTGCCTGGCTCACCCCGGCGAGCTGCGCGATGGTC
>JACPCJ010000143.1 GCA_016179865.1 Actinomycetota bacterium | reverse complement strand
GACGTCAGGCGCTCCTGAGCCTTAACGACCGCTGCCGCGCGGCGGAGGCGGCGCTCGCGACGCCGCTTGGCGACCTCCCGGGCTCCGACCCCGGCGCGCGTCTGGCGACGATCGACGCCGAGCTTCAGGCCGCCGAGATGGAGGTGGAGCACGCGCGCGCCGCCGTGCAGAAGACGCAGCAAGCCCTCCATGAGACGCGGCTTCTCGGGACGGAAGCGGAGCGGAATCTGACGGCGGAGACCGAGCGGGCCCGAGCGCGCCGGGAAGAGCGGGAGCGGCTCTTCGCCGAGAAGCTCCCGCTCGCGACGGCCTTGGCTGGCGTCGTGCCGCCGACTGACGACCTGGCCGGTGCGATCGAGCGCGAACTCGCCGACCTGCTCGAGGCGAAGGCGGCACGAGAGGCCCTGCTTCGCGAGCAGGAACACCGCCAGCACGCGTCGACCGAGGCCCGTCAGCGACTGGCGCGACTCGAGGCGAAGATCGCGACCCTGGAAGGGCACGTCCTCGAGCAGCAGACCCGCGAGACGGGAGCGAAGGACGTGCTTTCGGCGCACCTCGCGCGCTTTGCGACTGCGGTGAGCGAAGCGAGCTTGGATCGCGACGACGGCTCGGGCGACGAGCAGGATCGCGTCGAGGCGCTACTCGAAGCCGCGAAGCGGGCTCACGAGGAGGCTGTGCGCTCGCACGCGGGACTCGCCGGCGATGAGTGGCATCTCCAGCAGCGCGTCGCGAAGGCCGTGGAGTCCAGGACTCAGCTGGCCGCCGCGCGGACGCGGGGCGAGGTCGCGCGCGAGCTCGGTCTCCTGCTCGGCGCGAACAACTTCCAGACCTACCTCCTCGAAGGTGCCATGAGGGTCCTGACCGAGGATGGCTCGGCGCATCTCGAGCGAGTGTCCGACGGTCGCTACCGGCTCGACTGCGACGGCCTCGACTTTCAGGTCGTCGATCGCTGGAACGCGGATGCCGTCCGGTCGGTGAAGACGCTGAGCGGCGGCGAGACGTTCCTGACCTCGCTCGCACTGGC
>JACPCJ010000072.1 GCA_016179865.1 Actinomycetota bacterium | reverse complement strand
GCAGGGGAATTCCGTGAACGCTCACAGCCGATTCGGGGAAAACCCCAGGTCATACCGCCTGTGGAGGTGATCGCGCCGTTTTCGAACCGCCAGGTCGGTGACCGGCTCGCCAAGGCGTACGGTTGGGGTCATCGACCTCGGAACGGATCGTCCGTCGCTGCCCGGGTCGCTACCGCCAGTTCGATGACTTCCTCGCGTGTTGCCGGGAACGTCGTCGCGCCACGACGCACGTAGTACTCGGGCTTGCTCGGGAACAGGACATACAGGCCCTCCGGTCCCCCGGCGACTACCAGGGCGGCAACAAGCTTGCCATCGAGGTAGTTGCACTCAACGCGGAAGTCTGGCGCTGGGTGAACCAGGCTCCGCACCATGTGCGACAGGGCGTGTTCGACCTCCTCAGCGGTGAGTCCATCGAGTCCCACGATCTGGGCAGCCTCGTCATCGACTCCAAAGAGGATCGTTCCACCCGCGGCGTTCGCGAAGGCAGGCACGGTCTTGAGTGCGGTACGTCGTGATTTATCGTTCGCACTCTTCGGCAGGCAGGCCTTGTATTCGATGTCCTGGCCCTCGCCTGCAAATAGAAGCGCTTCGAGCTGCAGCCGAGGGTCGTCCCACACGATGGTGGGATCCGCCTCCCGTGGGTTTGGGTGCGCGCTCACAAGCCGGTAATCAAGCCAGTCGCCGCCCCGAATGAGCGCGATGAGCATCTCGTCGCCGGGCATTTTCGAGAGACCGAACCTGGCGAGTCGCCGCCTACCTACTCGCCTTGTCGAACATTCGCCCCCGGAGGTCATCTGCACGGTGACGCCGTAGGGTTTCTCTCCAGCGACGTGGACCGTCAACGCGCTCTTGCCAATCACAATTCGCTCGATGAAGGCCGTAGTCTGCGCCACCGACACAACGACGCTGGCGTTCTGCTCCCACCGATACGGACCCGTTGGGCGGAAGAAGGCAGAGAAGGCTCGCTCGTAGCTCGAAAACGACGGGCAGTCCGTACCGACCAGAAGATCGAACCCATGGCTCGCCTGCGCCAGCTGCTGCTGGCTCACCTCGTAGCGGATGGCGGGCCAAGGAAGCCGCTGACCGCCGTAGTCCCGCTGGCTCCAGAGTCGCTGAGTAGTCGCGGACGTGTTGAGCGGCGACATCTTGGAAAGAAGTCCGCCGAGCCGAATGCTCTGGCCGCGCAGGAGTCTGCTGATTTGCAGGCCCCGCGTTCGCCCTTCGACGAAGGCGAAGTCCTCGTAGACCCAGCGCCGGCCTGTGAAGCCAGGTGGCGGCTGCCCGACGAAGAACTCTGCGTGACGAGTCCGCCACCGTTCTTGCTCCCGCTCAAGCATCAAGCGACCCCACACGCGCTGGGCCGCGGCCAGTCGTGAAGCCAGTTCCTCAGTCGAGAGCGAGTCCATCGGCCATGACCCAGCTTGATGGGGCAGCGTCTTACTCCTCGATGAGATCGACGCGACTCACCGTGACTGCCCGGATGCGCGCCACGGGGGTTGTGTGGACGCCGAACTCGGACGCGTCGCTGCTGTTGAAGACGAACCAGTCGCCCTCCTGGTCGTAGTAGTCGGCCTCGATCTCTTCCGGCTGCTGGTCAGGATCGAGATACGTCACCTTGAACTTCGTCACGATGCCTCCATCAGCGTTACGTGGGCGAGTCTCGCGGGCAAGACCGTACCGTCAGGGAGTGTGCCGACGCGAGAGCGATGCCAGGCGGGTCGAGGGAGTCTCAGATCCTCGCGTACCTGTAGACGCCGCGAACCTGCGCGTGCATGAAGCCGCCCTTCGAGTCGGCCGCCATGAGGCCGTCATAGACCGTTCGGGGGACGTCGAAGTACTGATACACGGCTCCGCCGTGAAACTCGACCTCAAGAGTCTGGGTGGCATCGTCGTACCCGACGGACGCGACGTTCGAGGAGACCACAGGGGTTCGGTCCATCAGTTCACCTCGGCTTCACCATCGGGGGGACCAATCACTCGGCTTGAAACGGGGTCTTGCGACCGCCACCGCTCGACTACGTCCGCGAAGTCAGACGGCTCGCGACCCCGGTTCCAGCCACCTGGTTCATCAATACAGACAATCCTCGGGTCGGTGCTCTCAGGCAGGTGGTCTGGAAGGTCGATCAGCGCCCGCACCGGCAGCGGCACAGCCTCGCCGACCACAATCGCCTCTCCCGTCCGGAGCACTGGGAGCATCGAGAGCAATCCAGCGAGGTTGTCCGTGACGGAACCGGCGACGTGATTGCGGTCGGTTGCGTTGGAGAGCCGAAGCGCAATGACCGTCCCGCATTGCGAGAGGATGGTGGGGTCAACCTCCGATGGGCGCTGGCTTACGATCATCGCTCCGACACCGTACTTCCGTCCCTCCTTCACGACGCGCTGCACGGCGGAAGCCGCTCCCGGGGCTCGACCCGTTGCGAGGTACGCATGGGCCTCCTCGAAGACGAACAGCAGGGGTCGCTCGCGGCCGCCCTCCGAGAGGCGCCGTGCCCAGAACAATGCGTCATACACGACCCGCGTGAGCGCGCCTACAAGGTCAGTGAGCACTGCCGTGGGGACCCCTGAGAGATCCAGAACTGCGACCGCTTCCTCGCCCCCTAGCCACTGCTCGAGGAAATCATCGAGGTCAGCATTGACCGCGCCGTCCAGTGCTGGCGACCAAAATCCGGGTCGAAACAAGAAGTCAAACCGGCGATCCCGGAGCCGTGACGCGAGCCCATCGACTTGGCGGCGAATGTTCAGCGCACTGCCGCTCAGGTAGATCTTCTCTTCGCCTGCAGCTTGGGTGGCAGGCCGGTAACGCGGCGGAGTGACCGTCGATGCATCCC
The DNA here is from genome assembly GCA_016179865.1 of Actinomycetota bacterium. Lineage (GTDB taxonomy): Bacteria > Actinomycetota > Acidimicrobiia > IMCC26256 > JACPCJ01 > JACPCJ01. The sequence continues at coordinate 15,073 of JACPCJ010000072.1, read as the reverse complement.
CGGGCTGCACTGGCTCACCTCCAGCGTCCAGCTCCAGCGCTTCCGTTTCAGGGCCCTGATTCGCTCCCTGTCCAACGGTGTGCGTCGCGTTGAGCAGACGATGCAGCGTGAACCAGAGTTGGTGGATGCTGAACGGAACCGGAGTATCGGCCGTTACATCGGTCGGCTCGACGCCCCCTCGGGGGTAGGTCTCCAGAGCCTCCCGCTTCAGGCGAACAATCTCGTCGCGGACGGCGCCGACCGACGCGTCGTCGGGAAGATTGCCAAACGTCAAGGGAATCAGCTCGTCGAACGACAGCGCCCAGTAGGGAACGTGTAGCGAGTCGGCGTGACCTTCGCCTGACCTCACCCACAACACTCGCGCCCGGCCCTCAAGCGCGGCCGCGTACTCGCCATGGATGTCGAAGACAAGCGCTCGGGCTGACGGATACCGGGCAGGATCGGTGAGAGCGCGAAGAACTTGCACGACCGTCGTCGATTTTCCGGCTCCGGTGGCGCCGAGTACGGCGCTGTGGCGCGTCACGATCGCGTTGATGTCTAGGAGAGCTGGGATCGCCATGGCGCTCGCCACCCTGCCGATGGCGATCCGCTCGGCGGAATCGGGTCGGCCGTACACACGAACCAGATCTGTCTCGGTCACGATGTGTGCTGGGTCGCCAATGCTCGGCAACAGGGAAATGCCGCGACTGAACGGGCGGTCGGCGGTCCCTTCCCCGATGAGCTGCACCGTCAGCCACCTGTGGCCATAGGGATCGGCCGACGCCAAGTTTGCTGGCACCGCCCCCGCCCCAGCCTGGGAGACGATGCCGATCAAATCCGTAAAGCCCAGCGGGATTCGTACGAAGCTGCCGACCTGACCAATCCGATACGGCTGGCCGTCGACAAAAAGGAGACCTGAGCCGGTCGATGCATCGAGGGCGACACTCACCGTCGCGCCCGCCACATCCTGGACGGTGCCTAGATACGTGGGGTCAGCCGACATCCGGGTGTGCCTCGCGCATGCCTCGACTCGCCAGCCGACGAAGTTCGCGGCCGAACGCCTCGAAGTCTCCGAGGCCACAAGCGACCTCTTCCTCGTCGGCCCCGTTTGACCAAGGCGCCTCGGTCCCCGACAGACAGCCCCGATCGCGTGCGAAAAGGCCGAGGTTTGGACAGCCCTGGGCGAGCGATGCGGCCTGCGGATAGGTGTTCATGTCCTCGAAGAGCAAGGCGAAGGTCACCGCGCTGGCATTGCTCCGAAGACCCTGAACCACTTGATCATTGATGTGGTCGTCGCTAAAGGAGTATCCGATCGTGACCAAGGTCGCCGACGGCAGCCGCAGGAACGCACGGAGCCGGTCCTGCATCGCGAGGTATGGCATCTGGCGACTCTCGTCGTACTTCAGGTGTGACGGATGGATCAGCCGTCGCTCGTCCGGTGAGGCTGGCTGGCGGCGAACAACTCCCCTGCTCGGAAGCAACGCCCAGTTGGTTGAGCCGTGCAGCTTCCAGAGGCGGACCCAACGGGTCGGAATATCGTCCTCGTCCATGGTCCGGCCGTCGAGAAACGGCTGTCGACTGCCGACGAAGCCATCAAAAAACGGGACGGCGTTGCGCTCGAAGGCTTCCTCAGCGAGCAAGTCGTAGTTGGTGGTGAAGAGATTCAAGGCGACCGAACGGCGGATCGCGCCCGCCCAGATAGCGAGGCTGTCGTATGGGGTGGGGTCCCCTGGAAGTGAGACGGAGAGATGGGCGCTGATGCGTTCTGCGATTGCCTGTTCGAGCGCATTGATATCGGCCGACTGAAGTCCCCGGACAGGATCGGCCCCGACAACGGTTGCAAGGGTTCGGACCCGGGTCAGCATGTCCTCGACATTGGGCTCTCGGCCCAGATCTTGCGCCAGTCCTTCACTGAGGACCGTCATGGCCGCCGCGAGTTCCGTCTCGTTCAGATCCGTCACAACCGCAGCCGTGAGGCCAGCGACATCTGGAATCAGCGGGCCTTCGACGCCTTCTCGTTCGACACGAACAGCCACGGGGCATCCCGCGCCGATCATGACGGCAAGAGGACGCTTGTCCTGGGAGAGGCACTGCCAGAGACCATCGACCGCTCGTTCGAGCTGATGCCCGTTACCGTTCACACCAGAGATCGTGCCACGCGCGTTCCGGGGACACTGTCAGCCGGATGGGCGACCCTCGACACGTTCCCCGTCGAGGGTCGCCTGCCAACGGGTGACGACGGAACCCTGTCGGTCACAGAGGACGAAGGCCGCACCGGGCTCGACGTTTTCGGGGATAGCATCCGCAGCGCCGAAGTCGGCCACCGCGTTCCCATCAGCGCAAAGCTGAGCAGCGCCAACCAGGGTTGCACCATGAGCGTGAAGCGCTCGTGGTGATCGTCAAAGATGCGAAGTCCGGTCGCTCGACCTTCGGGTCTGCGATGAAGGGTCTACCACCAGGGGGAAAGAACCCCCCTCACAGACTCTCCGCTCCCTGCGGGAGCGGCCGTGTCTTGACACGTACGCGTCAATTTCGTTCCTGCGAGTGTAAAAGCTCTTTACACTCTGACCTCCCCGTCTTACGGTCGCTCGGTCCCCGACGAGGAGGTTCCCCGATGGACGATCGTGCGGTGCCGGAGGATCCCACCATCCAGGTCGTGGCCTGGGCCGACCCGATCACCGACGTGTACGGGATCGATCCCCGTTCCCTCTACGCCGAGACCTTCTGGCTCCCGCCTCTCGGGCCGACCGCCCTGCTGCTGCTGCGGCACCTGGCCCAACGCTTCGACGCCGAGGGCGACAGCCTGAGCGTGTCGATCCCGAGGACGGCCGTGGCGCTCGGGCTCGGGCCGAGGACGGGGGCGAACTCGCCCCTGGTCCGTGCGTTCGAGCGGCTGGTGCACTTCGACTTCGCCACCGCTTCCGCACCGCAGCGGGTGGCCGTACGCCGTCGCGTCCCGCCCGTGAAGCGTCACCACGTCCGTCGCCTCCCTGAGCACCTGTGGGACGCACATGAGGGTTGGCTGAAGGACGGCCCCTCGCCAGGCGAGACCGCCGTGGCCAACGCTCGCCGGATCGCCCTGGCGCTCACCGCCACCGGGGCCGACGTCAACGAGGTCGAGGCCCGGCTCGCCGCCCTGCGATTCGCCGGAGCCCTCTGCTTCGAGGCGGCGAGGTGGGCGCTCGAGGCAGTGGGCCGGCCCACCCCAGTCCCGGCCTGAGTTCCGAGACGGCGGAACGGCTCCCCCGCCCGCCGTCTCGCCGCCGGTCGCCGGGTGGTCGTTTCGGGGAAGTGCGCCACCCGGCACCGGCACCTTTCCGGATGCGCCGCGCACCCGGGCGACGGCCGACCAGTGGAACCATCCGAAAGGGGTGCCCGTGGAACCCATAATCCACGTCGTTGTCGGGGCCCGGGGCGGGCAGGGGACGAGCACCGTGGCGGCGGTGCTCGCCGTCCTCGCCTCGGCAAGATCGCGCACCATTCTCGTCAGCCGCGATCCAGCGGCGTCGAGGGCCATCCTCGGCGTCCCCGCCTTGGACCGGACGGGCCGACTCACGGAGGTCAGCCCCCGCCTCTTCGTCGCAGGCGACGACACCGTGGCCGAGTCAGAAGAGGACACCACGGTGATCGTCGACGACACCCGCCTCGGCGCTCAAAGAGAGCCTTGGCCCGCCCCTGACACCGCCTGGCGGTGGCTGGTGCTGCGGGGGCCCTGCTACGTCGCCCTCGAGGCCGCCGTCGCCGGCGGGTGGAATCCCCACGGCGTCATCCTGCTCCGCGAACCGAAGCGGGCACTGCGGGCGGTGGACGTGGCTCAGGTGCTCGACGTCCCCGTCGTCGCCGAGGTTCCGTTCTCGCACGAGGTCAGCCGCTCGATCGACGCCGGGACGCTGCTCGGCTGGGCGCACCGCCTGGCTGCCTTCCGGGGGCTCGCCCAGCTCGTTGCGCCGGGCCTCCACCCCGCCTACCGGGAAGCCCGACACAGCGCGCGACCATGCTGAACTTCCGCGCCGCACCAACGCACCCCTCCCCGCCGCACCCGCTCTCATCCCCGCATCACCGCCGCCACCGCGACGCTCACCACTCCACCCCCACCCGTACCCATACCCCGTTCCACCTTCCCCCTCTTCCTCCCGTTCACAGACTATGCCGCTTGCGATAATCGCCTCGCGGCCGTCGAACGGTCCCGGCCTGCCGGCCGGGCCCTTGGGGAGGAGCACCCGCCAGGGCGCGCAGTTCAGGGCTTTCGTGCCACAGGCGCAGGCGCAGGCGCACGGGAAGGTGCGCCCCGTAGATGAGGAGCCCCTCGGCGGCGAGCATCCGGCGCACCACCTCCACCGGGAGGGTGGGCTCGCGGTGGGTGCGTTCCAGGAGCGACCGCCGGGCGCCGGGGCCGAGGTCGACGTTGGCGTTCCACTCGTGTTCCTCGGTCTCGCCAACGAGGGCGCTCACGTACTGAAGAGTGCCCAGGTCGGCGATGCCCGAGCCGAAGATCTTGGCCCGGTGGTTGTTGAGCACTGTGTGCGCCCGGTCGCCGTAGATGGCCTGGATCTGGGCCAGGTCCTGCCAGACGCTCACGAGCGAGATCCCGTGGCTGCGGGCCGTCGCCGCGTACTCGGGCAGTTGCCTGAGGGGGGCGATGTTCGCCGCCTCGTCCAACAGCACGAGGCAGGGCTTGGACAGCGTCCCGCCCTCCCGGTTGGCCCGCTCGTAGGCGGCCCGGATCACCTGCTGCACGAGCACGGTGAGGACGGGCCGAAGGCGCGCCTGCTCGTGGGAGGGGGCGATGACGAGGAGCGTGTTGGGACCCGACAGGAGCGCCCCCGGTTCGATCTCGGAGCCCTCGGCGGCGGCGAGCACGTCGGGGTCCGAGAAGGCGAGGAGCACGATCTGGAGGGTGGCGTAGACCGAGCCCCGAAGGCGCTCGTCCCGCGCCCAGAGCGCCTCGATCGCGGCCAGCGGCGCATAGCGACCGGTCCGCACCGCCTCCTCCTCCGCCCGCACTTCGGCCACACCGCGGACCTTGTCGTCGACTTCGGCCTCGACCCGCTCTTCGACGCTGCGCTGGAGATCCAAAGGCCAGGCGTGCACCGGGGCACGGGCGAGGCGGTGGTGAGGGGAGTCGGGCACTTGCATCATGGCCCGGAACGCCTCGATGATCTGTTCACGGGTCTCGGGGCGCAGGCGCTCGGCCAGGGTCACGAACTCGGGCGAGGCGAGGAGGTCCTCGACGGCCTCGGGCACCCCCGCGTACTCGAGGAGGGCCTGGCGGACCTCCCCCTCGTTCTGCTCGTCCACCCAGCGCACGATGTCGGCGAGGGTATAGCCGAAGACCTCGCCATCCACCGCCCGCACCACGCCCGTCGCGGCGGCCAAGAGCAAGGGGGCGAGGGCCTTCCGGGCCTGGGCGAGCCAGTAGTCGCCGTCGGTCACGGTGTCGAGGCGCGGCGCCGACGCCTCGCTGAGGCCAGCCGCCATGCGCATCGCGCCGCGCCAGGTCCGACACGCCGGCAGCGGGCTCCATGTGGCCGCGGGGACTCCAGAGCACCCGGTGGGGTCGTAGACCCACACCTTCCCCCGGGCCCGGCGGCTGGCGAGGGTCGCGGCCAGCAGGTCGGTCTTCACCGACGTGGCGATCACCGGCCCCTCCCATTCCAGGAGGGCGGGCACGGCGAGCCCGGCCGTCTTCCCGCACCCAGTGGGCCCCACGACGGCGAGGCTGGCCTGGCCTTCGGCCGCCACCAGGCGCCGCCCGTTCCACCCCAGGGTGAGCCGTCCGGGCTCGGGAGCGTCGACCGCCAGCGCCCCCAGGTCCGCCCGCCGGGCCAGCCCGGCACGGGGCACCACACCCAGCGGGTGCTGCCGGGCGCGAACCCTCTGCCGGAGGTGCACCGCCCCGAGGCCGACACCGACGGCGGGAAGGGCGGCCACCCCCAGCCCGGCATAGGCGAGCGGGGCGGCGGGCAAGAACGCGCCCCCCGCCGGGCCCCAGGCGGCACCCGGGTCGTCCAGGTGCGAGGGCATCCGCACGACCGCCACCGCGGCCTCCGACCAGCCGCCCGAGAACTCCTCGTGTCCGGCCAGACGTGCTGCGACGTGGGTCCCCGCCCACAACCATGTGGTCAAGGCCCCCAGCACCAAGAGCGCGGCCACGGCCAGGCCCTCGCCGGGGGAGAACCCCATGGGGACGCGCGTCGGCGCCCCCCGGTCGCCTCCGTTCACCACGGTCCGCGCCTCAGGCGCTCGGGGACGTGGCGAGGCGGGGGCGGTTCCGCAGCCGGCGGTAGAGGGCGCACGTCTCCTCGTGGGGCATGTCGTCGACCTCGGCGCCCGGCTCGGCGAGGATGCGGAGCAGCTCCTCCCACGTGTCGTCGAGGAGGGTGAGGTTCCCGGCCGCGTCCGCCGCCCGCATCCGGTCCCGGTACAGGCCCTCGTGCCCGGGGCTGGCGGTGAGACCCCGCGCCGTCGCCCAGAAGGCGCCCTCGGGGTCGCCCGCGTCCAGGCACAGCTCGGCGAGGCGGTGGGCGGCGTCGGCCACGCTCGCCACCACTTCGCTCACGAAGGCGTTTACGTAGGCCCAGTGGTACTCGGTGGGCGTCCCCGAGAACGGCTCGCCTCGAACGAGCTCCAAGGCCGCACGCAGCCCCTCCCGCTCGACCTCAGGCGGCGCATCCCGTCCAGCGGCCACGAGGCGGCGAAACCGGTCGAAGTCGCATGCGACCCGCTCGGAGAGCCGATAGCTGTGCTCGGGGTGGCGCGCAAGGCTCACGTAGCTGGTGCCGTCGGGCGCCGATCCCAGCGCCTGCCGCGCGTGCCACGCAGTGGTCGCGAGCGTGTTGTCGTGCGGGATCGTGTCGGGCCAGAGGTCGGTCCGCACGATCGACGTGCGCGCTGAACCTCCATGCGACGCGAGATAGACGACGAGCTCGAGCGCCTTGGCCCGCTTGAAGACGGCGCCCTCGTCGGTGCCCGGACGCCACACGCCGGGAGGCCCGAGGATGCGGACATCCCAGTCGGCTTCCCCCGGCGTCGAAGAGGAAGGCGGAGAGGTCGCGGAAGAGGTCGGGGAGTTGTCGGGTTGCGAGACCTCGACGCCCGGCCGGTCGCGTGACTCCGACTCCATCGGATCTCCGGCTTCCGGGAGGGGTGGCGCCTCCTCGAACTCGTCCAGGTCGACCGCCGCCTCGAAGAGGAGGCCCACCGGCTCGAAGACCTCCTCCGGTACCACTGGGCGAAGCAGCACCGGGCCCCCGTCCGAGACCTCGATCCGGTCCTCGTAGACCTCGAAGACGGCGCCGACCGTCCAGGGCCCGGTGGGCACCACCGCCACCACGCCGGAAGGCGGGTCGTTCGCCAGCGCCGTCAGGCGTTCGACCTCGCCGGGGTCGAGTTCCCCCGCGGCCAGCACGACGGTCGGCTCCCACAGTTCGGAACTCCCCTTGGCGCGCGCCTCTTGGGGGGTGTCCGCTCCGACCGCGTCGAGGGCCTCGCGGAAGCTCTCGGCCCGACGCTCCATCTCGTCGAGCACGACGGACAGGTCGGGAACCACCCGTACCCGATCCAGGTCCGCCAGCTCGCGCCCGAACCCCACCAGGACGACGAACAGGTATTCCGCCCGATCGGTCGTGGCCAGTTCGAGCGCCATCGCCCGGAGGGTGTCGGCAACCCACGGGCCTCCACCCCGGAGGCCGACCGAACCGTGGTGTTCCAGGTTCGAGAGGTAGGTTCGGGGTGGGCTCACCGCCGTTTGGCCGACGCTCACGAGGGCGGGGAGGAGGGGCGTCGCCGCCGCCTCCCCGGGCCCAGCGGCGTCGGCCTCAGTCGGGCGCCGGACCCACGTGCGCCCCTCGTCGCCCTGTTCCCACCCGGTCGGTGGCGCCTCAGGCTCGGTGGCGAAGTGAACCGCGATCCGATCCCTGTCGACCTCGACCGCCTCGACGGGAGGAAGTGGCTCGGGCAGATCACCCGCGCACGCCGACAGCAGTCGGAGCCCTTCGGAGAGCATGCTCTCCGCGTCGGGGTCGGCGTGGGCACGAAGCGACATCTCGACCCGGCTCGCGCCCCTGGGCCACCGGGGGCGTCGACCGTGCGGACGCCTTCGTTCCTGGTGCCGGCGGAGGCGGTTCAGGGTCCCGACCACACCCGCGAGCGTGAGCCCTCCCGCGGCCAGGGCGGCGAAGGGGATGTTGGCACCCGGACCGGTCTCTTCGGCCCCGCGTTCCGGGGAGACAGTCTCGGCGACGTCGTGGCCCACAGTCGCCGCATCCACGTCGGGCCCCGTGGGGACGGGGTCGTGGTCGACGGCCACCGCGGGCAGGACGAACTCCTGGCCCGGGTACACGAGGTCGGGATCAGCCGGATCCACGAGCCGGTCACGGTTGGCCTCGACCAACTCCCGCCAGTACGGACCGACCTCAGCGTCGGTGGGAGCCACTCCCCGAGCCTCCGTCAGGGTCTCCTCGGCCAGCGCCCACAGATGCCCTCCGGGCTCGACCACCGCGATCTCGCCCAGGGCGGCCTCGGTCGCCTCGAGTTCACCGCGGAGTCGCGAAAGAGCGACCGTTGCGGCTTCGTACGCTGCCGCGTCCTCCTCGGGCCCCGCGCCGGTCCCATCCTCCCGGGAGGGCGAGGTGGCAGTGAGACCCTCGTCGACCGCATGATCCAGCTCGACGGCGTCGGGCGGAAGGACCAACTCCTGGCCCACCGCAAGGGGGCGGTCGGGATCTTCCAAACGCCCTCGGTTCAGCTCGAAGACCTCCCGCCAGCGAGACCCGTCCCCCAGGCGGTTCCGGGCGATCCCCCACAGGCTCTCCCGTGGGGCGACGACGTGGCGGGGCAACGCCGCCCCCGGCGCCTCGTCAATCGGCTCGATGCCCGCCACGGTCTCGTCGGCCGCCGTGGGCGCCGAGGGCTCCTCGGTGAGCAGGGGCGTCAGCGCCGCGGCCGGAATGGGGTCGACCTGCACGATGCGATCCGGGGCAGGGAGGCCGACGGCCGCGTGCCCCCGGGGCGCCCCGAGGAGGCCCAGGCCCGCCACCCCCACCACCGTGCAGGCAAGCTTGCCGAACCCCGCCCGCTCCCGGGCCTCATCGGGCGCGGGCGTCCCGGTGCGACGGCGCTCCCGGTACTCGATCACACGCTGCGCCACCTCGTACACGACGCACACCACCAGGACGAGCCACAGCGCCCACCCGACCCAGCCCACGACCTTCCACTTGGTGGTGACGTCGATATCGGCACCGTGGAGCCAGGCGTCGAACTGCTCCCGAGTCGGGAGCCCATTCGGGCGGGGGTCGCCGGTCCAGGCCAGGAGCGCGAGGGGCACGCTCACCACGATGGTGGCCAGCGACAGGGCGCCAAGAGCTCCTCGGATGCGGGAAACGACACGCTCGTTCATCAGGTCTCACCTCTGATCAGTCCTCTCACCGTTCTTGCTTCGGCCTCGCCGACCACTTCCGACCCGGACACGCCGGCCAGGGGTAACAGCACGTAGCTCACCCGGCGCGTGATCCGCACCCGGACGGTGTCGCCGTCCACCACCACCGATCCCGAGAGCCCCTTCCGCGCAAGCACACCGCGGACCGCCGCCTCGGCGGCACCGGGGTCAAGGCTGGTCGACCGGCGCCGCAGGGCGTCGGCGTCGAGGGCTTGGGCACCGGCACGCGCCGCTTGGGCGGCCACGTCGTTCGCTTCCCGGCGGGCGACGACCCGGGCCCCGCCGTCCAGGAGGAGCCCCGTCCCCATGAGGAAGGTCACGGCCAGGATGGCGACGAAAGCGGTGACCGTGCCCGCTTCGCCCCGGAAGGCGACTCCGCCTCGGAACCGCCGCGCCCGCATCATTCGCTCCTGTGCGTGTCCACGACCTCGAACCCCTCGGCAGCCACCCGGCGTGTGGCGGGGAGCCCGAGGAGGCCCAGGTCGGAGAGGTCAACGGTGCAGGCCACGGTGACGCTCACCGACCCCCCGGGACTGAGCGCCCCGGTGTCCACGTCCACCGAGCGGTCTCGGCACGTGACACCCCGGGCAGCGAGCGCGGCGTCGGCCACCGCCCGGGCGTCGCCGGCGGCGGGCCCCGGCTCCTGGCGGACCGAGGCAGCACGAGCGGCTTCGGCGGCGGCCCCGTAGACCTCGAGGCGGGCGCGGGGCACCCGCCCGGCGGCCAGCACCAAGAGGAGCATGAGCACGAGGGCAGGCGCGAGGATCGCGACCTCCGCCGTGGCGCTTCCCCTCTGGTCGCGGATCGTCATCGGCCCTACCTCCCGGTGACCGGCCTGAAGCCCTCGGTGCTCGCCTCGGCCGTGGCCGAGACCCGCCAGGCGAGCCCCGGCATCAGCTCGACCACCCCGGCAGAGACGCTCACCCGCGTGCGCTCGGGACCTCGCGACACGCTCACCTCCGGCGAGCGCAACACCCCCGAGCCGGCGCGGGAGAGGAACACCTCGGCCCCGCGGCGCCCGGCCGCCTCCGAGCCCGCCTCCCCCGAGGCGTCAACCGCCCCCTGCTGGGCGGCGGCGGTCACCAGGGTGGAACCGTGCCAGTACAGGACGGCCTGGAAGAACACGGTGATGAAGAGGAGGACGGCGGGCATGACCAGCGCCAACTGGGCGCTGGTGGCCCCCACCTCTCCGCCGCCCGCTCCAGATCCGAAGCCTCGGGACCGCACGGCTACGGGATGGCGTTGGCCCGGTCCCGGACGCGGGCGGCGATGATGCCCACCACCGTCACCGCCAGGGCGGCGAGGCCGGCGGTGATGAGCACCGTCTCGGTGGTCATGCCGCGCTCCTCGGCCCGGGCGCGCGCCAGGCGGTCCTGCAGGGCCAGCCACGTGGCGGCCAGGGCGGCCTCGGGCGTGACGCCCGAGGCGATCCGTGTCATGAGCCGGGTCATGTCGGTCCTTTCTGTCGTGACATCGGTTCGTCGTGATCGCGCCCCCGTCACATGCCGAGCACCGCAAGGAGCGAGGGGTAGAGGAGAAAGGCGAGGAAGCCGAAGAGCATCCCCGCCACCGGCACGTTCATGGCCTCCGTCGCCGAGGACGCCTTGGCCTCCACCCGGGCGATCCGCCGCGCCCGGAGCGACGCCGCCGACGCGGCGAGCGCCTGGCGCACGCGGGCGCCGTGGGTGCCGGCCAGGGCGAGGTTCGCCCCCAGCTCACCCAGCTCGCCCACCCCGAGGCGCTCGCCCAGGGCGCTGAGGGCGTCCCAGGGGGGCGTGCCCTTTACCCGTGCCGCGCCGAGTGCCGATTCGATCTGGGTGAAGGCGGGGCCCTCACCCGCCCTCGAGGCGTCGGCGAGCGCGGTCTCGATCCCGCCTCCGCCGGCGAGGACGATCACGACCAGGTCGGCGAAGGCACAGAGCCCATGGCGCAGTTCGTCACGGGCCTTGGTCGCTTCGGTGCGCACCACGAGCCCCGGAACCGCGAGCCCGCCCGCCCCGAAGGCCACGGCGACCAGGGCGACGAGACCGGCGGGGAGCCCGACCCCGAAGGCCGCGAGGGCCACTGCGGTCAGGGGCACGAACGACGCGAAGCAGCACGCGGCGAGGACCTGCTCGGCGGCGTGCCGATCGCGGCTCCGCGACAGCACGGCGAGGTCGGCTTGGGCGGACCTCGGCAGCCAGGCGGCGCGTGCGGCGGCGGCGCCCACCCGGGCCACCCACCCGCGCTCTGGGACAGGGGACCCCGGCTCGTGCGGGTGCCACTCGCCCGCGGCCAGGGCCTCGGCGAGCGGCGGGGGTGGTGGGCGCAGCCCGCGGAGCAGAAGCGACAGCCCGGCCCACACCCCGGCAGCGGCGAGCAGCGCGAGGGGGGCGATCACGGCCCGGCCTCGCCCGTGGTCGCCGCCCGGGCGAGGAGCCTGGGGGCTTCGTCGACCCGGGCCATGCGCCGCAGCGCCCCCAGGCTCACGGCGAAGATCAGGCCGACCACCACGAGCCACGCCTGGCCGAGGGCGTCGTCATAGGCGACGAGGAAGGAGCGGTCGAGCGCCGCGAGAACGCCGGCGAAGCCGAAGGTGGTCGCGACAACGACCCGGACGGCGGTGCGAAGGCGGGCCCGGCCCGCCTGCACGCGGGCCACCATGAGGGCCTCCCCGCGGGCGGCCTCGGCGACCGCGCCGAGTCGCGCCCCAAGGTCGGCGGCGTGGGTGCGCCGGGAGATCAGGAGGGCCGTCACGACCAGGTCGGCGGTCGGGTCCGCGCACTCGGCCCCGAAGGCGCGCAGGGCGGGCTCGAACCCCTCGCGGGGCACCCGGACGGCCAGTCGCATGCACTCGTCGCGGATGCGAGGCGGCGCCACGGGGGCGGCCGCGGCCAGGGCCTCCTCGATCCCGGCGCCGGCCGCCATGATGTCGCGCAGGTGCTCGGCGAGGGCGGCCACGGCCTCGCTCCGCTCGCTCGTGTCGGCCGCGTCGCGCCCGAGGACGCCTGGCAGGCCCCACGCCGCCAGCCCGGCGAGCACAGCCCCCATGGGCCAGCCGGTGACGAGGAAGGCGATGGTACCGGCGGCGAGCACGGCCACCACCCGGCGCGGATGCGCCGAGAGCACCCGCCCCGACTCCCCCGCGAGGGTGGAGGCCCGTGCCCCCGAGCGCGCAGGGGCCAGGCCGCTCCAGGCGAGGAGGGCTCCCGCGCCCACGAGGGCGCCGAAGAGGGCGGCAAGCACGTCCCCGCTCACCGGGGCTCGCCTCCCGCCAGCAGCACGTCGGGGTCGAGGCCTGCGGTCACGAGATCTTCGAGGGTCGAGGAGCGGAGCGGTGCCCCGGGCACGGCCCGGCCGTCGGCACCGGGGCGGAAGACCTCGTTGGAGGCGATGAGGGGGCCGTCGGCCTCCAGCACCTCCCGCACCGAGGTCGCGTACCGCGTCCCCCGGCGCCCTTCATCGTGGTGGTGGTCCCGGCCCAGGTGGACAACGAAGTCCACCGCCAGATCGACCACCCGGTAGGTGTCCTCGATGCTCCAGCGCTCGGGCGAGCGCCCGGCGTACATGGCGAGCTTCTTGAACACGGCCTGGCTGGACCGGGCGTGGAGGGTACACATCGACCCGTCGTTGCCCTGGGTCATGGCGTCGAGCATGTGGACGACCTCGGCGCCGCGGACCTCGCCCACGATCACCCGGTCGGGGTCGAGGCGGAGGGCCAGCTTCGTGAGTTCGGCCATGGTGACCTCGCCCGTGCCCTCCACGTTGGGGTCCCGGGTCTCGAGGGTCACGACGTCGGGGTGGAGTTCGGGGTAGGCCTCGGCGCCCAGCTCGGCCGAGTCCTCGACCGTGACGAGCCGCTCGTGGGATGGGATCTCGTTGACGAGGGCCCGGAGCAGCGTGGTCTTCCCCACCGACGTGCCCCCCGCCACGATCACGTTCTTGCGGGCCCTCACGAGGGCGGCCAGGAAGGCGGCCAGGCGCTGGTCCATGGCCCCGAGGGCCACGAGGTCGGGGAGGAACACGACCGGGTGACGGTGACGCCGGATGGCGACCGACGGGCGCTCCGCCACGCTCATCACCGCGCACAGCCGGCTCCCGTCGGCGAGGCGGAAGTGCACCACGGGTGACGACGGGTCCCAGCGGCGCTCGGTGCGGCCGTCGGCGAGCACGGCCCGCACCGTCTCGACCATGGCCTCGTCGCTCTCGGCCACGGGGTCGACCTGCGCCTTGGTGCCGTCGTCGTAGACGACGAAGACCCGGTCGCAGCCCTGGGCGTGGATGTCAGTCACCTTCGGGTCGTGCAGGTGCCGCTCGAAGGCACCGAAGCCGAAGATGGCGGCGAACACGGCCTCGCCGAGGGCCTGCTCCTCCTGGGCGTCGAGCCGCCGGGCGCGGGGGCCGAGGGCCTCGGCCGCGTGCTCGTCAAGCGCCCGTTGGATGAGGTCGTGGGCGAAGGCGCGCTCGTCCTCGCCCGAGAGACGGCTCCGGCCGGCGGCGAGGTCGTCGTGGTGGCGAGCGCTCAGGCGTTCGGCGACGCGGGCGCGCAAATCCGCCACGAGGGCGGGGTCGGGCCGGGTCACCATCGGGCCTCCTGTTCGACCGAGGGTGCGGGGCGGGCGGCTCGCGGAGTCGGGGCGGCGCCGTTCCCGCCGTGCTCGGTTGCGTCTGGGTGGACGCGGGCAGCGAGTTCGGACGTCAGGGATTGGAGCGCGTACCCGAAACGGGGGACGCCCGGGCCCCAGCCGGGCCCGCCTCCCGTGAAGGCGCCTGCGGCCCGCGAGTCGGGGACCACCCCGGCCACCACCGCCCCGAGGGCCTCTTCCACCTGTCTGGGCGGGTAGGGACGGGCGCCCCGGAGCACCAGCGCCGCCGGACGGCCCGCCTCGGCCAGCGCGGCGAGAACGTCGGGCAGGCGGCGCAGCTCGTCGAGACGGGGACGGGCCACCACGACGACGAGCGACGCCGCGCCGACAAGGGCCGGGAGCGCCCAGGCGGGGTCGACCCGGCCGGCGTCGACCAGCACGTCGCCGTGAAGCGCGCCGAGGGCGGGCACCAGCGAGGCGGCAGCCCCCAGGGCACCGGCCATGCGGCGCGCCCCGGGTGGAGCGACGACGACGGTCAGGCGTTCGCCCAGAGTCTGGGCGTGGTCACGCACCGCCTCGGGCCCGATCCCGTGACGGGCGGCGGCGGCCAGGGTGAGGAGGCCGGGGGCCGCTTCGAGCCCGAAGCGGGCGGCGAGGACGCCGCCCGAGGGGTCGGCCTCCACCACGAGGGCGGGCCGGGGCCACCAGGCGGCCAGGGCCAAGGCGGTGGTGGTGACCCCGGGACTGGCACCGGCCGAGCACAGGGCGACGAGGCTCACGAGCCGACCTCCTCGCCTGCGTCGTCGGCCGGTGCCGCGCCCGGCGCCTCCCCCTCGCCCTGGGGAGCGAAGCGGTCGGCGAAGAGGAGGTCGCCGGGCACGTCGTCGAGGTCGCCGACGAGCACCAGGCGCACCCGGTCCTCGTCGGCGGCGCGGGCCAGGGCCGTCGCCGCCCGCGTGGCCATGCGGAGGGCCACGAAGGTAACGGGTGCCCCGGTGGTCTCCTCGCCCTCGCCCACCGAGACGACGGTGGCCGGCCAGATCCCGAGGGCCTCGGCCTCGTCGTCGGCGGCCCCGGCGCCGCCCCGCGTCTC